>NZ_JBNAIC010000060.1:0-62438 GCF_050031695.1 Pleomorphochaeta sp. | reverse complement strand
TGAAGTTTTAGATGCTGGTAAACATGATGACTTATTAGTTAATTACTTTAACTTAAGTTGGGAAGGTAACAGTGAACTTCCTGCAGGTGATTATGTAAGTAACGTAAAGATCTCTTATACAATCGAATAGTAGATACAATACATATATATAAATACAAACCTCCTAAAAAAGCAGCTCTTATTCGAGCTGCTTTTTAATTTATAATCACTATCTTTTAGATAAAAGCTAAATTATATTTATTTTTATATTATATTACTTCTTTACCACTAGTTTTAATTGTTGCTGCAAAAATGCTATTAAATAAACCTAAAATAGCAGAAATAGTAAATAGAATTTCAATACCAGCAAGTTGCCATATCAAACCACCCAAAAGTGCAATGACTATACTAATTAAATGATTTACAGAAATACCTGTAGTAATAGTTTTACTAAATTCTTCTTGGTTTTCTGAAAGATCTTTACAGTAAACTAAAGAAGCCATACTACATAAAGATAAAATAGAATCAAGAACATAGTTTAGACTTACAATATAGAACGCAATATTATGAGAAAATAATCTATGAGCATAGCCATAGAAGAAACAGACTATAATCAATATTAAAGTATCAGCAACCATTACTTTTTTATAACCAATTTTATCTATCAATTTACCTATTACAGGAGCAAATATTATTGAAAGACCTGCTGTAATTGCAAATAAAATCGACATATAAGAAGCACTTGCTCCATAGTTCAAAACTAATACGAAAGGTGCAAAAGTAATAAAAATTTGCTTTCTAGCGCCATAGAAAAATGATAAAATGTAATATTTGTTATATTTTTTATGAAAATATATTTTAGGTCCTGTCTTTTTCTCAGACTCTAGTTTAGGAATTTTAGAAGTATATAAATATGCTATAAAAGCAATAACCATCGCAACAAAATATACAACTTTATAACTTTCTACATCATTTCTATTAAAACCAAATTTAGCCATAAACCAAAATATTACTGGAACGATAACAAAACCCAAGATTCGTCCGATTGATCTAAACCCATTCATAAGGCCTAAAGCATTTCCATTCATATTTGGATTAGCCATCTCAACAGCTAAGCTTTGTCTAACTTGCATAACAATATGCTCACCCAAACTATTTAGAACAAAGAAAGTAACTACTATCCAAAAAGTTGGTCTTAAAAAAACTAACCCTAAAAAACCTGATATAGATATTAATATTGCAATTTGATAATTTTTTTTATCACTTTGCTTATACAAAAAAGCTAATATATAAATTAGAAAAAGACCTGGAAGTTCTCTAAAAAACTCAACAACTCCTAATTGAACTTTTGTAATTCCAACAATATCAGCTAAGAAATTATTCATTACAGCCCGAGCAATACTATTTGTAATACCAAAAAATAAAACAGATAGTAGAAACGGCATCACATTGATACTTGATATATAAGTATCCTTTATCCCTATACCTTTAGAACGCTTAATATGAAACATAACAGACCCTTTTAAATGCAATTTAATTAACGCTATTCTTATAATATAATATTGTCAACATAAGTTTAAACATTTAGAAGATTATAATGTATCTTTTCCTAATAGAATATAAAAAAACAGATAGTCATTTTTTAACTATCTGTATTTATTATATTCATATTATATTTTTATAATTACTTTATTTGAAAATCTGCTGTTCCTGTTGTAATAAATTGATATAAACTATTAAGTCCACAATAAACCATATCTTCAACCGCTTGATCAGTGTAAAAAGCAAAATGATTAGTCAAAACAACATTATCTAAAGATTTTAAAATAGAAATTTGCTCATTTACCATACCCTTTAATCTACAATCAGTATGGAATATACCTTTTTCACTTTCAAGAACATCAAGTCCAGCAGCTCCAATATGTTTAGTTTTTAAACCTTCTATTAAAGCTTCAGTATCAACTAATTCACCACGAGCTGTGTTAATTATCTTAACGCCTTTTTTCATTTTAGATATACTTTCTTTATTAATCATATGATAAGTACTATCAAATAATGGGGTGTGAAGTGTAATAATATCAGAATTTTCTAATAAATAATCTAAATCAACATATGAAATATATTTCTTCATTTCTTCATTTTCATATAAATCATAACCAATTATCTTACAGCCAAAACCACTATAATTTTTAATTACAGCTTGACCAATCCTACCAGTCCCAATTACACCAACAGTCATATTTTTCATTTCATGACCTTGTAAACCTGGAAGAGAATAATCATTAGCAATATTTCTCTTTAACCCTGTAATAACTTTTCTATTCAACATTAGAGCAAGCATTATAGCAAAGTCAGCTACACAATTAGGGGAATATTGCGAATTACTGATTTTAATGCCTAAATCTTTTGCTGCTTCAACATCTATATTATTATATCCTGCACTTCTGCTAGCTAAAAATTTAACACCAAGTTTGGATAATTCTTCTAATACAGGTCTTGAACAATCACAATTTCCTAATACTGTAACACCTATACTACCTTTAGCTTGACTTACTACATCTAATGATAATTGATTACTTACATGATTAATATCTAAGTTAAGTTTCTCTTCAAATAAATCAAAACTTCCTCTTTCATCTGGTCTACTTGCAAATGCTGTTATTTTATATTTTTCTGACATATTAAAACCCTTATACTTCGATTGCATAATCATCAGCACTTAATATTTTAACAATATTAAAGAATATATATTTAAATACAAAACCTAAGCCTATTGGTAAAGCAATAAATACTAGTAAAACAATTAACCAGTTTGATGCACTATAACCAACAATTCCTAAGTGATTTAATGGACCAATTAATCCACTAATACCAAAACCTGCACTCATTGGAGTACCAACTATACCAATAATACCTGCTAAAACACCTAATACTGCAGCGTTACATAGCAAAGGAATAGCCATTTTTGGATTCTTCAAGAAATTAGCCATATGTAATTTAGGAGATCCTAATACTGAAGCTAAAGAAGTACCCCAACCATTCTTTTCAAAACCAGCAATTGCTAAACCAAAACCTGCTGCACAAATACCTAAGTTAGCTGCACCACTACCAATACCTGATAGAGATATTGCAAGAGCGATACCAACTGTTGAAATTGGAGAAATAATTATAATTGCAAAACTCATTGAAATTAATGCACCCATTAATATTGGTTGTAATGTAGTACACCAAGCAATAAATTGACCTACAGCACCGGTAATCATTGAAACATATGGTAAGGTAAATAAACCAATAGCACTACTTATAGCAATTGTTAATGTTGGAACTAAAATCATAGTATAACTTTTAAAACGATCATTAAAGAATAATAATAACATTGCAGCAATAGCAGCAGTTATACCAGCATTAATTATATCTCCAAGTCCTGCTAAAACCATAGATCCTTCAACCATTCTTAGAGCACCACTACCAATCATTGTTGAAACAGCTAATGCTACAGAATGAATTGGTTTCATTTTAAACTGACCTG
The DNA here is from genome assembly GCF_050031695.1 of Pleomorphochaeta sp. GTDB lineage: Bacteria > Spirochaetota > Spirochaetia > Sphaerochaetales > Sphaerochaetaceae > Pleomorphochaeta. The sequence goes on along the minus strand of NZ_JBNAIC010000060.1, from coordinate 58,930 downwards.
CAATACATAAACCCATAGCAAATGCAGCTAATCTAGCAGCCATTGTTGTAATTGTAACAATACCAGCTAATCCTAAGGCTTTACTTAATTCACCTAAAATAGCACTTGGAACAAGAGCAGCAACAATACCAATACTCATTCCTGTTAAAACTTTATTTGAAAAATCTTTCGCTTTCATAATTACTCCTAAAGTGATAATATTTTATCTATTCGGATAGTAATATATAATTAATTATATGTCAATATTATTTTATCTATTAAAATATAGCAAACAAAAATAAATAAAAATTATTAACTATATTTTCATATTATTTTTATAATTATAATATTATTACTATATTTATATATAAATATGTATATTTAATGTGAATTAAATCATATTAATTATACATATATTCTATTCCTTTTCGATAATTATAAAGACATATACGTATTTATTTTTATATTTTTTTATAAAAATTTATCCTAACTATATTTTTTAGATAAAAAAAAATCACCAATTACTATGTAACCGATGATTTTTCACAATTTTAAATTTAATATTATTCTTCGTCCTCTTTTTCTATTTGTTTTAAATATTTATAAAGAGTTGGCTGTGCTATATCTAAAACTTCACATACTTTTGGAATAGCTTGTTTTACTTTAAATACACCTCTATTATAGAGTCTAATCAAAACTGACATTTTTGCTGCTTTACTTTCTAATTTATAAACATCTGCATGCTTAACTTCTTCAAGAATAATATTAGTCATTATTTCTTCTATATCGGCTGCATTATTACTTGTCTCATTAATATCAACAACTCTATCATTTTGGACTGCAAATAAATTCTCCAAAAAAGGTTTTATTTGAACAAATCCTGTAATATCCTGATTAATGCAAATTACATATTTTAATTTATCCTCATCATCACGTACCATAAAATTACTTGTTCTAATTAAAGTATTGGCTTCGGATGTATTTAGAGTTCCAATTATTTTATCTGTATTATCATTAACACATTTAGAATTAAGCAATTGCAAAATAGAAGTTGCATTTATATCTCCAATTTTTCTTTGAGATATAGCATTATCATTTATCCATTCTATAACACCATTTTCTCCATTATGTAATAACACTTCTGAAGTTGGTCCTAGAATTTCACTTATAAATTTACACATTGAAATAAGAAAATCTTTTGAAATCATAATCAGTATTATACAAATGACATGGATTGAATTCAAGTTGATTAGCAATATATTTAAACGATATGATGTGACCTCAGAATTTGCAAGATCGTGGATTTAGCATTAAAGTGGTTATAAGAAAAAAACAAACCGCATGCATTACCACATGCAAAGAGAGGCCACATCAATATGCAAACTATTATAATCACAATCGGAATGGACGTCCACAAAGAAACCTATGCTTTATGTTCTTATTTATCAACAAGTCAAAAATTTTTACAATTCAGTATATTAATTATATCTTAAATGTGAACATTTCCTTTTAAAATAAAAATAGACTACCTCTAAAATTAGATTATAATTCCCCAAATAATAAGATTTGGAAGAAATATGATAATTAAAGGAAATATAATTGTTAATTTTGATTAAAAAAGTATTAATTACTCAGCTTTAGGTAAAGAATTAAACATAGATAGAAGAACTGTAAAACATAAATTTTTGGTTTAATTACCACCCTAATATGTAAAGAGTTAATATATCTATCTTGTTATTCACACTTAATTATTCTAGATGATTTACTTGTAAAATCATCGATGACTATATTAACTTTTGCTACTTCATTACATATTTTTGATGCTCCAACTTGTAATACTTCTAGTGGATTCTAAACCAATCTGCAATCATATCAACTTAACTAGTTACATCTCTTAATGAACAAACTTCTATAAATATTCTCTCAACACCTTAAACCCAACACTCTTTATAGGAAGTTAAACAACAAGAGCTTGCTAAATTATTTCTATCAAGATTCTTTTCTCTAGGAAATTTTAATTTAAAATTGTTATTTTTAAAATGACCGAATGAATATTGCTAAAATGACCGAATGAATATTACGAAAACGACCGAATGAATATATAATATACTGTGAAGTTAATTATAAATAAATATAAAAAACATTTTTTTTTCTTCACTGCCCCTGCTAGCCAGTCCATTATTAAATATATCAAAAAAAATATTATTAAATGATTTACCTACATTAAGATTTTTATTTGAATCATTTTGTGCAATATTATTTCATCACCAAGAATATGATAACGATTAAATAGATTCTGTTATTAAATTAGATAAAATACAAAAAAAGCTATTAACACATAACTCCTTTCAAGAAAGGAGTTATGTTATTTATACTATTATTCCCACTCAATTGTTCCAGGTGGTTTACTTGTAATATCATAGAGGACTCTATTAACTCCAGCCACTTCATTACAAATTCTTGATGCTGCATTTTGTAATACTTCTGGTGGCATCCTATACCAATCAGCAGTCATAGCATCTTCACTAGTTACAGCTCTTAATGAACAAACTTCTCTATAAGTTCTTTCATCGCCTTGAACACCAACACTCTTAACAGGTAATAAACAAGCTAAAGCTTGCCATATTTCACCATAAAGTCCAGCTTTTGTAATTTCTTCAATAAAGATTGCATCAACATCTCTTAATGTATCTAGTCTTTCTTTTGTAATCTCACCTACACATCTAACACCAAGACCAGGACCTGGGAAAGGATGTCTATTTACCATATTTTCAGGGAGTCCTAATTCTCTTCCTAATTCTCTTACTTCATCTTTAAATAGAGATCTAAGAGGTTCTAATAAATCCCATTTTAAATCTTCAGGTAAACCGCCAACATTATGGTGTGATTTAATAGTTGATGAAGGACCACCGAAAGCACTTTGTGATTCTACAACATCAGGATATAAAGTACCTTGAGCTAAGAAAGAAATATCCCCAGCTTGGCGAGCTTCAGTATAGAATGTATCGACAAATAATTTACCGATAATCTTTCTCTTTGCTTCAGGTTCACTAACCCCTTTAAGAGCATCTAAAAAGTCATTTTCTGCATCAGCATATTGTAATCTAATAGAATAATTATCTCTAAATACTTTTTGTACGTTTTCTGCTTCATCTTTTCTTAGTAATCCATTATTAACAAAAACACATACTAATTGATCTCCAATTGCTTTATGAATAAGAACTGCTGCAACAGAAGAATCAACCCCGCCAGAAAGACCACAAAGAACTTGTTTATCTCCAACTTTTTCTCTAATTTCTTTCACAGCTTGATCAACGAAAGAAGACATACTCCAAGTTTTATCACATTCACAAACATCAATTACAAAATTTTCTATTAATTGAGTTCCTTCTACAGAATGAACTACTTCAGGGTGAAATTGAACACCATAAAATTTCTTTTCTTTATTTTCAACAGCTGTTATTGGACAGTTTTCAGTAGAAGCTACTACTTCAAAACCTTTAGCTAATTGAGATACTGAGTCTCCATGGCTCATCCAAACTTGTGATTTATCTGTCATTTTATTAAATAAAATAGAATCTTTAACAAAATCAATATTTGCAAGACCATATTCTTTTTTCTCAGGGCAAGTTACTTCTCCACCATTTTGTTTCATCATGACTTGTAACCCATAACAAATACCTAAAATTGGGATATCCAAACTGAAAATTCTACTATCGACCCTTGGTGATCCTTCTACAGACACAGAAGCGGGTCCTCCTGAAAAAATAATACCTTTAGGATTTAATTCTAAAATGTCATCGATTTTACAATTAAATGGCAATATTTGTGAATACACTCCTACTTCACGCACACGTCTTGCAATTAATTGGCTATACTGTGCACCGAAATCTAATACAACTATTAAATCAGATTTTTTTTGATCCATTTCAACTCCCTGAAAACAAATTTATGTCATTGTTATATTTTTTAATTATTTTTTCAATTACAAAATAATCATATATAAAAAAAAACGTTAGAAAATTCCAACGTTTTTTGATTTATTTAATAATTTAATAAGTTTTGCACTGGCGGATAAGCTTTTACAACTGCTCTTGATAATGCATAACCTGCTACAACACCGATACCTGCTTGAGCTATATTCCCAGGAATACCTGCTGCTGCCGCTCCTATTCCAATACTCATAAAAATAGCTGTTAAAATAAAATAACCACCAGCTACTATTATTACACAAACTACCATAGCGAGAATAACTCTAAGTGGAGAAACTTTTACTCCATCACTTATATCTTGTACGCTTCTTTTTACAATAAGTGCTACAACTAACCCTTCAAGTCCATGTACAACAAATGATATTGGTGCCCATTGTGGATAACCTGAAATAATATCGGCAATTGCGGTCCCCAAACCACCTGCTATAAACGCTGTCATTGGACTGAATGTAAAAGCTATAAAACAAATAGCTAAATCACAAAGATTCAAATATCCTTTAGTTGGAGTTGGAATCTTAATAATAATAGTAAACACTACAACTACTGCTGTTAATACTGCAATTAATGAAGTTCTCAATGCAGAATTTGATTTTTGATTTCCCATAAAAATTACTCCTAAAAATTTTTAAATGCAATTACCATTATAGTAAAAATAAACATAATGACAACAGTTTGGATAAAAAAACACTTATTTTTCGATAATTGATGAAAATTTGTTCTTTTATTTTTTAATCCATAACCCCGAGCTTCGAGTGACATTGCTAATGAGGGTATTGTTTTAAGAGATACTACTAGAGCACTAGTAAGGGTTGGAAAAAGGTTTTTTATCTTCTTTTTATTAGTTTCTTTAGATCTTCTTAAACTATGAGAATCAGAAATTTGATTAAAAGCATCGAAAATTGTTGGTATTGTTCTAAATACTAAAGAAATAGTTAAACATGTTTTATAAGGTATGAAAAAGAATTGTAAAGCTAAGATAAAATCATTCATCTTTGTTGTAAAAAACAAAAGAGAACAAGCGAATGTAATAGAATAAAATCTTAGAGTTAAAGTTAAGCTATGCAATAAACCTTCATAAGTAACTATTAATGAATTTTTTAATATAAGTAATGGAGTCCCAGATCTTTCATATAAAGGTGAAAATATTATTACTAAAATCATCATTGGAACTATAGCCTTAATTATTCCATTTGTACTTTTTCTTCCAACTGAATAAAAAGATAATATAGTTAAAAAAGCTGAAAAAATAACTAGAGCAGTAAATTTCATAGGTAAAAAAACAAACACACAAGCAACTAAAGTCACAATAACTTTAGTTCTCGGATCAAGTTTATATAATACACCTTTACCTTCACTATATATTGTAGCACTACTCATTTTTCACTACCTCAACTTTTCCACTCTTTGCTATATATGTTCTATCACTAATACTTTTAGCAAAGCTGTCATCATGTGTAATTATAATGATAGCAGCTCCTCTTTCACTAAGTTTATCAATAATATAGTATGCATCTTCATAATTCATTGCACCATCTATTTCATCAAAAATAATAAATGGCCTATCTAATAGATAATATACTCCTGCTTGTAAGAATTTTCTAAGAGCAAAACTCATAGTAGAAGGTGTTTCATCTAAATCTAAATTAAATAGAGCAGCACAATCACTAACTTTACTTTTAATTTCTTCTGAGCTGTAAGATGAATCATTTTCAAGACCATAAGCTAATTCTTCTTTTACTGTAGGTAAAAAAATCTGTAAATCTGGATTTTGAAATAAATAAGCTATTTTAGTTCTTAATACAGCTTCTTCAACTTCCTTTTTATTTAGTAAAACCTTTCCCTTAATCGGTGAATCTAATCCACATAGAACTCTACTTAGAGTTGATTTACCACTTCCATTATTTCCTACTAAACGAACAATTTCTCCAGTTTTTATAGAAAAATCGTTACAAAGAAGTTTAAAATTATTACTCTTTGAACTCTCTCTCACTCTCTCAATTTCTAAAGACTCAATTTGTAACTCTTCTTTATTAATTAATATATTTTCAACTCTTTTTTCGTGCTCATAAATTAATCTAGTATCATTTAAATATGTTGTGACATCTTGGTGTGTAAATTTATTTTTGAAGTTTTCATTTTTTACTATTTGTTTATTCTCAAGTACATTAATTGTATCAAAGACATCTTCAAATTGAGTTAAATATCTAGCACTAAAAACTAATACAGTGCTTTTACTTTCTTTTACTTTTTTTGCTAATAAAGCTCTATAATCTTTATCTAAATCATCAAAAGCTTCATCGAGTAAAATGATTTTAGAATTTAGTGCAAAAGTTACAGCTAGTAATAATCTTTTCCTCTCGCCTCCTGATAATTCAGAGGGTGAGACATCACGGTATTTTTCTAAGCCCCATTCTTTTATTGCTTTATTTACTTTTTTTATTATTAAAGATCTTTCAATACCTAATGTTTCAAATGGAAATGCTATCTCATTCTCAACTGTAGTAGTTATGAACATTTCCATTGGATTTTGAGAAACGTAACAAATCTGCTCTACTAAATCATAAGGTTCAAATTTTGTTATATCATTATCAAATAGCTTAATTGAACCACTAATTTCACATGGAATAAATTTTAATAATAGATTAGATAACAAACGTGACAATGTAGTTTTACCTTCATCGCTGTTTGCTAAAATTAGAGCCTTTTCACCTTCAGCTACACTTAAATTTAAATTATCAAATACATTTTCTGTTTGTTTTGATGTCCAACTTTTATATTTTAAAGTCAAACCTTTAATTTCTAGAGCTAACATTTTAATATTTATATTCTGGTAAGTTCTTATATTCTTCTCTAATCAAATTCGAAACTTTTTCAGGGAATGCTTTTTGTTCTTCTTTAGTTAAACCTTTTGCACTAACAGGTTCAAGAATATTTATATAACAATCATATCTCTTAAACCCTTTTTTAGATTCTAATGCACTTCTAGTACCTTGAACAACAAGAGGAACTAATGTGCTTTGAGCACGTAGTCCCATTTTATAACTTCCAGCTTTAAATTCACCTAGTTTTCCAGTTTTAGATCTAGTACCTTCAGGGAAAATAATAACACTTTTACCTTTTTTAAGTTCATTAGTACCATCTAATATAGCTTTAATTGAAGATTTAGGACTTTTTCTATCTAATAAAATAGTTCCAACACCTTTAGCAAAAGAACCAACAAAAGGAGCTTTTAATACTTCTATTTTTGCAATAGGTGAAGCTTTTACTTTTAATTTTCCTACAACCATACAAATATCTAATAAACTTTGATGGTTTGAAATGTAACATATATTTGATTGATCTTTTGGTAAATTTTCTAAACCCTTAATATGTACTCGACAATTTAATAACCATAGAACATAACTTGCTAGCTTTGGAGCCCAAAACCAATATATTTTTTTTGAAAGATTTTTACCATTAAACAATCTGATAATGTTTGCAGGTATTACACATAAGACAGTAGAAATAATTACTCCAATAAAAAATAATATTCCAACAAATAAATAATGTATATATTTCATAATTTTACCATTCCATTTTTGTATATCTAATAAAAAAATAATCTATCTATTTTTATTCAACAAGGTTATTTATTTAATAATTTTGAAAAAAATCTACTAAAGAGACCTTTTTTCTTATTACTTTCAGCACTCTGTGGTTTAACTGCCTTTCTATTACTATTAGAAGTAGTTTTCTTTACTTCAACCTTAGCAGGCTTTTGACCTTTTTGTAGAGGTTTTTTAGGGTTTTTACTATTAGTAGATTTCTCTAATAATTTATCGTCCCCATATAAGGTTTTATAATAATTTAGACGTTCTTCGATAGATAAATGCCTAATTTCATTATATTCTTTCTTATTTTTATTTCTAGGATATTCTTTTTTTACTCTAGAATCCTTATCATAATTCTTCTTGTTTTTATAGTTATTATTTCTATCTTTATTTCGATCATTATTTCTATTTCTATCATAAGATCTATCAGATTTTTTATTTTTGTAATTTCGATTACTAGAATTAGGACTTCTCTTATTTCTTGATGAAGGAGTTGATCTTCTTGAAGCATATTCTTTTTCACTAACTAAATCTCTAAATTTATAATCTTTAGATTTATCTTCGATTTTAGCTAATTCATCTTCATCAACCCACTCTACAGGAATTTTCATTTCAATATAATTTTCAATTGGTTCAAGTCCATAAATAAACTCTTCACAAGCTAAAGTTATTGCTTTACCAGTTTTACCAGCTCTTGCAGTTCTTCCAATTCTATGAACATAACTTTCAAAATCTTCTGGGATATCATAGTTTATAACTAATTGTAAATCATCTATTTGCAAACCTCTTGCTGCAACATCTGTTGCTACAAGATACTTAATTTGCCCCTCTTTCATCCTCTTAATAGTATTTAATCTTTTAGACTGACTTAAGTCCCCCATAAGATATTTGGTATTAAATCCATTTAATGAAAGTCTTTTAGCTAGTTCAATTGCTTTAGCTTTAGTATTTGTAAATATTAATGCATTTTCACTATTTTCTCTTTTCATTAAATATAAGAAATGAATGAACTTTTCTTCCTTTGAAACATGATAGAGTTCTTGAGTAATCTTTTCTACACAAATTTCTTCTGGTTCAACTTCAATCTCAATAGGATTACTCATGTATTCCCAAGCTAGATTTCTTACTCTTAAACTAAGTGTAGCTGAAAATAACATTGTTTGCATTTTATCTTTATTCTTTAAAAGAGAGAACATTTTTTTGACATCTGGATAAAATCCCATATCAAACATTCTATCAGCTTCATCTAAAACAAATATATCAAATTTCTTAAAGTCTATTTTCTTACTTTTTTGAAAATCTAATAATCTTCCAGGTGTACCAACAAAAATATCACAATTTTTTAATTGTTTCTCTTGTTTTTCATATCCTACGCCTCCGTAGAAAACACCAATATTAACATCTAATTCAGAACTTAATAATTTAGCATCTTGCTTTATCTGTACAGCAAGCTCTCTTGTAGGTGCTACAATTAATGCTTTCTCTAATGGTTGATTATTTTCAATTGATATAGCAATTCTTTGTAATATTGTTAATAAATAAACAGCTGTCTTACCAGAACCTGTTTTAGATTGAACCATTAAATCTTTATTTTCTAGACTTACTGGCAATACTTTTTCTTGAACTTTAGTACATTCAATAAAGTTCGCTTTTTTTATACCTTTTAATACATTTTCATTAAAAGGTAATTGTGTAAATTTCATTTATATTTCACCTTATTAGGAATTATTTCTCAAAAAACAAGCAAAGAATAATATAAATTCATTATTATTACAAGAATACTCTATATTATGTAAGGTTTTACTTATCAAACTTTTCTTTATCTCTAACCATTTTCATCAAAGATAGAGTTCTTGAGAAATCTGTATCAAAAGGCATCTCATCAATTTCTTTAATTGGCATAGCTGCCATAGAAGTAGAAGATATAAATAATTCATCAAAATCCCCATGTCTAATTTCTTTTAACATAGGTGCTCTCATTACAACTTCTATTCCTAATTCACTAGCAGATTCCAATATTCTTGTTCTAGTAATTCCTTCTAATACTTTCTCATTTTCTGCAGTATATAATTTTTTATTTTTGAAACCATAAAAGTTTGATCTAGTACCTTCTAATAAATATCCATCAGGATTAACTAGTATAGCCTCAAAAGCTCCTTTTGTTTTCGCATCTTCTAATGCAATATAACTTAATAATAAGTTACTTGTTTTAAATTTAGGAAATATTCTCTCCCCATCATATGTTGTAACTGATACTCCTTCTTTGTAATAAAGACTTGGGTATGTAATTTTATCTGTGTATGTGATAAATAATTGAGGATTTGCACCACCAATTATTAAAATTCTCATAGTAGCACTTTCAATATTATCAATAGTAATTAAATCAATAATACATTGTTTAATTTGACTTCTTCTAAAAGGATGTCTTAATTTTATTCCTACACATGATTTAAATAATCTAGTTATATGATCTTCTAAAAATATAGCTCTTTTATTAACAATTGAAATTGATTCATAAACTGAAAAACTAAATTGAACTTCTCTGTATGTTATATTTACTACAGCATCTTCAACCTTTACAATGTCTCCATTTTTTACTGCATGTTCCTTGAACATTATATATTACCTTCTTCTTTATTGATATTTTAATAGTTCCCTTGGTTTACTACCATTAGGGGGACCGAGTATTCCTTCTTCTTCCATTGCTTCAATAAGTCTTGCTGCTTTGTTATACCCAATTCTTAATCTTCTTTGCAAAAAGGAAGCTGATGTACCATTTCTTTCATAAGCTATTTGTAATGCTGCATCCCATAAATCTCCATCTTCATTACTATAAGATTGGGGAGTGCTATCTTCATCTTCATAATCACTATCAAAGTATGATTCATCAATATATTCAGGCTCTTCTTGTTGTTTAGCAAAATCTACTATCTTTTCTACTTCTTGATCCGATAAGAAAACACCTTGCATTCTTACAACAGCTTTTCCATTTTCACTAAATAACATATCACCTTTACCGAGTAAATCCTCAGCACCAGAATTTCCAATAATTGTTCTAGAATCTTGTGTGGATGTAACAGCAAATGCAACTCTAGTTGGTAAATTGTTTTTTATAACACCTGTTATTACATCAACAGATGGTCTTTGAGTTGCAAATACTAAATGTATTCCTACCGCTCTACTCATAGCAGTAAGTCTAGAAACTTTTTCATCTAATTCTTTTCCTGCAATACTCATTAGAGATGCAAACTCATCTATTATTACAACAATATATGGCATTTTTTCTCGAGCAATTCTTTGCTCTACTATTTTCTTGTTATAACTCTTAATATTTCTTACACTCATCTGAGCTAACATCTTATTTCTTCTGTCCATTTCATCTATACAGAAATCTAAAGCTTTTAAAGCTCTCTTTGGATCAGTAATAACAGGTGTTAATAAATGAGGAATTCCATTATATATTGTTAATTCAACAACTTTTGGATCTACCATGATTAATCTAACTTCTCTAGGAGTTTTAGAATAAAGAATTGAACATATCAATGAATTAACACAGACACTCTTACCAGAACCTGTTGATCCTGCTATTAACATGTGTGGAGATGTTGTTACATCAAAACCTTTACAATCTCCATATAAATTTCTACCCATTGCCATTGGAATTGAATATCTATCAGTATCAATAGTTTGAAGAACTTCTCTAAACCCAACTTTCTCTCTCACATCATTTGGAATTTCGACACCAACAGCTCTTTGGCCTGGGATAGGGGCTAATATTCTAACTTTTTTTGCTTTTAAATTCATAGCAATATTATCTCGTAAATTATTAATAGCACTAACTTTTATTCCCTTTCCAGGTACTACTTCAAACATTGTAATAGAAGGTCCTTTTACTATGTTTCTAAGTGTTACAACATATTTAAACTGAGCTAAAGTTTCTATTAAGATTTCGGCTTTCTCTTTTGTAATATCATCTATTCTTTGCTCTGATTGAGGATATACCTCTAATAGAGACATTGGTGGGAATTTATATGAGAATTTATTAGGATTTACAAAGTTAGAACAAGAAAGACCGGCAATAGCTGATTCTAAATCTTCTTCATCCTCTTCAATTACTTTAACAGTTTCTTCCTTTTCATCTACCAAATTAGCACCATTAACTGGTTTTGCACTACTATAATAATTATTAGTAGCAATCTCATTAGGTTTTAATGAATTATCTTCATTCTTTATCGAATTATTCGAATATAATGATGAAGATAAAACATTTCTAGCGCCTTCGTCTTCAAAAGAAATATCATCAATATCTTTTATAATTTCATGCCTATGTTCTTGTGCTTTTTTATTAATTTCATCAATCAATGATAAGCTTTCATGTTTCTTATTTTCATTTTCACTAACTATATTATCAATCTCTTTTTTTAAAGAATGCTCTTCAGTTGCTTTTATTAAATGACCACTTTTCATGATGTTTTTTATAGAATTATTATTTTCAACAGTATCATTTTCTTTATAATTGTCTGTTTTTTGCACATCTGAGTTACTATTTGAATTATATAATCTTGAAACAGATTCTCTCGCTTTTTTTGCTTCTCTTTGTTTATAAGCTGTTACAGCAGGGCTCTCTTTTTTAATAGAAGTATCTACACTAGGTAAGTCATCATCTTCTCTTTTTATTGTATCTTTAGAAACTCTATCTTTAATTACAGACTGTAAATCAAGTGGATTAGAATTATTATTATTCTTTACTACTGTTTTTTTGATAGGTTTAGGTGAATTTATTTTATTCATCTTTTCTTCTACATTTTTCTTTGCTCTAAGAAGAGTTTCATATGATATAGTCGATGGTTGATTTATATAATCATTTACTTCACTATCTATTTCTTTATTAATCTTTTGAACATCAGCTTCATATTTTTCAATATTTTTAGGAGTTTCAATATCTCCAATATCATTTGTATCTAAAGATACATGTTGAACAAAAGAAGGAATTTTAACATCCACTGGTTGTGGAATATTCATACCTAAAGAACTTTTTTTAGTTACAATATCAATATTTGGAGGTTCAATTTTTTTCTCTTTTTGAACTTTTTCTTCAACTATTTTTGTGTTATTTTTTTCCGGTTTTCTAGTTTTTCTTATAAAACGCTTTTCATTTAAATAGTCACAAATAGGATTAAATATAATTAATAAAACTATTTCTAAAATTACAGATAATAATAGTCTAAATGATATTTGTGCAGAAGTTAAATCATTAGTTAAAAAACTATTTACAACAAATGTTGGAAAAGGCAGATTAATAGCTTTTAATGTAATTAAATAAAAGCTAAAAACGCACATACTAAATATTCCTATTTTAATATAAGAATATTGTTTATCTCTTCTATATACCAAAATCATAATTGAAATAATGAAAGTTGAAATAGCTGTAAATAATAATAATAAAGCATGATTTTTTACAAAAGTTAATTTATCGAGAAAAAAATTAACAACTTTATCTGCATAGGCTTCTAATCCTATCGGTTGATTAAATAAATCAATAAAGATAGAAGATAATAAGATCAGAGAAAAAATAACACCGATGCACCCTATAATAAGAGAAACTTTCCCTCTTTTAAGTTTTTGTGAAGTGCTTTTATTTTTCCCCTTTTTACTTTTTTTAGTTGAATTATTATTTTTTATTTTATTTTTATTTCTTTTTTTCATCTCAAGTATCTCAAAACTAACTTTTTTAATAATATCATATTTTTAAAAAATCTTCGACCTTTTTTACTTTTACACTAATTAATTATTTACAAATAAAAAAGAGCCCAATTAAGGACTCATTAACTATACTAACATTTTTTCAATAAACATAACATTCTTGGAGCATCAATAAATGGTATATCTAAATTTACATATTCAAATTCCCATTTACTACTACACTCACTATCGACCATATCTTTTTCTGCAACTACACTATCCAATCTAGCTTTATATGCACAAATAATCGAATCTTTATGAGTTATATTATCAATTTCATCAACTATATCAAATAACGGATGAAAAGCTCTAAATGTTACTAAATCGAACTTTTTATCAACCTCTTTCAAATCTTTAGGAATAATTTCAACTCTATTATTTAATCTAAGTGCAATAATAGCATTGTTTAAAAAATTTACACGTCTACTCATTCTTTCAATTAGAGCAAATTTATTATTTTCAAAATAAATTGCTAAAGGAATACCAGGAAGGCCAGCGCCTGATCCAACATCACAAATAATTGAATCATCACTAATGTGTTTTTCTATTTCTTTAACAGCTGATAAACTATCCATAATATGTTTAGTTATGATTTCTTCATCTTTAGCACCAACTAATTTATATTTTTTATTAAATAATTCAATCTCACTAACATATCTCAATAGTTTTAAAACTTGTTCATCACTTAACTCTATATTTAAAGATGAAGCACATTCTCTTAATATTTTCTCATAATTCACTATTGATTACTTCTCCATCTCTTAACATGTACCATTAATACAGCCACATCAGTAGTCCTAAGACCACTTATTCTACTAGCTTGTCCAATGCTTCTAGGTCTAATTTGTTTACATTTTTCAATACCCTCAGTACTCATACCACTAACACTATCATAGTCAAAATCATCAGCAATTCTAATAGATTCTAAAGATGCAAATCTTTGTACTTCTTTTTCTTGTTTTTTAATATATCCTTCATACTTAACATCAAGTTGAGTTTGATATCTTACTGGTTCACTATAATTAGCTAATTTAGGTATTTTTGTTATCATTTCATCAATCTCAACTTCTGGCATTTTTAATGCTTGAAGAGCATTTTTCTTATTATATGAATGATGTTTTAATAAATCTTTAACACTTTCTATATGTTTTAACTTTTCTTTTAATCTTTCAAGTTTTTCTTCACTTTGAAGTCCAACTTTATGTCCTATTTCAGTTAATCTTTGATCGCAAGAATCATGTCTCATATTAAGTCTATATTCAGCACGAGATGTGAACATTCTATATGGTTCTTTTGTACCTTTAGTTACTAAGTCATCAATTAATACACCTGTATAACTTTCAGCTCTTGATAAAACAATAGAGTCTTCACCTTTAAGTTTTTGGGCTGCATTTATACCAGCCATTAAACCTTGACAAGCAGCTTCTTCATAACCACTAGTACCATTAGTTTGACCTGCAACAAACAAACCACTAATCTTAATTGTTTCTAACGATGGAAGAAGTTGAAGTGGGTCCATATAATCATATTCAACTGCATAAGCTGGTCTCATAACTTCAACGTTTTCAAGACCTTTCATAGTTCTCATAAATTCATTTTGAACAAATTCAGGCAAAGAAGAAGACAGTCCATTTAAATACATCTCTTCACTTTCTGCACCTTCTGGCTCAATAAAGATTTGATGTCTATTTCTATCTGGAAATCTAACAACTTTATCTTCAATAGATGGACAATATCTTGGGCCTTTACCAACAATTTTCCCACCATAAAGTGGAGATAAATGCATATATTTTTTAATTACGGCGTGTGTATTTTCATTAGTCCAAGTGATATAACATGGAATTGAAGGTCTGTCTACTGTTTCATAATCAAAAGAGAAAGGCATCATTGGATCATCACCAGGTTGAAGTTCTAACTGAGAAAAATCAATTGAAGATCTTCTAACTCTAGCAGGTGTACCTGTTTTCATTCTACCTAAAGTAAATCCATGATTTCTTAGAGCTGTGCCAAGTCCAATAGCAGCAGCTTCGCCAAGCCTTCCACATGGAGAGTCATATTTACCAATAAAGATTCTACCTTCCATAAAAGTTCCTGTAGTTAAGACTACAGTTTTAGAAGATATTTTATGGCCTCTTTCTGTAATTACACCATTAATAACATTTTTATCATGATCAATCATCAAATCTACAACAGTATCCATAAAAACTTCTAAATCTTTTTGAAGTTCTAATGTATGTTTAGCCTTCATATGATATGCGAATTTATCAGCTTGAGCACGAGGGGATTGAACTGCAGGCCCACGTCTTCTATTTAAGATTCTATATTGAATCATAGTATCATCAATTAAATGAGCCATTTCCCCACCTAATGCATCTACTTCTCTAACAATATTCCCTTTTGCAAGCCCACCAATTGCTGGGTTACATGATAATCTTCCAATCGCATCTATATTTTGTGTTACTAATAATGTTTTAAAACCAATTCTACTAGTAGCTAGACATGCTTCAATTCCTGCATGTCCACCACCAATTACTATTACATCATAATCCATACTGTTTCCTTATTTTCCTACGCAAAATCCACCAAATACTTTATCAAGTACATCATCGCTTGTAATCTCACCTGTTAAACCACCCAAAGCAGTTATAGCATTATTTAACTCTTGAGCGATAATATCTAATCCCATATCAATGGAATTTAATTCTAGTGCTGTATTTAGGGCTTCTCTAGCTTCTTCTAAAAGTTTATGTTGTCTACTAGATTCAATTACAAGTGTTGAATCATCAGAAATAGATATTCCTGATGCTGTTTTTTCTAAAATTGCATCAAATAAATGATCTAACCCTTCACCTGTAATTGTACTAATCGATATAGCTTCTTTTCTATGTTTAATATCTCTCTTTGTATATGCTAATATAGTCTTAGAATTGTCAATAATACTTCTATCAATTATAGTATTTTCATCAACTCCATCTACTAAATATATTACAACGTCACAAATATCTATTAATTCCTTAGTTCTTTTAATACCTTCGTTTTCGATTAAATCACTACTATCTCTTAACCCCGCTGTATCAAATAATCTAACAGGAACTCCTCTAATTACAGTTTGAGCTTCAATATAGTCACGAGTTGTTCCTTGAATATCTGATACAATTGCTCTTTTTTGTTTTAATAAGAGATTGAATAGAGAGCTTTTACCAGCATTTGTGCTTCCAGCTAAAACAATTTTTACACCTTGAGAATATAATCTACCTGTTTCATAAGTATCAGATAGAGAAGCAATAGAATCTCTAGTATCAGATATTACACTTAATGGGAAATCAAAATCTTCGACTTCATCTTCAGCATAATCAAGTTGAACTTCTATAATTGCCATTGCACCTAATAGATTTTGTTTTAATTCTTCAATTCTATTATGTAGAGTTCCTTCTAATCTTCCTAACGCTAAACCTCTTTCCATTTGAGATTGAGATGTTACAAGTTCATGTACAGCTTCAGCTTGAGTTAAATCCATAGCTCCATTTAAAAAAGCCCTAAGAGTAAATTCTCCACCTTTTGCTTGTCTCATTCCATTATTAGAAAGTAAATTCATAATTTCTGTAATTACAGCTAAAGAACCGTGAGTAGTAATTTCTACGGCTTCTTCTTTAGTATATCCATGTCCTTCTAAATTAATAGATAGAACAACTTCATCTATTTTATGATTATTTTCACCAACTATAAAGCCATGTAATAAAGTTGCATTTTTAGAATTCAATAGACTCTTTGGTCTTGAAAAACATGAAGATAAAGCTTTCAAACAGCCTTTTCCGCTAATTCTAATAATTGCTAATGCACTTTGATTCCAGCCTGTAGCTAGAGCATAAATAATGTCATCTGTATTATATGTTTCCATGGTTTTTGATTATATGATATAGAGGGATTAAATGACAAGATAACAAGCTAGATTTCTCATCAATCTATAATTATAAATATAATGGTTACTAAAAAAAGAAAAAAATTAGGATACAAATAAATATCCTAATTTAATTTTAAGTATATAGTTAATATTTTTTTAATAAACTTTTTTTATTCTCTAGCTTTTTGTGGAACAATAAACAACTGAGATAAATCATAGCCTTGTTCAATAGCTATAGATTTCATATATTCAAAAGTTTCTTCATCTAAATCAGGCGTTCTTGATAAGAACCAAATAAAGTTTCTGTTATTATTACCCACTAATGCCCAATCATAATTCTCTTCATCAATTGCAAATACTAAATAATCAGCGGTAAATAATGAAAAGAACTTAACTTTTAAAGCTCCTTGAACAGAATCATCAGGTCTCCATGCAACAGCATTTACAGCTTTATAAGTACCATCTAATCTATTTTTGAAACCACTATTAACAATTTTTATTCTTCCATCATCTTTTAAAGAATATTCAGCAGTCGCTCCATAAATTTTCTTTTCAAATCCACTTTGGAATCTAGCAATTTCATACCATCTTCCTAAATATCTATTTAGATCTAAAGTTTCAACAGTTTCTAGTGGATCTCCTTCAAATTTATTATTAGATGCACAACCTACTAAAAGGATAGATACTACTATTAATAATACAAAGATAAATTTAAATTTCATAAAAGCTCCTTTTTTATTATTATCTCATACCAACAATCATAAAACAAATAAGATAAACTAAAATCTCTGATTTAGTAATAGTAAAAAAAAAGTGTTATTAAGTTTATAAATAAAACTTACACAACACTTTTTATTTGATAGGCTAAAGCCTAATAATTAATTAAAATATTTTTCAACATTATTAAAAGAAATATCTTTAACGATTTTAGATAATAGTTCTTTATCATTATATACTTCACCATTTTCAACCCAAGTTCCAATTAAGTTACACATAATACGTCTAAAATACTCATGTCTTGGATAGGATAAGAAAGATCTACTATCAGTTAACATACCTACAAAGTTTGGAAGCATAGATAAATTTGCTAAAATTTTCATTTGTTCTTCCATACCATCTTTATGATCTAAGAACCACCAAGCAGAACCAAGTTGCACTTTATTTCTAATATTATCACCTTGGAAACAACCTAAAAGAGTTCCTAAAGAGTAATAATCTTTTGGATTAAGTGAATAAAGAATAGTTTTTGGTAGTTGATTAGTTTTTTCTAATTCATTTAAGAATAAAGAAACTTTTGATGCAACATTATTATCATGAGATGAATCATAACCTGTATCAGGACCTAATAATTTAAACATTCTAGTATTATTATCTCTAAGTGCTGATATATGAAGTTGCATAACAATGTTTCTTTTATGATATTCTCTAGCAAGATTTAGTAAAATATATGAACTATAAGCTTCTGCTTCTACTAAAGTAATAGCTTCATTATTCATTCTCTTTTTAAATATTTCATTTACTTCATTTTCACTTAAGAAAACAGCTGGAATATTACTAAGACCATGATCGGTTGCTTTACATCCATTTTCTACAAAATAATCTAATCTATTTACTAAAGCTACAACTACATCATTTACATTTTTTATATCAACATTAGCAACTTTAGCTAATTTATTTATGTAATCAATAAAAGTATCTTTTTCAATAATTATTGCTTTATCAGGTCTAAAAGAGGGAAGAACATTAGTCTTTAAATCACCTCTATCCATAATTTTTTTATGATATTCTAATGAATCAATAGGATCATCAGTTGTTCCAACTGTATGAACATTAAACTTATTCATAATACCATAAACATCTAAATCTTTATCGTTTTGTAATTTTTCATTAGTAATTTGATAAATAGTTTTTGCATTTTTAGTATTTAGAGGTAGTTTAATATCAAAATATCTTTGAAGTTCTAAATGAGTCCAATGATAAAGTGGATTACCAATTAAATTTTCCATTGTCTGAGCCCATGCATAAAATTTATCATAAGGATCAGCATCACCTGTAATTAGTTTTTCATCATGACCAAAGGTTCTCATTTGTCTCCATTTATAATGATCTCCCCCTAACCAAACATCTACAATTGAATCAAATCTTTTATTAGATTCAATTTCACTAGGAATTAAATGACAATGATAGTCAAAAATTGGCATATCTTTTGCAGCTTCAAACAATTCTTTAGCAGTATTATTTTGAAGTAAAAAATCATTACCCATAAACTCTTTCATAATATATATCTCCAATTGAAATTATTTTTTTATTTTATTTATGATGAAAACACTATCTCAAGTGAATTTTTTCTTGATTGTAAAATATGTTCTCTAAGCTTATTAGCAGCTAATTTATAATCATCTTCTAATAATGCGCTAATTATATGAATATGTTCATCATAAGTTCTTGGTACTCTAAAAACTTTTATTCCTGAATATATTCTAATTCTCTGATTATGAACTGTAGTATTTTCTAAAGTTTTAACTAAATAAGTATTTTTACTACAGCTAGATAAAAATCCATGAAATTCATCATCTATTTCAAATTCACTTCTATCCTTCCTATATTCGCCTTCGTACAATTTTTTAAATTCTAGTAATTTGTTTTTATCCAAATATTGGCCGTAATTTTCAATAATAAATGGTTCAATTAGTAACCTTGTTTCAAAAATAGAGGTAATTAAATCAGGAGTTAAAGGACAAACAATTATCCCACGTTTTGGAAGAATATTAATTAATTGCTCTTGTTCTAATCTCATAAGAGCTTCCCTTATAGGAGTTCGACTAACACTTAACTCACTAGCTATCATTTCTTCATTTATAAAAGCATTAGGAGCATACTCACAATTTATTATTTTATTTTTTATATATTCATAAGCTTTTTCTTTTAAGGTTTGCTTTTTAACTCTCATTAAATATTCCTTATTTTTATATTATTTGAAATTTAGTATAAATTATTATTGACAAAATTGCAATATCATATACAATGTTGTATACAACAGTGTATATTTAAGAGGTGGTTTATGAAAACAATTAATGAAATTACAAAAACAGTAAAAAGAGCTGAAAAGATTCTTCAATTTGGTGAAGGAAATTTCTTAAGAGCATTTGTAGATTGGCAAGTTGATATTGCTAATGAAAATAAAAAATTTGATTCTAATGTTGTAATTGTACAACCATTAGCAAATGGTTTATCCAAAATGATAAACGATCAAGAAGGTCTTTATACTACTATAACTAGAGGAATTAGAGATAATGAAATAGTTGAAGATTATAGAATTATTAATAGTGTAAGCAGATGTATTAATGTTTATGATGAATTTGATAAATATATTAAATTAAGTAAAAGTGAAGATTTACAATTTGTTATTTCAAATACAACTGAAGCTGGTATTTCTTATACACCAGATTGTAAACTTAGTGATACTCCAGCAGCTTCTTTCCCTGCTAAAGTAACACAATTGTTATATAAAAGATTCAATCATTTTGAAAAGAAAGGACATGGTTTAACTTTTATACCTTGTGAGCTAATAGAAAAGAATGGAGATAATCTATATAAAATAATAATTCAATATGCTAAGGAATGGGAATTAGGCGATGATTTTATTTCTTGGATTGATGAGGAATGTATTTTTGCTAATTCATTAGTTGATAGAATTGTAACAGGATATCCAAGAAATGAAGCAGATGCAATTTGTGAAAAAATTGGATATCAAGATAATCTTTTAGATACAGCAGAAATATTCCACTTATGGGTAATTGAATGTAAAAAAGATAAATTACAACAACTAAAAGAGTCTTTCCCTCTAGATCAAGCAGGTTTAAATGTAATCTTTACTGATGATATGTCTTTCTATAGAACTAGAAAAGTAAGAATATTAAATGGTGTTCATACTATGATGGTATTAGCTGCACATTTATATGGAATTAAAACTGTAGATGAAGCATTAAACAATGAAGTTGTTTATAAATTCATTAAAGATGGTCTTTTCAATGAAATTATTGAATCTATGGATGGGGAAAAAGAAATGTTAGTTGATTATGCTAATGATGTTCTAAATAGATTTAGAAATCCTTTCTTAAACCACCAAGTATTAGCTATCTCTTTAAATTCAACATCTAAATTTAAAACTCGTGATTTACCATCAGTTATCTCTTATGTTGAAAAATATAATAAAGCACCTAAAAATTTAAGTTTTTCACTAGCTGCATTAATTAAATTCTATAAAGGTAAAAATGTAGAAAATAGAAGTATGGCAGGCATTTATAATGGTAGTGAATATTTAATTAAAGATGATGAAAGTGTATTACATTATTTTGAAGATCTATATACAAAATATGATGATACAAAAGAACAAGATAGAAAAATAATTGTAAATAAAGTCTTAAGCAAAACTGATTGGTGGTCAGTTGATTTATCCCAGCTAGCTAATTTAGAAGAACTAGTTTTAGAAAGCTATAATTCTATTTGTGATAACGGGATGAAACAAGCTTTAGACAATTTTGTAAAATAGGTATTAAATATGAAAACAAAATATATACAAATTCAAGAAGATGATAATGTTATTATTGCACTTGAACCTATTAAAAAGTCTGAAGAAATTAATATAAACTCTAATACTTTTAAAGTATTAGAGGATATTAATTTAGGTCATAAAATTGCTATAACAAACATAAATAAAGGGGATAATATTATTAAATATGGTTACCCTATTGGTAAAGCAAAATGTGATATTGAAGTAGGTTCTCACGTACACACTAATAATACTATTACTAATTTAAGTGAACAAATCGAATATAGTTATGACGAAGATAAAGCTATTGAACTAAATCAAATTTGGAAAGCTAATAATAAAGTCGATAATGATATTTATATTAATGCTTATCTTAGAGATAATGGTAATATCGCAATTAGAAATGACATTTGGATTATTCCAACGGTTGGTTGTGTAAATAAAATTGCAACAACTCTAGAGAGCTGGGGGAATTCTCAAATTTCAAACACAAATATTGATAAAGTATTAGCATTAACTCATCCTTATGGTTGTTCTCAAATGGGAGAAGATCATGAAAACACAAAGAAGATACTAGCTGATTTAGTTAATCATCCCCATGCTGGAGGTGTATTAGTACTTGGCCTTGGTTGTGAAAATAATACAATTGATAAGTTCAAAGAAGAAGTTGGTGATTATAATCCTGATAGAGTTAAATTCTTAATAGCACAAGAAAGTGAAAATGAAATTGAAGATTCTAAAAATCTTTTACTTGATTTAATTAATTATGCTAAAAAATCTAAAAGAGAAAAAGTTAGTATAAGTAAATTAAAAATAGGTATGAAATGTGGTGGATCTGATGGTTTATCAGGGATTAGTGCAAACCCTTTAGTTGGACTTGTTTGTGATAAATTAGCTTCATATAATTCAAGTGTAATTTTAACTGAAGTTCCTGAAATGTTTGGGGCTGAACAAATCCTAATGGATAGATGTAAAAATACTGAAGTATTCAATTCTTGTGTAAAATTGATTAACGATTTTAAACAATATTATATTGATAATAATCAAGTAGTTTATGAAAATCCTTCTCCTGGTAACAAAGAAGGTGGAATTACTACTTTAGAAGATAAATCTTTAGGATGTGTTCAAAAAGGTGGTAAAGCACCTATTGAAGGTGTTTTAGATTACGGCGATATTATAGATAAAGGTGGTTTATTATTATTAAACGGACCTGGAAATGATATAGTATCAACAACTAATATGAGTGCTAGTGGAGTAAATCTTATTCTATTTACAACTGGTAGAGGAACTCCTCTAGGATCTGTTGTTCCAACAGTTAAAATAGCTACAAACAACAAATTAGCAACTAACAAAAAGAATTGGATAGATTTTGATGCATCACCAATTTTAAGTGAAAACAAATATGAAATAAGAGACCAACTTATTGACTATATAGTTAAACTTTCTAATGGAGATATACAATCTAAAAATGAAATAAATGGTTATAATGAAATAGCCATATTTAAAAATGGTGTTACTCTTTAATATTTCTTGCCTTTTTTTAAGGCAAGTTTTTTTTAACCTTGAAAACACTTATATATAAATATATTATCAATGATGTTATGAACAATTTAGACAAAATCAATGCAGTAAAAAATCGAAGTTTATTATATTCTAATATAAGAAAATTCTTTAATGATAAAAACTACTTAGAAGTTGAAACACCAACTCTATCTCCTACTTTAATACCAGAGTCGACAATAGATAACTTTTCAACACAATTTGTATCAGATTTTTTTCCTAGTAAAGAATTATATATGATTCCATCCCCTGAAGTATTTATGAAACAATTACTTAGTGAAGGTTATCCTTCAATTTACCAGTTTTCTAAATGTTTTAGAAACAGTGAACAATTAGGAAAACAACACAATATAGAGTTTTCTATGCTTGAATATTATTCAAACAATATGGATGAGCAAGATTCAATTGAATTAACAAGTGAAATGCTACTTAAAACACATATAAATAATACTCCTGATTGGGCTTTACCACCATTTAATAAAATGAGTGTAAATGAGGCTATGAAAAAGTACGCAAATATTGATTTAGATAAATGCCAAAGACAAATTGATTTATATGAAAAAGCGGTAGAATTGAATTTATCTTCTGTAAAAAGAAATGAAAGTTGGGAATCTACTTTTAATAGAATATTTTTAACTTATGTAGAACCAAATTTACCACAAGATAAACCTTTAATTTTATATAACTATCCACAACAAATAGATTGTTTAGCTACAAATCAAAAACAATCACCGTACAAAAAAAGATGGGAAATGTATATTGGTGGACTTGAAGTTGCAAATTGTTATGATGAGATGAAAGATGAAGAAAAAATTAAAGAATATTATAGAAAAGAATTTTCAACAATTGTAAGAGAAAGATCTTCTACAAATCGTGTAATTCCTGATATAGACGATAAATATCATGAAATTTTCAACTCTTTTCCTCAATCTAGCGGTGTTGCAATTGGTATGGATAGACTTTTAATGAGTCAAATGAATATTGATAGTATCGAGGGGGTGATTCTTTTCCCCTTTTCTGATATGCTACTCTAGCTATTAAATTTAATTTCATATTACAGAGGTAAATAAGCATGATAAAAGCAGGTCAAATTGAAAGAGGTACCGCTCTACTTATTAAGGGACAACCTTTTGTTTGCATCGACAGAGAATTCGTTAACCCAGGTAAAGGTTCAGCATTTGTACGTCTAAAATTAAAAAATCCTGGAACAGGTCAAATTCTTGCAGAAACAATGAAGAGTCAAGATAACGCAGAAGAAATTACAGTTGAAGATCGCGATTGCCAATACTTATACAATGATGGAGAATCTTTCCATTTAATGTTAACTGACACATACGATCAACTTGAAGTTCCTATGGCTAACTTCCCTGATTTCGAATATTTAATGAAAGACGGTGATACTTATCGTTGTACTTTCTGGGAAGATCAATTATTAGACATCCAAATTCCTAGTAAGGTTGTTTTCCTTGTTGCTGAAGCTGAAGAAGCAATTAAAGGGGATACTGTTCAAGGTGCTACAAAATATGTAACAACTGAAACAGGTCTAAAAGTTAGATGCCCTATTTTCATCAAACAAGGTGAAAAAATCAGAGTTAACACTGAAACTAAAGAATATTTAGAAAGAGTAAACAGTTAATTCTAAAATAATCATAAAAGGTCAAATCAATTTTTGACCTTTATTAATTATTAAAGGCTAATTCCAATAAAAGAATTAGCCTATTTTTTTTATTTAATTATCTAATTAATTTCTACAGGATCATCTTCAGGTTCACCTCTGTGAACGCCTCTCATTAATATAAAGGCAATACCCATATTTATAGCAGCATATACAAATAAACTTTGGAATCCAAATATATCAATACAGAAACCTGTAACAGGTGGAGATATAATTGAAGCTAATTGACTAAAGAAATAGTATAGCCCTGTATAAATTCCCATAGTTTTATAATCTGCCATTTGCCAAAGCATTGGAAAACTATTAGTTACTATTGTTACCCAAAAAATACCAAACAAGAATAATAAAGCCCAGAAAGTATATTGTCTAAATTGTTGTGATTGATTAGCTGTAATCTTATCATGAGCAAAAACACTTAATAAAATAATAACTAAAGCAAATAAAGCAATTCTAATTGTTTTTTTCCTTCCAAACTTATGAGCTATTTTACCAGAAGGGATAGCAAAGATAGCATAAGCAATACCTACCATTCCTGCAGCTAAAGAAGCTGTTCCTTTAGAAGTTTCTAGTATATCAATACTATAAAGACCTACGAAAGGTAAAACACCTTGGTATGCAATAAACCAAAATAGTAATGATAAAAGAATGAATAATGCGCTCTTATCTTTTTCAGAAAAAATAACTTTTAAACTTTTTTTAATTGAGACTTTTTCTTCATCATCTTCATCTTTATAATTTCCGTTTTTCTCTTTAACAAATATAAATAATAAAATAACAGCGACTATAACTAATATACTTGCAACTGGAAATGCCAAAATATTATCGTATGATTGATTATTGATAGTTATTGGAACATCCATCAATCTCGCTAAACCTACTGTTCCAACTATTGTTGCAATTCCACCCATAGTATTAATAACACCATTTGCTTCAGATCTAACTTCTCCTGGGACCATATCAGGCATTAATGCAACTACAGGACCTCTTACAGCTTGCTTAAAAATATTTAATAAAAAAACTGCAATAATTAATAGCCAAAGAGCATAAAGAGCTGAAAAAGGAATTAATCCAAACATGATTGCACTTAATGGTAGTAAAACAATAATAAATGGCATTCTTCTACCAATTGGAGTTCTAGTCCTATCACTTATTGCACTAAAAACTGGAATCAAAAATATTGCTAAAATATTATCAAAAGTCATAATTGAGCCAACTGCACCTTTTGAATTAATATATTTAGACAAGAAAATAGGAACATAAGTATCATATAAAGGGTCCATTAACCCCATAGTAAAAAATCCTAAACCAATTAAGAAAGTTGTTAAATAATATCCTTTCAAACTTTTTTTCTTTTCAGCAGACATAAATTCACCTCAAAACATATTATATCCTATTTTAACACACATTTGTTAATTAATATTATTAATTTTTCCATATAACAGAATTCTAATATTCAATACCACTTGTTAAAAATATGAAATTATAATAAACCATTACTTATGGAAATCGAAGTTCATAATTTTAACGAATTAAAGAAAAAATATAAATTAACTAAAAACGAAATGGCGTTTAAGGAAAGTGAAAACACTTTACCGATATCTATAACAAAACATTTTCTATCACTAATTAATCTTGAAGATGAAAACGACCCTCTTAGAATACAAGTATTCCCAAATGTTTTAGAAGAAATAGATGAACCTTTAGAAGATATAGACCCTCTTGAAGAAGTAAATAATACAAAAACTAATAGGTTAATTCATCGTTACGATAATAGGGTTGCATTGCTTACCACAGATATATGTCCTATGTATTGTAGACACTGTTTTAGAAGAAGATTTACAGGAAAATTAATCGGTCCAATAAAAAATGAAGAAATTATAGATGCAGCAAATTATATTCAAAATCATCCTGAAATAACTGAAATATTATTAACAGGTGGCGATTTATTAACTTTATCAGATACTAAACTTGAGTTTTTAATTAAAACGTTAAGAGATAAAAATCCCAAATTGATTATGAGAATATGTACAAGAATGGTTGTAACAGCACCTTCTAGAGTCACAGAGAATTTGATCAACATATTCAAAAAATATGATAGTGCACCATTCTATTTACTAACCCAAGTTAATCATCCAAGAGAACTTGAAGAAAAATCTATAAAAGCTATAAGTATGTTTATAGATGCAGGAATTCCTGCATTAAATCAAACAGTAATGCTAAAAGGTGTTAATGATAATTTTGATATTATGGAAGAATTATGTAAAAAATTATTATTTAATAGAATAAAACCTTATTATGTTTTTCAAGGTGATCTTGTATCAGGAACTGCTCATCTTCGAGTAAATGTTAATGAAACTATGAAAATAGAAAAAGAAATGAGGAAAAGATTATCTGGGCTTGCTATGCCTAATTTTATGATAGATTTACCAAAAGGTGGTGGTAAAGTTCCTTTATCTCAATGTTATTTGAAGGAAGTGAAAAACAATACTTATGTTTTTTACACTTTAAATGGAGAAACTAGAAAATATCCACATATTGAATAAAAAAAAGCCTTTGTAATTGAATAAATAAATATTCAAATTCAAAGGCTATTGTTATATAAATTATTATTTATTCTTCTGATAATAAATCTAAAGCATCTTGTATTGCTTGTTCTCTAATTAAATCTCTCAAAGATTCATAATCATCTTCACTTAATACTTGTGCTTGAGTTGAACTAAAAGTAGGTATACTAATTGATTCACCATCTTCTGTTGTATATTCTTCAACTATTTCATCTGATACTTCAGGAACTTGAGCTACTATTACTGCACTTATTGAAGCAACTTCACTTTCACTATCTTCTGTAGAAGAAACAACTTCTTCTTCTGTATCTTCAACTTCAACAGCTTTTTCAGTTTCACTTACAATATCTTCAACAACTTGAGAAATAACTTCTTCAACATCCGTATCTAATTCTGTTTCTGTAGTAGTAGTCGTAGCACTTTCTATTTTACTATCTGAAAGTATTAAATCTATATATTCTTCAATGCTGTCTAATATTACTGGTACTAAATCACTAATTATTTGATTTCTATATTCTACATACAAGCGCTTCATTTCTTCTTCATCTAGCTGATAACTTTCAACTTCAACGGCTTGAGTGAAATCACCTTTGTTTAATTCTATTTCGTTATATAGTTGTTCAACAACAATAGGTGTTAATGAATCAACTATTTGAGGGATGTATGAATCTAAATCAATTGTTTCAACTGCATCTTCAATTTTACCATCAATTTCTAAATTCATAGCCCTAATTTCAGAATCGAAATCGTCTTTTAAACTATTACTTAAGGATTTAGATAAATCAGTGATTAAATCAGATATTTTATCTTCTAAAGTTGGAACAAGACTACTATCTGTATAGTCTTGTACTGCTTTTTGAATTTCAGCTTGATTTGCTAATACAACAGCATTGATAAAACCTTCATCATTTAATAAAGAATTAGTTATTTGAGGAGTAACTTTTTCTGCTAATAAATCATAATTTATTTCAGGAGCAGGCAACCTAGTTGCAGGTTCTTCAACTTCTAAAAGAGGAACATTTTGACGTTGTTGTGCTTCTTCAATTATATAACTTGGAGTACTTGGCCTTGTATACCATAATGAACCAAAAGCAAGTATAGCAGCACAAATAGTAAACACTAATAAAGAAATACGTGTTGATCTTTTCATAAAATATAGTTCCGATTTAAGTTTAGCTTAAAACGAATTCCTCCTATCTAATTATCCTCAAAAGGTTTATTTTTATTTTCTCTAGTAAAATTATAACAATTTCTTACACGTCAAACAAGTTTATTTTAAATAAAAAATCAATTTGAATAAAAAAACTAAATTATTATAAATCACATCTCAATATTAAATATACCACAAATATTTACTATTTGTCGATAAATTTCATTTTCACTCGATTTATTAATTAAAATATTAACGTCAATTTCTTTTTTTAATTCTTTAATATTAATATCTTTTTGTGATAAATCTCTTTTTAAAAACCAAATAAAACTTCTTTTATCTCTAGTTTTTGATCTCTTATATCTTAAAAAAAATGGAGCTTTTACAAATATTACATTGTCACATAATTCAACTAATTTTCCTCTTTGTAAAATTGCAGCATTCAATATTATATCTTTTTCACTGTTTTTTATAAGATCGATACATAATAATTTTATATAAGGGTGAACAATGCTCTCTAAAAGCTTAAGTTTTTCAGGCGAAGAGAAAACAATATTTCCAAGAGTCTTTCTATTAATTATGTTATTCTCTAATATTTTTTCCCCAAAGGCTTTTACTATTTTATCTTGCTTATCTATTAAAGCTTTATGACCTAACTTATCCACATCGATTACATTAAATCCTTTATCTTCAAATATTTGAGCAACATAATTTTTACCAGAACAAGCTTTACCTGTTAAGCCAATAACTCTCATTAATGCATTTCTCCCCAACTGTTAGCTTTTTCTATGCTAACTCTTAATGGAATAGATAGTTTATATGCGCCTTCTAAAGATTCTCTCAATAACTTTTCAACTATTTCAATTTCATCATTTTCAACTTCAAGAATAACTTCATCATGAACTTGTAATAAAACTTTTGATTTTAATTTATTTTCAATTAAAGCTTTATTTATTCTAATCATACCTAATTTCATTATTTCAGCAGCTGAACCTTGTATAATTGAATTAACAGCAACTCTTTCACTAGCAGCCTTTTCTATTCTATTTTTACTATTTATATTAGGAATATTTCTTATATGCCCCATTAAAGTAGTTATTTTTTTCTCTTTTCTAACCTTAGAAATTGTATCATCTATAAATTTAGCAACATTATGATATCTATCAAAATAGGCTTTAATAAAAGTACTAGCATCGCCTCTACTAATAGAGAGTTCTTTACCTAATCTGAAAGCACTCATTCCATACATGACACCAAAGTTTATTGTTTTAGCAACTCTTCTTTCATCACTTGTTATTTCACTTATATCTTTTTCAAATATTAAGGAAGCAGTAAATTTATGAATATCTTCCCCGCTAATAAAAGCTTCTTGTAATGATTTATCATCTGCTACATGAGCTAACACTACTAATTCAATTTGAGAATAGTCTGCACTCATTAAAACACAACCGTCTTTTGGTACAAAAGCTTCTCTTATTTTTCTTCCTTCTTCACTTCTAATTGGAATATTTTGAAGATTCGGATTTATTGAACTTAACCTACCTGTAGCAGTTCCAAATTGCAAAAATGAAGTATGTACTCTCTTAGTTTTATCATTAACAACTGATGGAAAATTATCTACGTATGTACTCTTTAGTTTATTTATAGATCTATAATCTAAAATTTCTTTTATAATAGGATCTTCATCTTTTAAGCTCTCTAAAACATCAGTTGCTGTAGAATATCCAGTTTTTGTTTTCTTTTTAGCAGGTAAGCCTTTTTCATCAAATAATACTTTTTGTAATTGCTTTGTTGAATTTACATTAAATTCATGACCACTTAATTCATAAATTTGAGATAAATCATTTGATATTCTTTCACCAAATATTTTTGATAATTCATCTAATTTTTCAATAGATAATTTTATTCCTTCTAATTCCATGTTTGCTAAAATGGTAATTAAAGGCATTTCAATATCATAAAAAACCTTTTTTAAATTAGAACTAAGTGCATTATTAAAAAACTGATACAATCTAAAAGTAATATCACTATCTTCTGCAGCATAAGCAACTGCTAAAGATTTTTCTACATCACTGAACAATTTACCTTTCTCAACAACATCTTTATAAGCAACACATAAATAATTTAAATATTTTAGAGCTAAATTATCCATTTTAAAGGACGGCGAATTACTTTCATATAACCAAGCTGCAATCATAGTATCAAATACAATATTTTTAAGTTCAATACCGAATCTTTTCATAACTTTATAATCATATTTAATATTATGACCAATTAAAGCAATCGGATTATCTTCTAAAAATTCTTTTAATACAACTCTTACTTCATCATCTTCATGAACTCTTTTTCCATCACATATTATTGGAAAATAATAAGCTTCTTTTAATTTATAAGAAAGAGAAAAACCTACTAATTCAGCATCCATAGGATTTTCACTAGTTGTTTCTGTATCAAAAGCCATTAATTTAGTACTTAATGAAACATCTATCAATATTTTCTTTAAATCAGCGATTGTATCAATAGGTAATAAAGTAGAAGCACCTAATAATTTTGGATCGCAAACAATCTCAGATTCTTCATACTCATCTGTTTCAACTTTTGACTCTTCAACATTTTTAATCTCTTCTTTACTCATAAGTTTTTTTACAGCTGCAAGTAAAGATCTAGAATGAATATGTTCAAAATAAGGAATGATATTCTCGAAATTTACTTTATTTAAATCAAAATCTGCAACATCAAAATCTTCATATAATGATTCATCTATTTTTAATGTTACAAGTTCTTTTGATAAAAAAGCTAATTCTTTAGAATCAAGTAATTTAGTTTTAACTCCTTTAGATAAATTATCAACATTCTCATAAATATTTTCTAAAGTTTTATATTTAGTTAATAAATTTACAGCTCCCTTAGCTCCAACGCCTTTAACTCCTGGTACATTATCACTTTTATCACCTAAAAGTGATAAATAATCAACAATTTGCTCTGGTCTGATTAAAAACTCTTCTTCAACTTCACTTGAAGTAAATAAACGATATTCTTTTTGTCCTTTTTTAGGAGGTCTCAATGCATAAACATGATTATTAACTAATTGAAGTAAATCTTTATCTGCTGTAAACATTATTGCATTAAGATTTTGCTCAACAGACTTTTTACATAAATATGCAATAATATCATCAGCTTCTAAGCCTGACTTCATAATTGTAGGAATATTAATCTTTTGTAATAATTCAATAATTATTGGAATTTGATCTTTTAAATCTTGAGGAGCATCATCCCTATTAGCTTTATATTCACTATACATATCATGTCTAAAGGTAGGACCTTTAGAATCTAATGCTACAACTAAATGGGATGGTTTATATTTTCTTAAAACCATGAATAAAGTATTAAAAAAACCATAAATTGCAGAAATATTATTACCATCTTTATCAAATAATGGATTAGTAATAAATCCATAATAAGATCTAAAGATTAGACCAAAACCATCTATAATATAAAATTCATCACGATTTTGTTCATCAACATCTAAAATATCAACAACACTTTCAACATTTATATTTTTTTCAACTTCTTTTTTTTTCTCTTGTTTTCCATATTCTAAATCAATTGTTGGCATTTCATTTTTTTCTTGTAGAATTTTGCCTTCTTCAAAATCTTTATCATTAAATAGACTATCCATTATTCCTCCAAGTTGATAGATAAAGTGTCATAGGAAAGCTCCATATTTTTTGGTAGCCACTTACTATCTCTATCATGTTTTATTCCATGGGCTATATGTGTAAAAAAGGTCTGTTTTGCACTAATTTTCTTAGCCTCTTCAACTGCTTGTTCCAATGTAAAATGAGTTTTATGTTGATGATGTTGAAGAGCATCCAAAATAAGAACATCTAAGTTATTTAGATGCTTCATTGTTTCTTTAGGTATATAATTACAATCAGTTAGATATGCTGTATTAAATATCTTATAACCAAATATCGGTAGTTTCCCATGATAAACTACTAGTGGGGTTATTTCAAAACCATTAATATTTACTTTTTTATATGGTTCTAATTCATTTAATGATAAATTAGGAATAACTGTTTTATTTATAGTTCCTTTTACTATATAAGAAAAACGATATTTTATTTCATCTATCGTTTTATTATCACCATATAGTGGTAAAGGCTTATCTTTATTAGTAAAAGATCTTAAATCATCTATACCATTTAAATGATCAGCATGAGTATGAGTATATAAAACAGAATCTAATCTATCTAATTTTGCTCTTAAACATTGAATTCTAAACTCAGGGCCTGTATCAATAATTATTTTATTATCATTTTTTTCTAATAGGATACTACTTCTTAATCTATTATCTTTAGGATCTTTTGATAGACAAGTTTCACAATTACACCCAATTGAAGGAACACCATGACTTGTCCCGGTACCTAAGAAAGTAAGTTTATAAGACACAAAAATTAATCCCCAACCGAATTTATTAAATCACTTAATTTATCAGTATTTAATTCATCTAATAAATCGTCAACATTATCGCCTGTCTTCTCTTTAATTTCATCAGATAAGCCTTCAACTTTTTCAACACTATCAGAAGAAGCAGAAAAACCGACATTTAAATATTCATTGCTAAAACTTGGGAAAAAAAAGAAAATAATAAAAAAAGTTAATATTGATAAAAACAACGGTTTGATTATAAAATCTTTAAATCCAAATCTTTTCATAAAGCTCTCTCCTAATCTTTGTTTTATATTATCATAGATTTAAATGAATAGAAATACTAACCTTTAATTCTCTTTTTATTTGCAAACAAAAAAGGAGGGATAAACCCTCCTCTCTCATTTTAATCTAAAATTTATTAGATTAATGAAATTAATACTGCAATACCAAATTGACCTTGACCCCAATCAGCTGGAGCTAAATCTTCCATTGTGAATTCATCATTTACAATGTTGTTTATGTTAAAGCCTTGTGAATCAACTGTATAATTTGCTGAAAGTGTTAAACCACCTAATAAGAAATCAACATTTGCTTTATAAGTACAATTTGATTTCATGAAAATATCAGTAAATACAAATTCGTCACCCCAAGCATCAGTAACAGTACCATCATCATTGAAGTTTACTTCAAATTTTGGTCCAAGACCTACACCAACTCTTACAAGATTTAATAAATCAAAACTAACACCTGCAGTCATTAAGTTAGAAATTTGAACGCCACCATCATCAGTTGTTCCAACTAATGCGATATCTGAAGCTTCAACTAGTAACAATTTTACTCTTGCTTCAGCACCAAATTTATAATTTTCAATATCGAAAAAATCTTCTTCACTTCCACTTACTGTATCATCTGCACTAAATTGATATTGTGCTGTACCACCAATACTTAAATCGAGAGCTTCAGCACTTAGGCTAACAGGAACAATCAAACATAATGCTATTAACAAACCCAAAATCTTTCTATTCATAATATTAACTCCTAATTATAATAATAGTTTTTTTTACTTACATAACCTATAACTGTATTATAAACGAATTGTTACAAAAAAGTAATAAAAAAGCAAACTATTATGAATTCAATATATAAATATTGCTATATTTAATATTAATTAAACATACTACTTTATTTTTGTATAGTATCATCAACAAATGCTGAATTACTTGAATCACTAGGCATTCTCCAATCCCCTCTAGGGCTTAGAGTTACACTACCAACTTTAGGTCCATCAGGTAATGTTGATCTTTTAAATTGTTGAGCAAAGAAACGCTTTACAAAAACATTTAACCACTTATCAATTACTTTTGCCTCATAATCTTTATCAAATGCAACAAGTGCTAATCTTCTGATTTTTGGTATAGAGAAAGAACATCTCACGAAATAATACAAAAAGAAATCATGTAGTATATAAGGGCCTACAAATTCTTCTGTTTTTTGAGCAATTGTTCCATCACCACTAGGTGGTAATAATTCTGGGCTTACAGGAGTTGCTACAATATCTAATAAAGTAGTTTTCACATCTTCATTACTTATGCTTGCAGTATATGTGACTAAATGTTTAACTAAAGTTTTAGGTACTGATGAATTTACACCATACATTGACATATGATCTCCATTATAAGTTGCCCAACCTAAAGCTAGTTCAGATAAATCACCTGTTCCAATAACTAAACCACCGACTTTATTAGCATAATCCATTAAAATTTGGGTTCTCTCTCTTGCCTGAGAATTTTCATATACAACATTTTGATTTTTTTCATCATGGTCTAAATCTTTAAAATGCTGAATAACAGCATCTTTAATATTTATTTCTTTAAAATCAACACCTAATGACATTGCAAGCAATTGAGAATTAGATTTTGTCCTTTTTGTTGTTCCAAAACAAGGCATACTAATAGCAAGAATATTTTTTAGTGGTAAATTCGCTTTTTTAAAAGCTCTAATTGTTACTAATAAAGCTAGAGTTGAATCGAGCCCTCCAGAGAGACCAATAACAGCATTTGAAGCATGTGCCGCTTTTAACCTTCTCATCAAACCTAATGCTTGTAATGTTAAAATCTTTTCACATCTTTGTCTCATTAAGTAATCAGAAGTTGGAATAAATGGAGTTTTAGAAATTTGATAACTTGATAAATCTGTTATTTCATCTTGTAGTTCAAAATCAACAGTATTATAGCCATCAACATCATTATAAAAAGTATTCATTTTTCTTCTATCTAATGATAAATGTTGTACATCAACTATTGCAGTAGCAATTTCACCACTTCTTTCTTCTTGATCGATTAACACTTTGCCATTAGAACAAATTAAATTATGAGCATTAAACACTAAATCAGTCGTTGATTCCCCTTCGCCAGCACCAACATATAAATAAGCACAAATACATTTTGCACTCTGTATTGAAACCAAGTTTCTTCGATAATCACTTTTAGAAACAATATCATCTGTAGCTGATGGATTTGCAATAATGGTAGCACCAGAGACACAATGATTAAGACTTGGACTATTAGGCACCCATAAGTCTTCACAAATTTCAACACCAATAATCAAGTTATCTATGTTTGTACAATTAAATAATAATCTAGTTCCAAAAATAGTCTTCTGATTAAACACTGTTAATTCTACATTTTCATCTTTTGGTTCAACAAACCATCTTTTTTCATAAAACTCTTGATAATTAGGAATATTTTGTTTAGGGACTATCCCTAAAAGCTTACCATTGTTAACAACAGCAGCACAATTATATAATTTATTATTTTTTACAAATAAGGTTCCAATAACAGCTACTATCTGAGGTACAGTCTTTGTCGAAACTACTATTTCTTCTAATATCTTCATGGATTTATCAACAACACTTTGATTTAAAAATAAATCAGCAGC
Source organism: Pleomorphochaeta sp. (assembly GCF_050031695.1). GTDB lineage: Bacteria > Spirochaetota > Spirochaetia > Sphaerochaetales > Sphaerochaetaceae > Pleomorphochaeta. Next base: position 22,854 of record NZ_JBNAIC010000060.1, on the reverse strand, counting down.
CGTATATGATGTTATACAAAGTTCAGGAAAAGTTATTACTTTTACACCCATATTTGCTGCATCCATAATACCATTAATAATATTCTTCTTATTATTTTCTAAATCAAGGGTATAATTAATTGGAGAATAAGTCGCTACTTTAATAAATCCGTCTTTCATAAAAGCCTCACATATTTAAACTATACCCTATTATCTTAATTTTTCAATTTTAAGTCAAACAAGAATCCAAAACAAATGTAGTTAATTTAAGCTATTATTAAAAATATAATTTCTTTAAAATATCTTTACTTTGTTTTTTATCTTCTTTAAGCATTTCACATTTAGGAGTAATAGCATTTACAGGACAAACTACATAACATGAACCGCATTCATCACAATAATTACCATTTATAGAAAAATAATCCCCTTTAATTTCAATAGCTTTAAATGTACATACTTTTTCACAAGATCCACAAGCAATACATTTTTCTTTATCAATTGTAAAACCTGCTTTTTCTACTACCATGCTATTAAAAGAGAATCTTTTTCTATCAAGCTTATTTTCTCTACTTGTTTTTTCAAAATCATAATCATAAACTTCACCACTATATTTATTTATTACAAAAGTAGTCATAGTAGGATATCTCTTTATATCATTAACTAAACCTTTAAAATTCGAATTAGTTTTTTCTTTTTCTAATAATTCATCAAATGATAATTCTCTAACATCACCTTTAATCCTAATAAAAAAGCCTGGTGGAAAATCACTTAATCCATTTTCATCTTTCTCGGCTTTTACACTATCAGCAACTAATGATAAAACAGCAACTTTTTTAGTTTGAATTAACTGTTTATAAAAAGGCTTTACTTTCATTGTTTGGAAATATAATCCATCTTCATCATAAGTTAATAAATGGGCTATTCTAATCTCTGGATAGTCATTATTAATTGTTGCAAAACTATATGAGTGCATAGTTTCAAATTTTTCAAAAACTTCTTTATTAGTTAACATATTTTCTCCTAAATTAATGGTTTATAAAATTCAAAAATCTTTTAGATTTTGATTTATTTATTTCATTTGTAGATCCATGATCTATTATATATCCATCTTCCATAAAAATATAATAATCAGCTACTTTCTTTAAAAAGTTCATTTCATGAGTTACTAAAACAAACTCCATTCCTTTATCTTTTAATGTTTTAATACTAGATAATACTTCTTTAGTTAATAAAGGATCTAATGCAGATGTTGGTTCATCTAAAAACATTACATTTGGATTTGTTGCAAAAGCTCTTGCAATAGAAGCTCTTTGAGCTTGACCTCCTGATATCTTTTCGGGAGTTTTATCTTTTACATTTTCAAGAGAAAATTCTTTCAGTAATGAATCCACTCTTTCTTTTGCCTTATCTTTTGAAATCTTTTTTATTTTTTCTAATATAAGGCTAATATTTTGAGAAACACTCAAATGTGGGAAAAGACTATGCTCTTGAAATACATAAGATATTTCACTCTGAAAATCTTTCTTTATTTTATTTTCTAGTTTTAAACCATTAATTATAATTTCACCATTATCAGCTTCTTCTATATAAGCTAAATGCCTTAATAAAGTAGATTTCCCACAACCAGAACTTCCTATTATACCAACAACTTTTACGTCTTTTATTTCAATATTTATATCTTTTAATACCTGATGGCTATCATATGTTTTATTTAAATTATTAATATTTATTCTCATTTTTCAAACCTTTTTGCCAAATATTTAGCAATAAGAGATAATGGTATAGTAATTATTAGATACATAATCCACATTATTAAATATCCTTCTATACTAGCATAAGTTTTATTAGATATAACTGTAATAACATATGCTATTTCAGAAACTGATATTATTTTTAAAAGTGCTGAGCCTTTTATAATGTTTGATAAATTATTTAACAAAGAAGGGAGCAAAGGCTTAATAATTTGAGGGAATATTACATAAACATATTTTTGATAAAAACTAAAATTATATAAATCCATTACAATAAATTGTTTATCACTAATTACTTCTATGGCAGATTCAAATGAATTAGCAATATATGGAATCATATATATACTTAAAGCAATTATGCCAAGTAATTCTTTATTTGTAATATCTACCCGTATCCCAAAAACATATACCACTAGAAAAACCATAACTAACAACGGTGTTCCTATAATGACTTCTCTAATTATTCTTGAAAAATATTTTATGTATAAATTCTTACTTTTAAGTAAAATATAAAATAAAAACCCTCCAATTAAACTTATTAATAAAGTTGCCATACTTATATACAGTGTACTAAATAGAGCATTTATCAACTTTCCTCTTTCAGAGAGAAAAGTTGAGTAATCTAAGTTATCAATTGAAAAAAATAATAAATATATTAAAAATATTATTACTACTATTAATGAAATAAAAAAAGGTTTTCTAGTTTGTTGGTTTTTGGACAATGTAATCTAACCCCAATTCTTCGTTTTTTAAATATTCTTTTATGATGGGATCATATTTACTAGCTAATTTAGAATAAAGACCACCCTCACTATACATTTCATCTATAAATTCATTTGCTTTTTTTACTAATTCTTCATTTCCTTTACTAATAGCAAAAGCTGAATCAAAGTACTCTGGTAAGCCAAAATATAATTCTGTAGTTTCACTATAAGCACTATGATCTTGAATTACTGTATTTGAGCCTATTAACACATTAGATAAGCCGGTATTTATTTCCATTAATGCTGATGCAATTTCTGTAACTTCTGTTGCTTCAACTCCGTATTTATTAGGAATACTTATAGATATTGTAGAAGCTAAACCTATGGGTTTTATACCTTCAAGACTAAATAGTTTTTCTGCACTCATATCATCACTAATTCCATTTTCTTCATAATAATCTTTATTTATTAAAGCAATAGCTCTTGAATATCTATAAGGAATAGAAAAATCAATTTTCTTCAATCTCTCACTTGTAATTGACATGTCACTTATAGCAATATCGCTTTCACCAGTTTCTAAAGAAGGGATTATCATACTAAAGTCTGTATTAACTATTTCTAATTCCATATCTAAGTAATCAGCAAATGCTTTTGCAATTTCTACTTCTAATCCTGCTATCTCATTATTATCATCTATATACATGAACGGAGGAAATTTCAAATCCATTGATACTTTCAATGTATTAGCTTCTTCTTTACTCTTTTGATTACTACAACCAATTAATAATAATAAACATAAACTTATATAAATAAACTTCTTCATAAATTTCTCCATGAATATTTTATAAAAGATATGATTTAATTAAGTAATATTAATATTTGTTTAAAAAATGTAAATATCGAACCTTTATTTTATTTTTGTTTTCAGTTAATAATTTAAAACATGGCTGTGAAACGAATTTCGTATAATAATAAATATAAAAAAAATACAAACTTTGAAATAGTAACTATAAAGGACTTCTTTAATAGAGTAAAATTATCTTATCTAAAAAAGGATTTTAGATTAGATTTTTACTCTCTTATTTACATAACAAAAGGATCATCTTTTCATAGTATTAATTTTGTAGAATATGAAATAAAAAAAGATAACATACTAGTATTAGAAAAAAATAAAATTCATTCCTTTAGAAATCCAAGAGATTTAGAAGGATATATAATCAACATTAATGAAGCATTTTTTAACAAAGGAGTTAATAGAATTGACTTTGATTTATTATCTTTTTTTGAAATGCCAATAGAATCCCCTATTTTAAATATCAACACTGATAAAAAGGAAACAAATAGAAACATTATTGATTTACTCTATAAAGAATATGAAAATGGTGAATATTCTATAAATAAAGAAAAACTATTAAACTCGCTGTTTAACAGCTTTGTGCATTCGGTTTCTTTAGAGAGAAAAAACAATTCTAAAGCATTTACAATTAATTCATACAAAATCTATTTCAAATATAGGGATTTAGTAAATGAATACTATAAAACCTACAAAGATGTTAAAGATTATGAATCAATGATGGGTGTAACTTATAAAACTATAAATAAGGCTACGAAAGAATGCACTGATATTAGTGCAAAACAAATTATAATAAATAAAATAATTTTAGAAACAAAAAGACTATTAGTACTTAATGAGTTATCTAATGCTGAAATTGCATATGAATTAGGTTTTTTAGAGCCTTCTAATCTATCACATTTTTTTAAAATTCATGCAAAAGTTAACATGAAAGAATTTAAAAAAATAAATAGAGATTAAAAGTTTTGTTGTATTTTAGAAGGATCAACATACATTTCAACTTTGCCACATTTTGGACAAACAGCAATACTAATTGTATTTAATGTAATCCCACATATTCCTTCTTTTTGAATATACAAATCACTTTTTGTACCTTTAAGTTTATAATCTTCAATCATTTCAACATCACATGTACTACATTTTCTCATATTTTACCTCTTACCTTTTTATAGTAATAAATATAAATAATTTATTAAGCAACTTTGTCACATAATATTTATTATACCATTATTTTAAATAAAACAATTTTTATTTAATTAGTGGATATATGAAATAATTAAAATTAACTTTATATTCGTTATTTAAAAAATCATAAGAACAATCAACTAAGAAATCATTTGTAATCTGATAACCTAAGGAAAGTGATAACTCTTTATTACTATAGGTTTGTTCATTATAGATTGGATAATCTAAATCAACTAACAAAAATGATTTACCATAATTTACTTTTAAATTTGATTTAATTTTTAATGTCAATTCTAGATCTTCTAGATTAGTTTCTACAGTTGGTATAATGCCAATTAAAGTATTTAATGTACCAAAAGCAATCCCAACTCCACTAGCGATATCAATATTAGAATTATTTGAATTATATTTTATAGAAAACGAAGTCGAAGGCGTCATTTTTAATAAATTTACTTTAGTATAAGAAAGTTTCTCTAAAAAAGTTAAGCTATCTAGTTTTATACCATCATCATACACTAATTCGGTTTCCATAAATTTAAAGGTATAAAGAGATATCGCACTTTGCCTTTGCTCAGAAATATTGTTATTAAATATCGAAAAACTAATAGAAGGATTATTATTATCAAATCCTAATGATAATTTAGAAACTTTTTCGCTAAATAATGTATTTGCCTTAAAGTTATCAAAATTAGCAACAAAATCATCAAAGCCATCTTCTGTTGTAGTTTCTCTACCAAAAACTTTATAATAAGAATAACGATCTAAAATATCACTCTTAGTCTGTGTAGTATCATCATTAAATAATTTCACCAAAGGCGGAGATATAGTCTTTTCATCTACTATCAAAGAATAATTTTTAACTAGAGTAATTAATCGAGCTGGCATAATAGCATGTGGAAAAGAATATTCTTTTTCTTCAGTTGTTAACAACTCTGATAGAACATCACCTAAAAGTGAAGAGCAATTATATAAAAAGAAATTATATTTTAAATCACTTTTTTTATATTCATAAACAATATTTAATAACTCAGGTATTTTATTACTTTCAATATTAGTTTTATAAAGAAAAAGTGTTCTCTGTTGTCCATTAGTATATCTTTCAGCTAATTGATTAAACTTTCTTATATCTATATATCCTGTTAATCCAACAGTTGTCCCTCTAAATATTTTTTCAACCTCAGATTGGCTTTCATGATACGCATAATAATTTATAGCAATACCATTATTAACATCATCGCCTTTTGCTAATACTATAAAAGCATGAGCTCCTAAAGAGCCAACATGTTCACTAGTTGGACTAGAAGCTGCTATATATATAGTATCAAAATTATTAGATAAAATATCTTCAATACTATATTCATATTCTAAAAAAGTAACATATTTAGATTCATCAGTTACTGAAAAAAGTTCAAAAGTGGATAATAATAAAATTACGAATATTGAAATTATTTTTTTTTGAACAGGTTTTAAAGTATTAAATTTTTTTTGCATTATCTCTTCCACTATTTTTTGCAAGGTACAAAGCCTTATCAGAAATATCTATTAAATAATTAGTACTAACATTTTCACTAGGATCTGAGAAAGTATATCCTAAACTTATTGTTAAAATCTGTTTCTCAGCTTCAACAAAAGGAATATTTAAATTTCTAACTTGATTTACTATATAATGTGCTATGTTATCAAATTTTTCTTCGTCTAAACCATAATAAAAAGCAATAAATTCCTCCCCACCATATCTATAAATTTCTATTTGTTTCTCTTTTGCAATTTTTGCAAATAATCTAGAAATATCTTTTAGGCATAAATCACCTTCGATATGACCTTTGCTATCGTTATATAATTTAAAATGATCTATATCCATCATTATTACACCTGTAATACTAACAGGAGAAGAATCTGAATCTTTTTCTAAGATGTTTAAGTACATAGATCTTCTATTTGGAAGATTTGTTAAAAAATCAATATGTTCGTTTTCTTTAGCAGCTCTTTGAACATCGAAACTAACTAATTTTATATGTCTATAAGAATTTCCTAATAAAAAGCCTATTGTTGTAAAACATGTAACATTTATTACATCTTCTATACCCACAGAAAACGGTTTTATTATTAGAGCTGTTGCACAAAATATGAGATAAAAAGCTAATAAAAACCCATTTACTCTTAAAAAATTATCTGGAATTAATAGTGGTAATAAAGCTAATAAAACAACAATACTTGTACCTGTAGCATTAGGTCTTTCAATAGCACCAATATATGTAAACAAGATAAAAATATATATAACTGCTAAATAATAAGTTAATAAATGGAGTCCATAATTATCAGACTCTAAGACAACTATATAACTAATCAGACTAACAAAAGCACCGATAGCATATAATATTACAAATTCAACTTTAGGCTTAGTGTATTGAGAGACTAATACTAATAATAAAAACAAAACGAAACAAACAGGTAAAATGTTTTTAAGTAATCTATCTAAATCATCTTTAACATCTTGCTTATTATTCTTTATTAATTGCTCTTCTAACTTTATATATTGCTTAAACTTCTTAAATAAATTAATAAGAATCCCCCTAGTTTTTTCAATACAAATTGAATGTACTAGGAAGAATATCCCCAAATAAGAAAAAAGTCTATAATTAAGTTAATTATAAATATTAACTTATTATTATTTAATAAGAAATTAAAGGTTTTTCAATATCCATAATTTCTTTAAATAAAGATTCAAATTCACAACCTTTTTTATAAAAAACTGCAGGAGTTAAACAAGGAGTATCTACTTCAAATTCTCCTTTATTATATTCTTTCCCAGTAAAAATATGCACCCAATTATCATTAGGTAAAATAACTTTTCGACTATACTTACCTTCATTTACTTGTGGAGCAACTAATAATTGAGCTCCTAATAAATATTGATCCTTAATATCATAAAAACTCTCATCATCATAATGGAAGAATAAAGGTCTTTGAATAGGAATACCCTCTTCATGATTTATTTTATTTAAATAACTTAAATAATCAAAAAGTTTATTATGAACTTTAACTAAATATGCAAATGCTAATATTGTTTCATCATCACTCATTAATTGATGATTAACCTCAGGTCTGTTTCCTTCATGAGTTCTCATAAATGCAGTAAAAGCACCCATTTCTGCCCATCTTATCAATAGTTCTTTACTTCTTTTTAGTGTGTATAAAGTAGTATATCCACCTATATCACTATGATGTAACCCCATAGCACACATTGAAAGAGAGAGCGCAGATGTTATAACACTTGGTAGACCATCATCTACTGTAAAATCAACATTTTGATCTCCAGCCCAAATTAATTTACAATATTTTTGACTCATTGAGTTCCCAGCTCTCATAAAGAATACTAAATCATCTCTTTTAGATTCTTTACATGCTTCCCAATTTAATTTAGCCCATAAACCTGGCCATCGATTATGTTCAACAAGAGCATCACCATTTTTCAAATAACAATCTGTAGGAAGATATTCTCCAAAGTCTGCCATCCATCCAGCTAGACCAAAGTTAATTAAATTTTCTTTAATTACTTCTTTATACCATTGATAAGCTTCATCAATCGTAAAATCTATTATTCCACAATTAAACTCACCAAAATCAACATAATAATCATTCCCATCTTTGTCTTTTGCTAAATAATTATTTTCTTTTGCTATTTTACATAAGGTACCATCATTTACAACATAGGGGTTAATATATCCCATGACTTTAATATTATCTTTATCAAAGTCACACATAATATTTTTGAGATTAGGATATAATTCTTCATCCCATTTCCAATCCCATCTTAAGCGCTTACCAAAAGAAGTATAATTAACACCTTCCCAATCTTGTATCCATATACTATTTAAATCTAAATCTAAGGATTTAGCTTTTTTAGTACATTCAACTATATAATCACTACCACCTTGAACACCTAAAGATAATCCTTTAAGAGCCCAATTTGGAAGTAAATCTTGTTTTCCTAAATAAGAAGATAATTTTTTTACTGTTTCTATTAATGTTTCACTGACCCCTACCACTATTTCATTTGGAGCTTCCCAAAAAGTTATTTCATGATAATTTTCATTTTCAAAATTAAAATTACAATATGCAAAAGTATCACAATGCATAAAATATTTTTTAGAAGAAACAAAAGTAGGTTGAGGATAAAAAGTTGTATAATAATCTCCACCCCCTCTCATATATTTGTCAGCAAGTTGAGTTATTTCAGTATTTTTATTTCTTCCAACACCTTGTTCTTGAGTAAAAATTGGAAAACTTTTCCCTCTTAAATTAAAATAAGAGAATTGTTCACCTAAACCAAAAACAGCTTCATCTTTTTCTGCTTTAAATTTTACTGTTATTCTATTATATCTTTCTGGAATTGTAACAAATTTTATTTTAATTAGATTTTTTTCTTCAAATATTTTTATCTGAGCTTTCTCATTTAGCTTACTTTTAAAATTTAAAAGTATTTCATTATTTTCAACTTTTGTATCATCAATATCAAAATCTTGAGACTCAATGATATTATCTTCAATAAAGAAATTTCCAAGGTGCATATCTATATCTGCTTCCCCAACTCCCAAAGTTAAAAAAATGTCATTTTCTACAAAAACTAAATCATCATTACAAATTCTTACTTGATTATTAATATTTTTAACAGCAATCATAAACTTATCCTTTTACAGCTCCATTTGTCATTCCACCAATAATTTGGTCATGCATAAAAATATATACAACAATTGTTGGGATCATTGTTATTACAATAGCTGCTAACATACTAGTATAGTCAACAACAAATTGTGATTTAAAGTATCTAATACCTAATTGAAGAGTTCTAGCTCTAACACTATTAGTTAATAACATTGCATAAGTAAATTCATTCCAACAATAAATAAACATTAACACACCAGCTGTTGCTAAACCTGCTTGAGATAATGGAAATACAACTTTTGTAAATCTTTGAGCAAAAGTACATCCATCTATAGTTGCAGCTTCTTCTAATTCTTTTGGAATTGTTGACATAAATCCATGAATCAAATAAACAGAAATTGGTAAGTTAATAGCAGCATATACTATAATCAATCCACCTAAATTATCAATTAAATGTAAATTATTAATTAATCTAAAATATGGAACCATTAAAGCAATAATTGGAACTAATACTCCAGCCATAATTATTGATAATAATAAATTATTAAACTTAAATTTTTCTCTTGCTATTGCAAAAGCTCCCATTGAAGAAACTATTAAATTCACTGCAGTTGCACAAACAGCTACAATTATTGAATTTAAGAATAATCTTGGAAGACCACTCATATTAATAGCATTAGCATAGTTTGAAAATTTCCAAACTTCTGGAAGTGAAAATGCAGAGGCTGTTTCAAATTCTAAATTTGATTTAAATGATGTTATAATCAACCAAATAATAGGAACTAATGTTATAAATAAAAAGAATATTAAATAAAACCATTTTAAAAATGATGATAAAAATCCAAATTTAGATTTTTCTCTTACTACTTTACTAGACATTATTACTATCTCCTAATTTTCACTATTTCTAGTCATAAAATATCGAATTAATCCAATTGTAACACCACCAAATATTACAAGCGTTGCTCCAATAGCATTACCTTCACCATAATGAAGTGCTTGCATATCTGTATAAAGCATAATTCCCATAACAGATGTTGTATGAGCTGGTCCACCACCAGTCATTAAGAATGTTGATTCAAAATGTCTCATACCATAAGCAAGTGCTAGTGTTATTGTAGTAACTAAAATTGGTTTTAGCATAGGAAGCGTAATATGAAATTCTTGTTGTAAAATATTTGCACCATCTAATTCAGCAGCTTCATAATAAGAGTCAGGAACACTTAATCTAGAAGCTAGAATAACAATCATGAAGTACCCAATATAAAAAACTTGTTGGAAAATAACAGCAGCGAAAGCTGTATCCATATTACCTAACCAGTTATTAGATAAGTGACCAAGTCCAACTAAAGTTAACAATGCATTTAAAACACCGTTTTCAGCATTGTAGATTGCGGTCCACATCATTGCTAGAGCAACTTGAGAAATAACATTTGGTAAAAAATAAACAGTTCTAAAGAATTTCCATCCTTTTGGTCTTCTTGCTAATACCATAGCCATAATACAAGCCATTGGGACTTGAACAAAGCCTAAGACTAATGCCCAAACTATATTATTTCTAAGAGATAATCTAAAATTTTCATCAGCAAATAAATACTTATAATTTCCTAAACCGATAAATTCAGGGGTTGTAAAACCATTCCATTTTGTAAAGCTAGTAGCTACAACATAAGTAAGTGGATATATAAAAAAGGCAGTAAAAAGAATTAATACTGGTAATAAAAAAAGAAAAATCATTTTCCCGTTCTTATTATGCATATGACCTCCCATTATATTTTGGGCCTAGATTTTTTATCTAGACCCAATAATTATTCTATATTAACGAATTTTTGAAGCAATTTGAGCCACAAATTCTTCAGGTGTTGATTTACCTGCACCTAATTTAGCTAAAGCTTGACCAAATTCAGCCATTACATCTGTTGCAAAGTTGAATTGGAAGTGTGTTTGAATAAATGACGCACCATTTACAGCTTCATTGAATTGTGTTTGAACTTTGTTACCTGTAACACCAGGAGTTTTAACAGCTAACATAGCACCAGAAGCTTGAGAAATTTTTGCAGCATTTTCAGGAGTTGTCATCCATTTCATGAATTTAATAACAGCTTCTCTCTTAACAGGATCATCAGTATTTGCAGCAACTAAGTTTGATTGTGGGAAACCAACTTGACCGTTAGAATATTCAGCACCAGGACCTGGGCCAATTTCTACAGCTTCAAATACTTCAGGAGCTTCACCTTTTACACGACCGATATACCATGGGCCATTAATAAACATAGCTGTATCGCCTTTTAAGAAGTGACCACCAGAAACACCAGCATCTCCACCAATAGCATCAACTGTTGTATTTCCATCTTGATACATTTTTTGTAAGATTGCAGCTGCTTCTACATATACTGGATCTGTTGCAAAATCTTTTTCCCAAACATTAGGACCTGCTAATGCATTTAAAATATGACAATACCAAAGCATTGAAGTCCAAGCATTTGTACCACCAGTCATTTGTGATGTTGGTGTATAACCAGCTGCTTTAATTTTTTCACATGCATCCCAGAATTCATCAAATGTAGCAGGAATTTCATCAACACCAGCTGCTTCAAAGATATCCATGTTATACCAAATAGGAGTATATCCCATTTCAAAAGGTAAAGATTTTGTCATACCATTAATTGTTGCAGAATCAATAGATCCATCAACAAAACTATTTTTCCAGTCCCCTTTTAAATCTTCTGTAAAATCCATTAATACATCACTATCATAGAACATAAAAGCTGTTTGATCAGGATTAAATGAGAATACATCAGGAGCAGAATTGGAACCTAACATTGTATTTATTTTTGATCTATATGCATCTGGGTCAGGATTTTCTTCAATTACAACTTTAATTTTTCCAGTATTTGCAGCGTTAAATTCGTCAACTAATTCTTTAACAGGTGCAGCTTTTGTATCAGCTCCTACCCAAATTGTTGAAAATCTGATTTCAACCTCTTTTTCTTCTGCTGTTTCTGCTTGACCGTTTGCAAAAACGAAAGAAGGAACGATAAATAACATTGCTAATAATGCAACTAAAAGTTTTTTCTTCATAATAATCTCCTTTTATTATATTTCTTTCATAAAGAAAGTTAAACACATCAATTACCACATGTCAACTTTTTTTTATTAAAAAACATATAATTTCAATTATTACAAATATTATTTTTTTTCACAAAATTGAGCTAAAATAAATAGAATAAAGATTAATATTATTATTTTATATTAGTATTAAGTCCTTTTATAAAAAGAAAATATATAAAAAAATCAGATTTACTAAATTTTATATTTTAAAAAAATATATTTAGTAAAAATCTGATTGTTGATTTTTTATTAAAACTTTTTTACTTAACAAAAATAGACTATTTTATATAAACTTATATTTTTTTATCTATTTTTTCACAAGATAAGTTATTTTGCCTTATAAATATTTATTAAATTAATTACTTTTTCTTTAATTAAGGATGAACACTCTCTAAAATCCTCAATTGGTCCGCCGGACGGATCATTTAATCCCCAATCTTCTTTTAATTTACATGGAACAAATGGACACTGAACATTACACCCCATTGTAATTAAAACATCAACACTTGATGGAATTTCACTTAACAATTTTGGATAATGAGAAGACATATCAATTCCTTCTTCATTCATAACTTTTACAGCAAGCGGTTTAACTTCATGATATTTTTCTGTTCCAGCTGAATATGCATCAAAAATATCACTACCTAATTCTTTCATCCAAGCTTCTGCCATTTGTGAACGGCATGAATTATGAACACAAACAAATGCTACGGTATATTTTTTCATTTTAATTCCTCTATTTTACAAACTTAATTCTACTTTCATCAAAACGATTGATAAATTTATTAGCTTTATTATCTAAAGGATATCCTATAGCAATTAAAGCAAAAGGTATAACCTCTTTATTAATATCTAGCACATTTTTAACATAATCTACTCTAGAAGGAATAGGATAAATTCCCATCCAAGTAGCTCCAAGATTTAAATTAACAGTTTCTAATAAAAGGTTCTCAATACAAGCACCTAAATCTTGATCTATAAACTTTTCTGCTTTTAAATCATTTTTCTTAGATAAAACAACAATTATGGATGAAGCATTTTTTGCAAAACTAGTATGAGGACTAGTTTTAGATAAGGCCTCTTTCTTTTCACTATTTTCTACAACTATAAATTCCCATGGTTGTTGGTTACAAGCAGATGGAGCTTGCATTGCAGCTTTTAAAATAGTAATAAGTTTTTCATCTTCAACCTTTTTATCTAAAAATTTTCTTACACTTCTTCTATTATTAATTATGTCCATAAGCTTATCCTATAATAATTTTTCAATTTCTTTTGCTGATAAAACTTTACCAGAAGAAACTACTTTTTCATCAATAACAAGGGCTGGAGTACTCATCACACCATAACCTATTATTTTTTCTATATCTTTTAAATGTGTAACTTCATCATTACTTTTTAAATTCTCTACAGCTAATTTAACATTTTTTTCTAAAGTTTTACATTTTGCACAACCTGAGCCTAATACTTTAATTCTTGCATTTGGATTGTAAAAAGTGTCTTCACTAATTTTTTTTGAAAATAATTTCATAATTTCCTCATTAATTTATTTATTATTCTTTTGATACTTATTACCTTTTACAACAACAAGCCTTTTTTTCTTTTGATAACACAGTAAATAATTCTGCTATTTTTCGAAAATGATCTTCATTTATTTTATAATAATGAGATCTTCCATCTATTCTCTCAATTATAAGAGAGGCTTCTTTCAATAATTTCATATCATATGAAAGTGTTGGCTGAGTTATATCAAATTTTTTCTGAAGTTCACAAGCGCATACTTCCCCACACGAAATAATATCTAAAATTTCTAAACGTTTTGCATTAGATAATATTTTAAACACTTCACTTAATTCTTTATAATTCATAAGGCCTCTTATACATAGAAAATCTTCTATGTATAGGCTAATGGATACATAGAAGATTGTCAATGTATAAACAATTCGTAATAATAATTTAAGGTAAAATTTTACCAGCAGCCATATATAATCTATACCATTCTTCTCTTGTTAATCTTAGATTTGAAGCTTTTGAAATTCTTTTTAATCGATCACTATTAGTGGTACCTGTTACAACTTGCATTTTTAAAGGAAGTCTAAGTAACCACGCAACAACAATAGCTTCATTTGAAACATTATATTTGTAACATAAATTATCAATTTCTTCATTTAATAACTCAAATTTATCATTATCTAAAAACACTCCATCAAAAAAACCATGTTGAAAAGGTGACCAAGCTTGTATTGTAGTATCATGAAGTTTTGAATATTCCCACATTCCACCATCTCTACTAGCACTTAATTCATTATTCATATTAACATTTAAAAAACTATCAATCATATAACAATCTGTGATACTCATTTGCATTTGGTTAATTACAAATCTATCACCACAGCTTTTATTTAAATAATTTAGCTGATGTGCATTTTGATTACTTACACCAAAAGCTTTTACTTTTTTAGTTTCTAATAATTCATTTAATATATCATTAACTTCAGCTTCTTCCATTAATGGATCAGGTCTGTGGAATAAAAAGAAATCAAGATAATCAGTATTTAATCTTTTTAAACTTCCTTCAATTGATTCTAATATATATTTTTTTGAAAAATCAAAACAAATACCAGGTCTTATTGCTGCCTTACTTTGAATAATAATTGATTCTCTATCTATATTTAAGGATTTAATAGCTTTTGCAAATTTTGTTTCACATTCATTTTTACCATAAATATCTGCATGATCAAAATAATTTAAGCCACAAGATAAAGCAGTTGTTATTAAAGTTTCAACTTCTTTATCGGTTTTTGTGTTAATTCGCATACAACCAACAATAATATTTGGCACTTCTTTTTTATAAGATTTAATATCCATAAGATTTCTTCTCTCCTTTTTTTTAAATGTGTAATGTATTATATCATACTAATATTTTACATTTTAGTATTTTATTTAAGATATTTCTTATTAACTTTCTTTTTCAAAAAATCCATAATTAATAGTAATAGATATATCATTAAAATTTTTTACCCCTCATCAATTATTTGCATATATATTAATTTTAAAATATACTTTCAAAACTAGGAAAAAATAATGGAATATAGACAACGATTAAAAAAAAATGTACCTAATAATTATATATTTATCTTTCTCTCTAATTTAAATCTTACCCATGGACTATGGATGATTTATTTAGCGATGAAAGGAATGAGCTTAGTACAGCTAGGGATTCTTGAAGGAATATTCCATATCACTTCTTTTTTGATGGAAGTTCCAACCGGTATAATCGCAGATATTTATGGCAGAAAAACTAGTAGAATTATAGGAAGGATTTGTGCTTTAGTTAGTATCATCCTTTTATTATTTGCCAATAGTTTTTATTTCTTTGCCCTTTCTTTCATATTCACAGCGCTTTCTTATAACTTAGAGTCAGGAGCAGGCGAAGCATTAATATATGATTCACTAAAAGAATTAAATGAAGATAAAGATTATATGAAAATTTCCGGTAGGCAAGAAATGGCATATCAAGCATCTCAAATTATAGCATTATTATTAGGAGGGTATTTAGCTACAATAGATTATAAATATGTTTTTTATTTAACTATGGTATTTATATTGATAACAATACTTCAATCTTTACAATTTCAAGAACCTTCAATAAAAAAAGAATCAATTGAATCTAAAAATCCTTTTATTATAATGAAAGTTCAAGTCACTCAAAGTATTAAAGTAATTAATAATAATAAAAAAATAGGCTTTTTTATTATATTTACACAAATCATTTTAGCTTTAGGTACTACCTTATTTTTCTATTTACAAAACTATTTAAAAAATAATAACCATGATGAATTTTTTATTGGTTCTTTATTTGCTATTTCAGCTGTATTTGAAGCTTTAGCAAGTTCAAAAGCGTATAAAGTTGAAAAAGTTATTAAAGAAAAAGGTATTTTATTAATAATGCCAATAATCAGTGTTATTTGTATTTGGTTTATAGCCTTAACACCTTATCCCTACATCTTTTATATAATTATGATGATTGTAGAAAGCCTTATATATGTTGCAATGAGTGACTACATTAACAAGCTTATCCCTAGTAACAATAGAGCAACTATTCTCTCTTTTGCTAGTATGATATTTAGTTTTTTCATGATTTTTATATTCCCATTAATTGGTAAAATAGGAGATATATATTCATTAAATAAAGCATTTACTGTACTTGCAATAATTGGTACAATTTTCGTAATAATTAACTCTTTATTAATTATTAATATTAATAAAAATAATCAATAATCACAATTTTTATGTTTAACAAAACTAGTCCAATCCTTATATATTAGCCTTAAATCATTATCTAAATAAGATAAAGCCTTATCTTCTATATCTTTTGGAACATTATAAAAAGCTTCAGCAATTGAACCTGTAATAGCTGCGATTGTATCACTATCTCCACCAAGTGATATTGCAATTCTAATTGCATCTTCAAAACTTGTAGATTCTAAAAAAGCTACAATTGCTTGTGGAACAGTATCTTGACATTTAGAACTAAAAATATAGTCATCTCTAATTTGATCTATAGTAAAGTTTAAATCATAATAATTCTCTTCTATTCTTTTTTTAACTTCATGTTTATGTAATCCACAACGGCATAAGAATATTGAAACAGCTACAGCTTGAGCTCCTTTTAAACCTTCACTGTGATTATGAGTAACTGATGTTACACAATTTGATAATTTATAGATATCCTCAATTGTTCTAGCAAAATATGCAACAGGACTTATCCTCATTGCCGCACCATTTCCATAGCTATTATAAGGATTACTATTATGGTGAAAAACCCAATCATAAAACATTTGACCAAAGCCACAATTAGGATATTTTTTACCAAATTCTTTTAAATATTTTACAGTTTGCTCTTTTAGTAACTTACAATATTCATCATTTTCAAAATGAGAAGCAAGTGAATATTTGATTATTTTTTCACTCTCCATAATTGCCTTAGCAACGGCTAATGATAATATTGAATCATCAGTAATATGGCAATTTTCAGAAAACAATTCAAAATTTTTACTTTTATTATTATTAAATTCGAAACGAGATCCAACAATATCCCCTACAATTGCACCAATCATAAGCCCCTCCTCACATTTATATAATAAATCTAGATTTCTCACAGAACAACATATAATTGATGCATTTAATAAAAAGAATAAAAAATTATTGGATTTTATATTTCAAATTTGTAATCAATTATTCTTTTTCTTCTAACAAATAACCCTTTTCACTTAATACTCTAATAGCATTATTTGTATTCTCTTTCTTTATTAATATATAATCAGTATCAAATGTTGATATAACAAATATACCAATATTATTATCTGCTAATATTGTACTTAATTTAGATAATATCCCTATTAAAGAAAAATCTAAGGGACCTACAATTTTTAATATATTCCAACCTTTTTCACATTTGATATTGTCTGGTATTTGATTAGATTTTAAAACAAGAGATAATTCATCTTCTGTTTTAGTTATTGTTACAAAATCTTCAATCTTACACCATGAAGGTATATCCTCATTACTTGATAATCTACAAATAGCATAATCATCTCTATTTACACGAATTTTCAAAATTTACTCCTAATTATTTTCTTTTATATATTTTTTGGGGAAAAAGGGAATACATCTATTTGTTTTTTTACAATAGTCTGTATATTCTTTACCATATTTATCAATTAACCATTTTTCTTCTGTTTTTATCATAATTATAGTTAATGAAAGCCAAAATAAAAAAGGAATTAATAAAAGCAAATAATTATGATTTATAAATAAAACCCCGCTAAAAAGAAAAATAAAAGCAGAATATATAGGATTTCTTACATATTTATAAACACCACTAGTTACTAATTTATTTTGTTTTATATTTTTATCAATTCTACTAAAAAATACTGCACAAATCCAAATAAAAAGTCCTTCTATAATTAACAAACTACCAACAAAAAAAAACAGAAACCTATATTTATCTATAATAAATAAATCTAAATAACCTAAATAATTAATCAATGTAAAAATAAAGGTAATTAAAAATAAACTAACAATAAATATAGGTCCTATACCAAAAACAGGTAAATGCGTTTTCTTTGATTTCATATAATAATATTATCAGAAAAAAAATATTGAAAAAAGTATCTCTATTTAAATTTATTAAATACTACAACTTCTTCAATTTTAGATTTCTCTTTATAAGGCCCTTCAGTCAAAGGCTTTCCAATAGGCAATACGGCTTTTATTGTTTTACCACTTGGTATATTTAATATTTGTCTTACTCCATCATTTAATTCTTTATTTCTGAGAATTCCATCGGTCCAGACAGTAGCATAACCTAAAGCAGTTACTGCTAATAAAATATTCTCACAAGCAGCACTATAGTTTTCTACTTCAAAATTAAAATTAGTTTTTTCGCTTTTATCTTCACTAAGCATTACTAGAATAAAAGGAGCAGTCTTTGTCCCATTTCTATTAATTAGAGTACCTAATTGATTAATCAGATTTTCATCTGTGACAGCAACATAAGAAGTTGATTGAACATTCATTGCTCTAGGAGCAGCTAAAGCAGCCTTTAATATTTTCTCAATATCTAAATCAGATAATTTTTCCTTAATAAATTCACCACGATATGAATATCGTTTATTTATAGCTTCAAATAAATTCATAAATATACCTCTACATATTATTCTTTTATACTTATATTATCTTTATATAATATAATAAGTCAAATTTAAAATACCCCTTCATTATATAGAAGGGGTACTACTTATTAACTAATTATATTAAATAAATCTTGTAATTTCATCAACATCTTTTCTTGGTGTTGCTTTTACTTCTGCTTCAGGGTATCCATAAACAATTAATGCTGCAACTGTTTCATCTTTTGGAAGATCTACAATTTCTGAAATTGATTTTTCATCAATTACACCCATTATACAAGTTCCTACACCAAAGGCATGTGCTGATAAACAAAAAGTTTGACAAGCAATCCCAGCATCAAATACTTCCCAAGCATTTGCCTTAGAAGTTGCGTAATCATCACCTTCTAATTTTCCACTTTTACCTTTCACAAAACTTAATACAGCTACATTTTTAGCATTTTTTAAAGTACCAATATTATATACAAAGTCATTAACACCATCATTTGCTAATTTAGTAATTACTTCTTTATCACTTACTAGTGTATATCTTGCAACTTGGAAATTACCCCAAGATGGTGCAAAACGTGCACTATCCATAATATTTCTCATAACTTCTTCACTAACAACTTCATCTTTAAATTGTCTAACACTTCTTCTTGATTTTATTAACTCAATTGCTTCCATTTAATTCTCCAATTATTACTTTATTTTATTCAACTGATATACAGTTGTTTCTTTTACATAATTTTTAATAGCTTCTTGAAATGCTTTTAAATGCTTAGCATCCATATGTGCATTCCAATCTTCTCTACTCTCCCAATTTTCATATAAGACAAACATATTTGGCGTGTTAATTTCTTGATGTAAATCATAATTTACACACCCCTTTTCAGCCCTTACACTAGGGATTACTTTTAATATTTCATTCTTTACAAATTCAATACTATCTTCTTTTGCATAAATATTAGCTACTAAAGTTAACATCTTAAACCCTCACTAATTGTCATAAATTAATTTCTATAGTAAATTGGTTGTAACAATTACCGTTACAACTAAAAATACAATAACAATTTGTTGTTGTAATGTCAATGGTTACAACAAAAATAAATAAAAAAAATATTGCTTAATAGTTTTCGATTTTATATATTTCAATTAAGGAGTCTATAATGCAAATTACATCAAGATTTACTCTTGCAATACATATAATGCTTTGTGTTTCTTCATTTTCAGAGAAAATCAAAGTTACCTCAACATTTCTTGCTAAAAGTGCAAACACTAATCCTGTAATTATTAGAAAAATTTTAGGACAGTTAAAAGAAGCTAAACTTGTAGAAATAAAGGCAGGAGTTGGTGGTGCTTTTTTATTAAAAGATCCAAACGAAATTACTTTATATGATATTTTTTATGCAGTTCATGCAGTTGATGACAATTTTTTTAATTTCCATCCAAATCCGAACTGTGAATGCCCTGTTGGCAAAAACATTCACACAGTTCTTGATTCGCATTTAGAAAAAATTCAAATTGCAATGGACAATGAAATGAAATCTACTACATTAGATACATTATTAAAGGAAACAGATGAATTCTTAGTGATTTAACACTTATAATAAACTTGATTTTTGCCTAACTCTTTAGATTTATAAAGACATTTATCTGCTCTATTAATTAATACTTCAGGAGTTTTAATACTATCTTCATAGAATACTAAACCCATACTGAGTCCAACTGGTTTATCCTCTAATATTATTCTTGTATTTACTTCTTTTTTTAATTCCTCAGCAATTTTAATAGATTCTTCTTTATTTGTAGAGTTTAAAATTATTAAAAATTCATCACCACCATATCTAAAAATATATCCTTTTTTAGTTAATATATTATCAAATATTTCAACTATATTTCTTAAAACTCTATCTCCACTTAAATGCCCTAATTTGTCATTTATTTGTTTAAAATCATCAACATCAACTAATATAACAGAAAAAGGAATCTTCTTTTTATTATAATAGGCTATTTCTTCTTGTAAGTTTTTATATAACAGATTTCTATTATATGCTTCTGTTAATTCATCATGAGATGTGATTTTTTCTATCTTTATCCTATTTTGTACAATTATTATTATGATTATAATTAATAAAACCCATAAGAATGTAAATAATAATATTTTAGAAATATATGCTTGATTTAAATCATATATGGTATCACATCTAGAAGTAAAAACTAAATAAGCAGCAGGTATATCTTCTACATTCCTTATTAATATAAAACCATTACAATAATCTAAATCCCCAATTTTAGAATGAATATTATAAGTTTGATCATTTTCTAAAATTCGAGTAATTTCACCTTTATCACTAATATTCATTAGCGATTCAGTTGTTAAATCATTTATTGTTTTATTATCAACATAATAATTGTCACTAAATTCAACAATTGAATAATTTAGGGCTATTTCTTCTTCCCATACTTTTGCATCAACAATTTCTTTCTTCATTAAAAATATAGTATTTGTATTAAATAACTTTTTCATCATATTAGAAATAGATTCAAAAGACATACTTATTTCAACACAACCTACTAATTCTTCTTCAAAATATAATGGGTATTCAAATCTATAACCATTAAAAATTCTGCCTTCTTCAAAGCCTTCAATATAATTCCCAGTTTCATTAACATATTTTACAGTATAGCGAACATCACTTAAATCATCACCGAATTTCTCTTTTTTATGCATTCTCAAAAAACTTTCATTATTATTTAAAACAAAGTGATACTGTCTAAAATCTGCTAATAACGCATTATCATAATCACCTTGAACTAATGTTATTAATTCATTTCTTAATTTAGCTTGATCTTCAGTATTACTATTATTTGCTTCATGCATTATTTCTAATATTCTCGAATTATTAATTATATTAGCATAATATGAATTTGATAATTGCCTATATGAATATAATACTATTTCATACTCTTCTTCAAAGTTATGTATTACTTCACTTTCTAAATAGTTTAACCTATTATTATATTCATTTTTCTCAAATATTATTATAGACAATAAAAAAATACTGATTAGAACAATTAATGCAAAAGCTAAATATTTAATTCTCGAAATTCTTTTCTTTAATAATTTATTCATAGATCCCCTTTAAATTAGTTTTTTTGAAGTTTTCTAATTTAGATAATAAATTAAGGTATCTAATAAAGCAAGTTTATTTATTTGAATAAAAACTAATCTTAATATTATTAAAAATAATATAATAATTACTTAGTATAAATATTATATTATTGACAATATATTTTTATTGGTTATATCCTTATAGATAAAGGATATATTTAATGAATATTTTAATAAAAAAAGAAACTAAAATTAATCATATACTTGGAATTATAGCTATAATTTCAGCATTTGCTTTATGTGTTGCAGATTTTTTACTTGAATTTAATCCTGAATATGGGATCTCAGTCTCAAGTATTGTTGAACCATCTTGGATAGAAATGTCTAATTGGAGATTTTCTCTATCACTAAATCTATGTGCTTTCTTTATCCCCTTTTATATTTGTGGATATTTTCTGGTATATAAAGTTATAAAAAAGACTAATAAAAAAATAGCAACTATCATATTAATACTATTCTCTTACGGCACTATTATGGGCTCCCCTCTTATTCATGGGGTGATGTGTAATTTCCCAATTATTTATAACTATGGTCTTGTTAATAATATAGATATTAACTTTCTCAACAATCTTATAGCTAATGAGTTAACTTCTAGCATTTTAATTGTTTTTATTTTCCATTATTTGATTACTTGGATTATAAGCCCAAGTATTTTATTTTTTTATATAATAAGTGGTAAAAGTAAATTAAAAAGATGGAATGCAATTTTAAATCCATTAGTGTTTTTAATTATCTGTTTACTAGGTTTAAAAGTTTTCCC
>NZ_JBNAIC010000059.1:0-89878 GCF_050031695.1 Pleomorphochaeta sp. | reverse complement strand
TTACTAACAATGCTGACATTAATTTACTTGAAAAACGTTTCACGGTTTTCCTCCTAATATAAATCTCAATGGTTTTTGTATAATAAATACTTCTTCTATAGAAGTATATCATATGAGTTCAATTTTAGGTACAAAAAAAATTAAATAATTTCAAATAATTAATTAATTAACAATTAAAACTTGACCTTTTTAGACCATAAATTCTCCATTGCCCTCAAATTTTGATAATTTACATTACCACTTAATATATACTATACCTTTCTTTGTATTTAATATCAATATTTATTTTTACACAAATTATTTTATTAAAAAAAATAAACCAGAGAAAAAACCCCTGGTTTTAAAACTTATAAATTTATAAAAATTACATTAAGTCTTTAGCTTTTCTTGCAGTGTTACCACTTTTTTCACAATAAGCTACGTGACGTAGTCTACCATTTTCGAAAACGCTTTTCATTTTAATTTGACCACCCCAACGACTTGTTAGAACTTGAGCACCTGAACGACGTGCGTTCTTTGAAACATTACCTGCCATATGGTTATTCCTCCATTAAGATTCTTTAATATGGGACTTAAAATAACACTTACTTATATAAAAGTCAAATGTATATATATCAATACATTAATTTTTTTTCTTTTTTTCGCTTCTTATGTGACTTAGTAACTTGTTTTTTACTATTTCATTGTCTATATTAGCTTTATGAATAAGATAATTAAATTTTTACGTTCTTTATATTTAATACCTATTTACATTTATAAAGGTGTTATTTCTCCTTATATAGGTGGCTCCTGTATATATTCCCCAACTTGTTCAACCTATTTCGTTCAAGCCGTTACTAAACATGGAATTATAAAAGGAAGTATTTTAGGTATAGTTAGAATATTTAGATGTAGTAGATTTTATTTAGGAGGATACGATCCTGTTCCAGATGAATTTTCCTTTAAAATAATTAAAACAAATAACACAATTTTCAGAAGAAGAAGAAACAAAAAATAAACCAATGTGAAAATATTGTTCACATTGGAATTTTTATTTAATATTTAAAATAAATTAAATTTATAAATAGTTACATGTTTATATTTTTTCTTAGCACGCAAAGTTATGGAAGGAAAATTATCATGATTTGGCGAATCAGGAAAGAATTGTGTTTCAAAACAAATTCCTCCGTTTTTTAATCCAGGAGAACCATCTTTATTAATATCATCATTACTAATAAAATTTCCACTATATAATTGCAATGAAGGCATTGTAGTATATATTTCCATGTTTACTTTAGAACGATTGCATCTAAATTCACCGACTTTTGCAAGTTGTTCTGTAAAAGAATTAAAACAAAGAGTATGATCATAACCACCATCAAGGTGATTAATTCTCTCCCCAATTGTATGAAATTCATTAAAATCAAAGGCAGTTTTCTCAGTACTTAATATATTACCAGTTGGAATTGCAGATTCATCAACTTCAACATATTTATCACATTCAAGTTTTAATTCATGGTCTAATATGGTAGTACTGTAATCTCCACTTAAATTAAAATAACTGTGATTTGTCAAATTTAGAATAGTATCTTTATCACTTAGGCCCTCATAATTAATTACTATTTGACCATCCTTAGTTAAAGAATAAATACAAGATACCTCAACATTTGCAGGAAACCCACCTTCACCATCAAAAGAACTAACTGTAAACTTTAATACAGGATTATCATTTATTACTAATTCTTCACAATCCCATATTTTAAAACAAAAAGAAGAAGAACCACTGTGTAAACAGTTCTCACCTTCATTTTTTTCAATATTATATTCTTTATTATTTAAAATGAATTTTGCATTATGGATTCTATTAGCAACTCTTCCGACACACATACCATAATAGGTTGAACAATTAATATATTCTTCTAAAGTTTTATATCCTAAAACTACATCAATAATTTCATTTTTTATATTAGGAACTTTAAGAGCATGTATTGTAGCTCCTAATGATAAAACTTCTAATGAATAAGGGCCATTACTAATTTTATATTTATAGACCTCTTTTCCTTCTTTTGTTTTTCCAAATAACTCTTTCATTTAATACCTCAAAAAAATAGGTTTGCTTTATCATAACAAACCCATCCATTTAATATTTAATTAACTATTTTTATCTTCACTCTTTAAAACTGCTAAAAAAGCTTGTTGTGGAATTTCTACACTTCCAACCATCTTCATTCTCTTTTTACCTTCTTTTTGTTTTTCTAAGAGTTTTCTTTTTCTAGAAATATCACCACCATAACATTTAGCTGTAACATCTTTTCTATAAGCAGTAATGGTTTCTCTTGAAACTATCTGCCCACCTATTGCAGCCTGAATAGCTATTTTATATTGTTGCTTATGAATTTCTCCTTTAAGTCTTTGACAAACAACCTTACCTCTACTTACAGCATTACCTCTAAATACTAGCTGTGATAGAGCATCAACTTGGTCCCCATTAACTAATATATCTAATCTAACTAAATCAGTTCTTCTATATCCAATAACTTCATAGTCAAAAGAAGCATACCCTCTCGATATTGATTTCAATCTATCATAGAACTCAAAAAGTACTTCAGCTAATGGCATTTCATATTGTAATTCAACTCTTTTTGAATCTAAATAATTCATATTAGTTTGAATACCTCTTTTTTCCATAGCTAAGCCCATAATTGGTCCAATAAACTCACTTGGAGTAATTACATTTGCTCTTATAAAAGGTTCTTCACTATAATCAACTAACATTTGATCTGGATATTCTAATGGATTATCAATTTCAATTATCTCATTATCTTTTTTCAAATGAACTTTATATTCAACAGAAGGAGAAGTAAATACAATTGATAAATTAAACTCTCTCTCAATTCTTTCTTGTATTACTTCTAAATGAAGAAGTCCTAAAAATCCACATCTAAAACCAAAACCTAAAGCTGCAGAAGAGTCTTTTTCATATACTAATGAAGCATCATTTAATTTTAATCTTTCAATTGCATCAAATAATTCTTCATAATCATTAGAATCAACAGGATAAATAGAAGAAAAAACAACTGGTTGAACATCTCTAAATCCATCTAATGGATCTTTTGCAAGATTACTTAACTTAGTAACTGTATCACCAACTCTAATATCTCCAATTTTTTTAATACCTGCAATAAAGTAACCTACATCGCCTGCATGAAGAACTCCAGTCTTAATAAAGCCTAATTGGAAAATACCAACTTCTTCTACTTCATAGTCGACACCACCATGCATAAATCTGATAGTATCACCTTTTTTCATACAACCATCAAAAACTCTACAGTGTACAATAATTCCTCTGTATGGATCATAGTGTGAATCAAAAATTACAGCTTTTAAAGGGTCTTCATCAACTCCACTTGGAGGTGAGATAAACTCAACAATTTGCTCAAATAACGCATCTACACCTTCACCTGTTTTTGCACTAACATTTATTGTCATATCTGAATCAAGACCCAAATCATTATCAATCATTTCTAAACACATTGGAATATTAGCTGAAGGTAAATCAATCTTATTGATTACTGGAATAACTTCTAAATCATGTTCCATTGCTAAATATAAATTTGCAAGAGTTTGTGCTTCAACACCTTGTGATGCATCGACTAATAATAGAGCACCTTCACATGAACTAATTGCCCTTGAAACTTCGTAGCTAAAATCGACATGACCTGGTGTATCAACTAAATTTAATTGATAAGTCTTCCCATCTTTAGCTTTATAAGGAATAGTTACAGCTTGACTTTTTATAGTTATGCCTCTTTCCCTTTCGATATCCATACTATCTAAAACTTGATCTTGAGCAGGTCCTCTTGTATTTATTAACTTTGCTTTCTCAATAAAACGATCGGCCAAGGTAGATTTACCATGGTCGATATGCGCAATAATACAAAAGTTTCTGGTCAAAGAATAATCATGTCCCATATTAATCCTTTATTATTTTAAACTTAATTCGTTTTCAATTGGTTCGAAACCTAAAAGTTCTCTAATTTCAGCATCATCTAAAGTCTCTTTTTCTACTAACTCGTTAGTTAATAAATCCAATTGTTCTCTATGTGTTGTTAAAATATCTCTTGTTTCTTTCAAACAACTATCTAATATTTTTAACATCTCATCATCTATGATTTTTGCTGTAGCTTCACTAAAGTTTTTATGCTGAGCGATTTCACGTCCTAAGAATAAAGGTTCATCTTCATCCCCTAAATTAATAAAACCTAAACTACTCATACCAAATTCAGTAACCATTCTTTTTGCTATATTTGTAGCTTGTTGAATATCGTTAGATGTACCTGTTGTTGTCTCACCATATACAATTTCTTCAGCTACATAACCACCCATAGTTATTTTAATTCTATCTACTAATTTACTTCTAGTCATAGTATAAGCATCTTTTTCAGGTAATGAAATAGTTAAACCCAAAGCTCTACCATGAGGAATAATTGTAACTTTATGAAGTGGATCTACATGATTCAAATAATAGTGTAGTAAAGTATGACCAGCTTCATGATATGCTGTTGCAGTTTTATCTTCAACGCTCATTACTTTAGATTTTTTAGCCACACCTAGCATTACTTTATCTCTTGCAGCTTCAATATTATTCATAGAAACAGTAGTTTTATTTTCTCTAGCAGCAAAGAGAGCAGCTTCATTTATCATGTTTGCTAAATCAGCACCACTACTTCCTGGAGTGGCTCTAGCAATTCTATTTAAATTTACGTCACTTTCAAGTTTTACTTTTTTACAGTGAATTTCTAAAATAGCTTCCCTTTCTTTAATATCTGGCAAATCTACAACAACTTGTCTATCAAATCTACCAGGTCTTAATAAAGCTTGGTCTAATACATCAGGCCTATTTGTTGCAGCCATTACGATAACATTAGAAACAGAATCAAACCCATCCATTTCAACAAGGATTTGGTTCAATGTTTGTTCTCTTTCATCATGTCCACCACCAAGGCCAGCACCACGGGCTCTACCTACAGCATCTAATTCATCAATAAATATTATACAAGGAGCAGCTTTTCTTGCCTGTTCAAATAAATCACGAACACGAGAAGCCCCCATACCTACAAACATTTCTACAAAGTCAGAACCACTTGTATGTAAGAATGAAACTCCAGCTTCACCAGCTACAGCCTTAGCTAATAATGTTTTACCTGTTCCTGGAGGCCCAACTAATAACGCACCTTTAGGAATTTTAGCTCCGATATTATGGAATCTAGAAGGATTTTTTAAAAAGTCAACAACTTCCATCAATTCATTCTTAGCTTCAAGTTGACCTGCAACATCTTTAAAGGTTGTTTTATTTTCATCGGGTTTATATTCTTTAGCTAAATTTTTACCTAAACCACCCATCATTCTTGAATTCATACCATTTGCTTGTCTATACAAAATGACCATAAATCCAATAAATATAATCCAAGGTATGATACTTAAGAAAAGTGAAAGGTATGAAATTTGTTGTTCAGAACCTGAAACAATAATTCCATTTTCGTTTAGTTCATCTAACAGATCTTCATCTAAATATGGAATCATGGTCCTCATTTTTAAATTAGATTGTGTTACAAAAGTAATATCTTGATTAGCTTCAATATCTACAGTAGTAACTTGTCCTGAAGATACATATTGTTTGAAAGTTGTATAAGGAACAGATTGGACACCTGCATTTGCCATTCCATCAAACATTAATATTCCAAAAGTCAATAAAATAAATACAAATACTCCAAAAGATAATCTATTTTTTGGATTCTTAAATGGATTATTTCCATCTTTATTATTATTAGATGAGCCGCCACCTTTTAAACCATTCCAAAAATCATTATTGTTTGGCTTTTTATCGTTATTATTATTCTCATCCATATAAATTTTAACTTTTGCTCTTTCTCTATTTTTTAAAACGTTCACTATATATTCCTTTAAACAATACTATATATTCTAACTGATTTTCCTACAAGAGGATTTTTCACTCTCTTAGCTAATCTATCTCTTCCACCAAGATGTTTTGCAAAAACAGCAACAATCCCATTTTTATCTTCTAGAACAATAACTTGTTTCCTATCTATCTCACTTAATTTCCAGTTTGATAAAAACTTAGATATTTCCACAGTACCATTTTCTACCACTAAAGTATCATCACTTCTTATATTTCTAAGTATTAAAGGGTAATTAATATCTTCATCTGCTATTTTTAAAAGAGTCGAATCATCAAATAGTTTTTTTTCTACAATTAATGTATTATTGTATAACTTTATCTCTTCATCTTTAGGTTCTTCTATTACATAACTAAAATTTGGAATCTCATCATATTTATTAATAACAAAAGTATCATCTTTTATCAATAAATGAATACCTGTAAATACTTGAGTTCCTTCTTTTATTTGTTTAATAACATTATCAATATGAACAATCTTTTTGTATGACGGTACTTCATAAGGTTTTATCAATCTTGATAATATATTATATCTTATTATATCTTCTTGTAAAAGATATTGTTTACGATTCACTTTTTTATCAACTATTAAAGAAGTTACTTTATCTTCTGCTAAAGAAACTAATCCTGTAAACAATAAAGCATTTCTATGTACTATTTTTTTTACATCAGGAAATATTGCTTCAACTTTAGGTGAGATTTCTTTTCTTATTCTATTTCTCAAATAATCTGTTTCAGCATTTGTTGAATCTTCACTCCAACTAAAACCAGAAACTTTTAATAACAATTGTAAGTCGTTTTTAGTATATGATAATAACGGTCTTATAATTTTTATTGAATCTTGTTCTCGATACTCTTTAATACAAGTTAATGATAATAAAGATGAACCGTTAAAACTTCTCATAATCATTGTTTCAAGTTGATCATCAATTGTATGTGCTGTAGAAATAGCATAAATATTATTTTCTTTACAATAGTCAACTAAATATTTATATCTTAAAAATCTTGCAGCATCTTCAATACCATTTTTTCTTACTTTTTCAGATTCTATTACTTCACCTTTAGCTAAGATAATTTCTTTATATTCAACACCAATAGATAAACAATTTTGTTTATTTTTTTCAGATTCAATTAGAAGTTCTTGGTCACTTCTTAATCCGTGATTAACATAAATAGCAACTAAGTTTTTATTATCTAAGATTCTAGATAATAAATATAACAAAGCTAAAGAATCACTACCTCCTGAAAAGGCTACAGCAATTTTCTTATCTTTTAAATCAGGGTATTTTTCAAAATATTCTGAGATTTGTTTCATAGAACCACCTAATATAGTAATAATAAAAATATGACTAGAAAAAAAGTAATCGTCAAGAAAAATGCCATAAAAGGTTTATCTTTTACAACTTTACTTAATCTTAACGTTATATTTTTGCATTACTTTTTCAATAGGTACATTATTAATTATATCTATTAAGGCATTATTAGCTTTTTCAATTCCTTGATTAAACAATTCTTTATTCTCTTCTACACCTAATACATGATCAACAATACTTTCATTAGATTTAGGTCGATTAATACCAACATAAATTCTTATAAAATTTCTTTCACCATCTAAATTTTTAATTATACTTTTTAAACCATTATGACCTGCATCTCCACCACCTTTTTTTATTCTAATATAAGAAAGTGGTAAATCCATTTGATCACAAATTACAATAATATCTTCTGTTTTTATATTTTTAAAATTCTTTAATATATTTCCGCTATTATTCATATATGTTAATGGTTTAATTAACAAATAGTCATTATCTTCTTTTTTTAATTTTGCTCTCTGGTATAAACGAAAACAGCGCTTCTTCATATTTACATGAAAAAACGCTGCACATAATTCTATAACTTTAAATCCACAATTATGTCTTGTTTCTTTATACTCAGATCCAGGATTCCCTAGCCCAAGTATTAATTTCATAGAACTATTCCTCGGTTGATGCTACTTCATCATCAGATTCTTCTGATTCAACTTTTTCACTCTTAGGAGCTTTAACAGTTGCAACAGTAACATCGCCATCAGTTAAAATAGTAATTTCATCAGAAACTACAATATCTTTAACAGATAAGTGACCGTTTAAATCAATTTCTGAAACATCAACTTTAATGTCTGAAGGTAAGTCTTTTGGTAGACATTCTACTTCAACTTCATGTAATACAACATCTAAGATACCGCTTTTTTTACATCCAATAGGATTTCCTTCTGTTGATAGAGGAACAAATGCATGTAATTTTTCACCACGAACAACTTCATAGAAGTCAACATGATAAATAGTATCAGTCATTACATTTTCTTGGAAAGATTTTACTAATACTTCATGTTCTGCACCATCAATTTTTAAAGTGATAAGTGTTGATTCTGAAATTGTGTTAATAGCTAAAGTAAATGAATGGCCATCAATTACAATATGCATAGGTTTTGTTTTACTACCATATACAACAGCAGGGATTTTTCCAGCACGTAATAAACGTCTAGAACCAGCGCTTCCGAAATCGGAAGTACGAAGAGTTGCTTCAAAAACATGTTTTGACATAATTTTCTCCTAATACTCTCATTGGATTATTTCCAATTACCATGGGATAATGAACACATAAGTGTCTAAGGTATACTACTGTTATAGTGATTTAGGGTCAAGTAAAGGAAGGGAAAAACATAAAAAAAACCTGCTAATAATAGCAGGTTTAGGCTGGGAAGGAGGGACTCGAACCCCCGGTGCCGGCACCAAAAACCAGAGCCTTAACCGCTTGGCGACTTCCCAACAACACGAGGTAAACTACAATAATTTTAAAAATTTGTCTAGCACTTTTTTAAAAAAAGTTACTTTTTTTTATATTTTTTATTTATTCCTCATTATTTTCTTTAGAATAAGCCTCTAAAATTTCATCTTGTAACTTATTCCTAAATTGACTATTTATAGGATGCACAATATCCTTATATTCATTATTTGCGGTCAAACGAGCTGGCATTGCTATGAACAAACCATTTTTACTTTCAATAACTTTAATATTGTGTACTACAAATTCATTATCAAAGGTTACTGTAGCATAAGCTTTTAACTTACTTTCACCATTAACTGTACGAATCCTAACCTCCGTTATCTTCATTTTAAACTCCTTTTGTGTGTCTCATGTATAAACATTATATTAGATATTTGAGAAAAAACAACTCTTATAATATATATTATTCTTAATTTGTTGATTAAGAGTAAATTTATTATAACATTTTGGAAAATTGTTACATACAATAAAACACGTAGAACCAGAGCCACTTAAGTGGACAAATTCATCATCTAAAATATTTAAACTCTTCAATATTTCACTATTTATTACTAGTTCAAAGTCATTAAAAAATGAATTTTTCCATGATTCTACACCTTTATAAAAAGCATTTATTAACGTTTGTTTATTAATAAAAGGTTGTCTTTTTATATTATCTAATTTATCAAATGCACCTTTAGTACTTACTCCTATTTGTGGTTTATATAATTGAATTTCATAATCAAATTTTGCATCTAATTTTGTAATTATTTCTCCTTGTCCTTCAACATAAGCAAAAGTTGTATCATGAAGAAAAAAAGGAACATCAGATCCAATCATCAAACCTATTTTTAATAAAGTTTTTTCACTTAAAGCATAATCACAAAACATCTCATTAATAGTTTTTAGAGTATATGCTGCATTACTTGAGCCGCCCCCAAGTCCTGCTTTTATTGGTATATTTTTTTCAATATTAACATTTACTTCTAAATTATGTTTAGTATATTCACACCACAATCTAATAGCTTTTGTAATAGTATCTTCACCAATTAATTCACAATTATCTAACCCCTCTATATTTATCTTTAAAGTTTTACTCTCTTTTGCTTCAATTTTAATCAAATCAAACAAACTTATTTTTGCAAAAATTGATTGAAGATTATGAAAACCATCTTCTCTTTTAGGACCAACGGCTAAATGCAAATTAATCTTAGCAAAAGATTTTACTTCCTTTTTCATAAACTTACTCCATTCTCTATCAACTGTGCTTCTACTTTTTCCTTCCATCCATTATTAGCTAAAGGTGATGCAGGAGAAGGATGTAAAATTGAAAAATATGGTATTTTATCATTCTTTAATTTTTTTTCAGCATATTTTCCAATTCCAATAAGCTTTTCACATTCTAATAAATCAATTGATTGTATTAAATATTCATCACAAACTCTATCTAATGATAATCTTGTTTCTTTTTTCAACTTATTAGGAGTTATATTTTTTGCTGTTTTGATAGGAGAAATAAATAGAAGAGGACAATAATTAGCTATATATATATTATTCTTCATTTCCCTTGGATTTGGATAATAAGTTTTAATCAAATCCCACAAGCGAAGTCCACTTATTTCACTTCTTTTTATATTTAACCCTTCGACCTTTCTATTTGGATGTTCTCTTATAGGTGAAAAAATGGGTTTATCGATTTTTAAATATTCTTTAACAGTATTTATTTCCCCAAAAGGTATACCATTTTGTGCCATACCAAATGGACCAGGGTTCATTCCTAGAAAAAAATACTTTGTAGGAGAATCAACATATTTTCTTATATATTCAAAAAACATTTCTTTTGCATATACTAAAGGATTATAAATATATAAATCTTCATCTATTTCATCTTTTACTTTCTCTATTTCATAGGTAAAGTCTTTGGTTAGATTAATTAATTTCTCTGATACTTTTTTACTCATAGCTTAAATATATGCTACTTTTTTTATTAATTAAAGATATTTACATTTACTATTTCATTTTTTACCACTAGCTTATTTTGATACCTTAATATAAAATGCACACTATGGAAAAAAAAATTAATTTAAAAGGAATTATTTTTGATAAAGATGGTACTCTTTTTGATTATTCCTCAGTATGGCATGATGTTATTGTAAAATCAGTAGATAAAGCATTTCGTACCTCTAATTCAAAAAGAAATAATAAAAGAAAGAAAGATTTTATTAAACTATTAGGATTAGATGAAAATGGTACAACTAATGCTAAAGGTGTTATTTTTTCCCATGGTAAATACAATATTACAAAAAAAGGTCTTTGGTTTTGCCTATCTAATTTAATTTTACCATCTACTTTAATTAAGATTTCTATTAAAATACAAGAATATAATAATATATTCATTGAAGAAAAAATCAAATCTATGGATTTTTCTAAACAAGCTAAAATATTTAAAGAGTTAAAAGAGTTAGGTTATAAAATCGCTGTAGTAACAGTCGATAATAGAACATCTGCTAATTTATTTATAAAACATATGGGTATTGAACAATATGTAGATTATGTATCAACAAAAGATGACGAATTTAAAAACAAACCTAAACCTGATTCTTTTATTCATTTCTGTGATATGTTCAACTTACAACCTGAAGAAGTTGCAATGGTAGGTGATACTTTAACAGATATGAGATATGCAAGAAATAGCAATGCTGGATATATTGTAGGATTGCTTTGGGGATCTAATGATTATCCTAATTTAAAAAAATATTCTAACGCAATTTATCCTGATTTATTCCATTTAAAAAAAGACAAGACAATTTTCAAATAATTAGTGGCATACTATTCTATTTATTTTATTACCATGTAAAAAATTATAGCTATATATTTTTTTATTGACAAAATACATAAATATTGTCAATATGATATTTATCATATATATAAAGGAATTATTATGGAACATTCATGGAAAAGATACTTAGATCCTTATAGAGGAAAATTATTTGAAGGAGAATGGCCAACCTTATCTCAAATTTTTCAAATGACTTTAGACAAATTTCCAGATAGAATTTGTTTTACAAAGTTTACCCCTAATCGTTTCTCATTAACTTATAAAGAAGTTTATGAATATTTAATCAATATAAGTTCATATCTTAGAGAAAATGGTTTAGAAAAAGGTGATAAAGTAGCAATTAATGGTAAAAATAGTATTGAATGGGCAATTGCTTATATGAGTATTAACTTTGCCGGTGGTGTTGTTGTTCCATTAGATAATCAATTAACAAACAAAAAAGTTAAAGACTTATCTCAATATAGTGATTGTAAATTTTTTCTAGCTGATAAAAATATTTTAGAATCTCTTGATAAAACATTTCCAGAATATCTTAAATCTTTTAAATTATGTTTAACCCTTCAAGGTAAGAGTGAACAATATCAATCAATGTTGAGTGTAAAACCAAAAACAGTTTTAGAAATAGTTAAAGGTAATGAAGATGATGTTGCAGCAATTCTATTTACAAGTGGTACAACAGGTAATGAGAAAGGGGCTGTATTAACTCAAAAAAATATTGTAAGTGATTTATATCAAGCAAAAGATGATCAATTTTTACAACTAGATGAAAATGATATATTATATGCACTTCTACCTCTTCATCACAGCTATTGCTGTACAGCGGTTTTACTTGTTTCAATTGCTTTTGGTTGTGAATGTGTTTTTGGACATGGCATAATCGTTTCTAGAATGGTAAATGATTTAACAAGAGGAAAAGTCACAGTCTTTATGGGAATTCCTCTACTTTATAACAAATTATTAGCAGGTATGATGAAAGGGGTTAAAAAGAAAGGCTTTATGACTAACGCATTAATTCATTTCTTAATGTTTGTTAATGGATTCTGTAAAAAATACTTTAACAAAAATCCTCTTAGAAATTTCTTTAATAAGAAGTTGTTATCTAAGGTTGGTTTCGCTCATAACAGAATATTAATTTGTGGAGCAGGCCCTCTATCTCCAAAAGTATTTAAACAGTATCAACAACTTGGATTAGATTTTATCCAAGGATATGGACTAACTGAAACAAGCCCTATTTTAGCGCTCAATCCTACTTCTAAATTTAAAATAGAATCAGTTGGTAAAATATTCCCTCTAGTTGATGCTAAAATTGATAATCCTGACTCATCAGGAGTTGGCGAAATTCTAGTTAAAGGTCCTAACATTTGTCAGGGATATTATAAAGACGAAGAAAATACTAAAAAATTATTTAATGAAGAAGGTTGGTTAAAAACAGGAGATTTAGGCTATCTTGATAGTGATAATTATTTATATCTAAAAGGGAGAGCTAAAAATATTATTGTTACTGAAGGTGGTAAAAATGTTTACCCTGAAGAAATCGAAGATTTATTCCAACTTCACACTCAAGTAGATCAAGTTCTTGTTCGAGGATATCAAGAAAAAAAAGACGTACCAGCTGAGTGCATTGAAGCAGTTATTTATCCAGATCAAGAATATTTTGAAAAGAAAGTTGAAAAAATTGAAGAAGAAATCAATGAAGTAGTTAATTTGGTAAATAAAGAATTAAGTGGATATAAGAAAATAGGGAAAATTACTATTGTAGACAAACCTATGATAATGACAAGTACTAAAAAAATTAAAAGAAATTTGATAGATAAATAAATTTTCTTATTCTTTATTATATTATCTGTAAACTTCTCGACTTTATAGAAAACAAGTGATATCTTACTTGTTATGAATACTTTAATCAAAAATGCAATTATTCTCGATATGACTGAACGTAACAAATCATATCGAGGAGATATTAAAATTGAAAACGGGAAAATCAGTGATAATCCTAATTTTGTAGCAGAGAGAGAAATCGATGCTACAAATATGATTTGTATGCCTTCTTTAATTAATGCTCATACTCATACTTCAATGGGACTAATGAGAAATTATAAAGATACAGCACCTGATTTAATGTCTTGGCTAAACGAAATATTTCCAATCGAAGACAAATTACAACCTGATGATATTTATTGGGCTTCTCAATTAGCTCTAGCTGAAATGATTTCTACCGGTTGTACTGCTTTTAATGACATGTATTTCATGATGGATCAAACATGTGAAGCTCTTCATCAATCAAAAATGAGAGGAACAATAGGTATGACTCTTTTTGGACCACTAAAAGATAACCAAGATAGAATCAAACCAAATACTAAAATTGCTGATAAATACTTAAGCAAATCCAACGGATTAATAAAATTTAATGTTGCACCTCATGCTATTTATACAACACCTTTAGAAACTTATCTCTTTGCAAGAGATTGGTTATTAGAAAGAGGTGGAGATTTGCACACTCATATGAGTGAAACCATGACTGAAGTAAATAACTGTGTAAAAGAATTCGGTGAAACACCATTAATGTATCTTGAAAAAAACGGCGCCCTTAAGGATATTAAATCTGTACTAGCACATGGAGTATATTTAACGGATGAAGAAGTTAAATTATGTGTTGATAAGAATATGAGTGTTGTCCATAATCCAAGTAGTAATTGTAAACTTGCTAGTGGAATAGCCCCTATATCAAAATTCAGAAAAGCTGGAGTTAATGTATCTATGGGAACAGATGGAGCTTCTTCTAATAATAATTTAAATATGATGGAAGAAATGCATCTTTCAGCAATGTTAAGTTGTGTTTCAACAATGGACCCTATTGCTAACACTCCTTATGATATTATTAAAATGGCTACAACAAATGGAGCAAGAGCTCTATCTATTGATGATAAAGTTGGTACAATTGAAGTTGGAAAAGATGCAGATATTATACTAATTGATACAAATAAGCCTCACCTTACCCCAATAAACGATCCATTCTCTGCTGTAGTATATAGTGCTCAAGGCAGTGATGTAGATACTGTTTTCTGTAAAGGTGAAATGTTAATGCAAAACAGAAAATTATTAACAATTGACGTTGATTTAGTTATGAAGAATACAAAAAATCAATGGGAAAAATTACTAAAAAGATAAAAGGATGACAAATGAAAGAACCATTTAACGCTATTGAATTTAAAAATGATGAATTAATTTTAATTGATCAAAGAGTACTACCTGCAAAATTTGAATATTTTGTAGCTAAAGATTATAAAGATATTGAATTTGCTATAAGAGATATGGTAGTAAGAGGAGCTCCTGCTATTGGCGCAACTGCTGCTTATGGCGTTTATTTAGCTTATAAAGATTTTTCAGACAATGAACAAGCTTTTTTTGATGCTTGTGAATTTATTAATAAATCTAGACCTACTGCTATCAACTTAAAATGGGCAATTGATAGAATGCTAAAAGTATATGAAGCTAATAAAAAAGAAATAAACTTATTAGAAATATTAAAAAATGAAGCTATTAAAGTTCATGAAGAAGATATTGCTACAAATAAACAACTTGGTGAAAATGGACTAGCAGTTGTACCTCAAAATGCAACTATTTTAACACACTGTAATACTGGCGCATTAGCTACAGCTGGATGGGGAACTGCTCTAGGTGTAATAAAAAGTGCTTTTTATGCTAATAAAAATATATTTGTTTATGCAGATGAAACTCGTCCGCGCTTACAAGGAGCTAGATTAACAGCATGGGAATTAGATCAAGCAAAAATTCCTTCTAAGTTAATACCAGATAGTGCAGCTGCAACATTAATTAGAGATGGAAAAATAGATTTAGTAATATTAGGAGCAGATAGAATAGCAACTAATGGAGATGTTTGTAATAAAATTGGAACTTTTGCAGTTTCTGTATTCTGTAAGCAATATGGTATTCCTTTCTACAGCGCAGCTCCTCTATCTACAATAGATTTTAATATTAAAGATGGATCTGAAATTCCAATTGAAGAAAGAGATAAAAATGAAGTTAGATTCGTTGGAGAATCTCAAGTTGCACCTTTAGATATTGATGTATTTAACCCTGCTTTTGATGTAACACCTCACCAAAATGTTACTGGTATCATTACAGAAAAAGGTATTATCTATCCTCCTTTCAAAGAAAACATTCAAAAATTAAAAGAAAAATATATAGATTAGTTTAATCTTTTCTTATTTAACACTCTAACAATTCGGTTAGAGTGTTTTTTTATCAAAATTTTTTTAGTTGTTTTGTAAAATACAACATTTTGTATATTTTTACATTTTTGAAAAAAAAGTATAGCATTATTTTGTTATTATAGTAGTTTTTTGATATATATTACCAAAAATAATAATAATCTTTCAGTATTTTTTTATATATACCTAAAAATATTAATCCAAAAACTACTTTACCATATATTTTTAATTTATTATAATATACAAAAAATTGAATATTTATTCGCTAATAATACAAGGAGCGTATCGTTATGCACAAAGAAACTCAAAAAATTTTGGATTTTGTTATTCAAAAAGATCCAAATCAAAAAGAATTTCATCAAGCTGTTACAACTTTTCTAAATTCTGTAGACTGTGTTGTAGCTGAAGAACCTCAAATAGTTTATCACAAAATTCTTGATAGATTAGTAGAACCTGAAAGAGTAATTACATTTAGAGTTCCATGGATAGATGATAATGGTAATCTACAAATCAACAGAGGATTTAGAGTACAACAAAACAGTGCTTTAGGACCTTATAAAGGTGGTTTAAGATTTCACCCATCTGTAAATCTTTCTATTTTGAGATTCTTAGCTTTTGAACAAGTTTTTAAGAATTCACTAACAGGACTTCCTATGGGTGGTGGTAAAGGTGGAGCAGATTTTGATCCTAAAGGAAAAAGTGATAATGAAGTAATGCGTTTTTGCCAAAGTTTTATGACAGAATTATCAAAACATATTGGTGCTAACACTGACGTACCAGCAGGAGATATGGGAGTTGGTGGTAGAGAAATTGGATACATGTTCGGCCAATATAAAAGATTACAAAATGAAGTAACTGGAGTATTAACAGGTAAAGGACTTTCTTTTGGTGGTTCTTTAATTAGACCTGAAGCAACAGGATATGGTTTAATTTATCTTTCTCAAGCAGTATTAGAAGCAGAAAATGAATGTTTCAAACAAAAAACTTGCTTAGTTTCTGGTTCAGGTAATGTAGCTCAATATACAATTGAAAAAATAACACAATTAGGTGGTAAAGTAATAACTATTAGTGATTCTAGTGGTGTTATTATTGACCATGATGGTATTGATGAAGAAAAACTAGAATGGATAAAAGTTCTAAAAAATGTTCGTAGAGGTAGAATTAGCGAATACATTAAAAAGTATCCTAATGCAACTTACATCGCAAGAACTGGAAATGAAGAATATAATGAACTTTGGAATGTAAAAGCTGATTTAGCATTCCCTTGTGCTGTTCAAAACGAAATAAACTTAAAAGATGCAGAACATATGGTTGCCAACGGAATTAAATTAGTTGGAGAAGGTGCTAATATGCCAACATCTCTTGAAGCTCACCGTTTATTCCAAGCAAAAGGTGTTTTATTCTTACCTGGAAAAGCTGCAAACGCAGGTGGTGTTGCCGTATCTGGTTTAGAAATGAGCCAAAACAGTGGTAGAATTTCTTGGACAAAAGAAGAAGTAGATAAAAAACTTGAACAAATCATGAGAAATATCTACAAACAAATTAGTGAAGCTGCTGACACTTATAGTACTCATAACAATTTCACTGATGGTGCAAATATTGCAGGATTCTTAAAAGTAGCTGACGCAATGCTAGCTCAAGGATATGTATAAAAAATAATTTATTATTTATCAATATTTTGAAAGCTTTCTATTCAGAAAGCTTTCTTTTTTTTTAAAACCTATTGATTTTATTGATAATAAATGATAATTAATATTCATTATCAATAAAGAATAAATAATTGTTTAATTATATCCAATTGTGTGATATTATTAAACTATATTATTAATCAAGGAGAAAAAAATGAAAGAACAAGAATTTTACATTTGCAGACATTGTGGTAACATTGTTTCAAAAATTCGTGATGGTCGTGTTCCTGTTGTTTGCTGTGGAGAGCAAATGGAAAAACTTGAACCAAACAAAGTAGATGCTGCTGGTGAAAAACATGTACCTGTAATTACTGTTGATGGTAACAATGTAACAGTAGAAATTGGTTCAACTCCTCACCCAATGACAGAAAAACATTTAATTTCATGGGTTTATATTCAAACTGAACATGGTGGACAAAGAAAAAATTTACTACCTGGAGACGATCCTGTTGTTAAATTTTCTCTAGCTGATGGTGATAAATTAATTGCAGCTTTTGCATATTGTAATTTACATGATTTATGGGAAACAAAATTATAAGATTTTTTATCTCTAAACATTTAAGGGCTATTGATTTCAATAGCCTTATTTTATTTATTTAAAATAGAATGTAGTATTTGATTTTCATAATGGCCTAGGCTTTCATCACCAAGTGGTTTTTCATCTTTAATATCTAATACTAAAGTTGGTCTATTAGGATTACCTAAACAAACTACTTTATCTCCCATTGTTAAAGCATCTCTTAAATCATGAGTTACAAATAAAGTGGTTCTAGGATCATTATTCCACATCTCTTTAAAAAGCTCTAAAACATCATATTTAGATTTAATATCTAAGCCTTGCATTGGTTCATCCATTAAAATTAAATGTGATGGATAGGCAAAAGCTCTAGCAATAGCAGCACGCTGTCTCATACCACCAGAAAGCTGTAATGGATATTTATCTCGATGTTCTAACAATCCAACTCTTTCTAAATAATAAAAAACAACATCCCGTCTTTCTTTTTTATTAGGAATAGAATTTGATAAAACAACATCCAAATTTCTAAATGTGGTTTGACTTCTTAATAATCTAGGTTCTTGAAATAAATAACTTACATTACCTTTTTCATTTTCATCTTTTAAAATTTTACCAGATATAGGAACTTCAAGGTTTGAAATCAATTTTAATAATGTTGTTTTACCACATCCTGAAGGTCCAACAATTGAGCAAATAGTCTGATTTTGAATTTCAAGATTAAAATTATTAAATATTAACGTATCTTTATAACTAAAGGACAAATTTTTTATTTTCATAAAGCATTTTTCTCCTTTAAGTATCTAGACACTTTTTTAATTGATGATTCAATTAAATTAAATATCAAATCCCCTATTGCAGATAATAAAATGGCAATAAGAGTCCAAGAAAAGACTTCAGCTGTTTCTAATTGGATTTGTGCAAATTGCATTTTAGCACCTACACCAAACTTAGGAATTGTTAAAACTTCTGCGGCTACAACAACTTTCCAAACCATAGATAGAGTTTGTCTTGCGCCTAATGAAAAAGATTTAGCAAGTGTTGGAATGATATAATATTTCAATTTCTGTACTGTAGAAAAACCGTATAAATAGCACATTTGATCCATTTCAAGTTCTAATTGCTCTACTGCGCCTTCCATCATCATATACATTATAGGGAATCCCATTAGAAAAGCAGAAAAAACAGGAACAGTACCTGTTTCAAACCAAATAAATGCTAATAGAATAACACTCATAACAGGGGTTGTTTTTAAGACTGTTAATATTGGTGTAATAAACCAGCCTAAAACTTTATATTTTCCAGCTAAAGTTCCTAAAATTGTAGCTAAAATAACAATAATTAAAAAGCTTTCAAAAGCTCTAATTATTGTTGATAAAACATCATATATAAAATTATCTGAAGCAAACAATTCAAAAAACCTTAACAAAACATCATTTACACCTGGCATTAAAATTTGAGAATCTAATATCATAGATACAAATTGCCATAATAATAATAAAATTATTACTGAAAATATAATTATTAATGTTTTAGTTAAGGTTCTTCTATTTTTTTTCATTATTTATAAATAAAAACCTTCATCAGGTAAACTACCACCAACTGATTTAGGATTAAAATTAAACAATAAATTATAGTATGTTACTACTTCATCTTTTGCTTCTTCTATTGATTCATAAACTAAGTTACAGTTAGGTATAGCAGGAGCTGCCATAGCTGCTGGCATAATGCCAATTTCTTCAATAGTCTCTCCAGCATCACTAGGGTTAGCTAATACAAATTCAACGCTATTTTCATAAGCTTTTAAAATTGCTTTTAATGCAGCAGGATTTTCTTTTGCAAATTCATTTTGAACTACTAAAACTGTCATTGGGTAGTTATTTATAGATGTAGTTGATTCATATAAATCTTGAACATCTAAAACTATTTTTAAATCAGTGTTTTTAGCTAAAACCATAGTAGTAAAAGGTTCAGGAAGAAGAGCAGAAGTTGCTTTATTCGCTATTAATAATTGAGATAATTGAGCTGAAGAAGTAATACTATAATCTAAATCAAAGTCATCAATATCTAAACCATTTTCCCCAATTAGCATACTAGTTAACTGAGCAGGAGTTGAAGATGGTCCACCTGGAACTTGTATAGTATCATTCATCCAAGAGGAAGAATTAGATACAACACTTAACATACCATTACCAATTACAGCAGCTAATTTTAAATCAACACCTTTATTATATAAAATTGCAGCTAAGTTTGTAGGTAAAGCTGCAACATCAACTTCACCATTGGTTAATTTTGCTACAACTTCATTAGGAGATGCGTAAACACTAGTATTAACTAATACATTTGAACCAATTTTGCCATTATCACGTGCAATTTTTGCACTTGAAAAACCAGTTGGTCCAGCCATAACAGCTAGTTCTACATTTACCATGTTAGCTTGATTAGCTTTTTCAAATTCTGCTTGTGCAAAAACTGAAGTTAAAGCTAATGAAAAAATAATACTTAAAACTAATAATTTTTTCTTCATTTTTACCGTCCTTTATAGAAACTATGGCTTTTGTCGTAATTCCTTTATTTTACTATAATTCTAAAAAAGCGTTTTTTTCCAGCTCTTAAGATTAATTCACCTTCATCATCTAACAAATCAATTTTTACAATATACTTTGTATCTGTAATTTTCTGATTATTAATTGATGCACCACCACCTGTTACTAAACGTCTAGCTTCACTATTTGAAGATGCTAAGGATGTAGAAGAATATAAACTTAAAACAGGTATTCCTTCTTCAAGTTTACTTCTTTCGATTTCCATACTTGGCATTCCTTCTCTTTGTTTTAGAGAAGCAGGTGCATTAGAACTAAACATTGCTTTAGCTGCTGTTTTAGCTTTTTCAGCTTCTTCAACACCATGAACAATTTTTGTTTGTTCATATGCTAATCTTGCCTTTGCTTCATTAATATTCACATTTTCTTTTTCATATTCTGCAATTTCTTCTAAACTTAAGAAAGTAAAAAGTTTCATGAATTTAATTACATCAGCATCATTAACATTTCTCCAATATTGATAGAAATCATATGGTGAGAATAATTCAGGATCCAAGAATACTGCACCTTTTTCACTTTTACCCATTTTTTTACCATCAGCTCTAGTAATTAAGTTAAAAGTTAATCCGTAACAATCTTCTCCACCTTTTTTTCTAATTAAATCAATACCACTTACGATATTTCCCCATTGATCATCACCACCAATTTGAAGACGACAACCTTCATTTTGATATAATGTTAAAAAGTCATAGGATTGTAATAATTGATAGTTAAATTCAATAAAAGACAATCCTCTTTCTAATCTTTGTTTATATGATTCAAAAGTTAACATTCTATTTACAGAGAAGTGTTTACCAATATCTCTTAAGAAACTAATGTAATTTAAGTTAGTTAACCAGTCTGCATTATTGAGCATTACAGCTTGACCTTTTTCATCATCTGTTTGCTCACTAAAATCAACAACAGTACCTAATTGTTTTTTAATACTTTCACAGTTTTGTTGAATTTGTTCAGGAGTTAACATTTTTCTCATTTCTGTTTTACCTGAAGGGTCTCCAATCATACCTGTACCACC
This sequence comes from Pleomorphochaeta sp., assembly GCF_050031695.1. Classification (GTDB taxonomy): domain Bacteria; phylum Spirochaetota; class Spirochaetia; order Sphaerochaetales; family Sphaerochaetaceae; genus Pleomorphochaeta. The sequence goes on along the minus strand of NZ_JBNAIC010000059.1, from coordinate 68,226 downwards.
ACCAACTAAAGCAATTGGTAAATGGCCAGCATTTTGTAGATGATGCATTGCAAAAAAAGGAACCATATGTCCAACATGAACACTTTTTCCTGTTGGATCAACTCCAACATAGAATTTAACTTTCTCTTTATCCATCAAATCACTTAAAGCTTCTATATCTGTACAAGCTTTAATAAACCCTCTATCTTGTAAAGTTTGTAAAGCGCTATTCATCTTATTTCCTCTTATAGTTTTTATTAGCTTCTTTAATAGTGCTAACTAAATCTTTTTTATTAACTCTAATTTGTTCCATTGAATCTCTAAATCTTAATGTAACTGTATCATTTTCTTTAGTATCATAATCTAATGTTACACAATAAGGAGTACCAATTTCATCCATTCTTCTATATCTTCTACCAATAGCACCACTTTGATCGTAGAATGTTGCAAAATCACTTCTTAATTCTTTTTCTAGATCTTTTGCCATATCAGCGATACCATCTTTTTTTACTAATGGTAAAACTGCAACTTCAATAGGAGCAATTTCAGGATGGAAATGTAAAACAGTTCTCTTATCTCCATCAAGTTCTTCTTCCTCATATGCATCACAAAGAGCCATTAATACATTACGTGTTAAACCAGCACTTGTTTCAACTACATATGGAATATATCTTTCATTAGTAATTGGATCTTGATAATCTTGTTTTTTACCACTGAATTTTGTGTGTTGAGTTAAATCATAATCTGTTCTGCTATGAACACCTTCTAATTCTTGCCAACCCATTGGGAATAAGAATTGAATATCATAGGCATCTTTAGCATAGAAAGCTAATTCATCGCTACCATGTTGGTGCCATCTTAAGCTATCTTTTCTAATACCCATTTTATCATAGAAATCCATTCTTTGTTCTCTCCAATAAGGGAACCATTTTTCATCTTCACCTGGTTTTACAAAGAATTGCATTTCCATTTGTTCAAATTCACATGAACGGAAAATAAAGTTTTTTGTAGTAATTTCATTTCTAAAAGATTTACCAATTTGAGCAATACCAAAAGGAACTTTTACTCTAGATGAAGCAACAACATTTTTAAAGTTAACATAAATACCTTGAGCTGTTTCAGGTCTTAGATATACTACAGAAGACGCATCTCTGTTTGCACCAATATGAGACTCAAACATCAAGTTAAAGTTTCTAGGTTCAGTAAAACAATCTCTATTTCCACAAACAGGACATGGAGCATTTAAATCAATTTGATCTGCTCTAAAGCGAGATTTACATTCTTTACAGTCAACCATAGGATCACTAAAGTTAGAAACGTGACCACTAGCTTCCCAGACTTTAGAAGCCATAAGGATTGAAGCATCAATACCAACAATATTATCATGAAGTTGAGTCATTTCTTTCCACCAGAAATCTCTGATATTGTTTTTTAATTGTACACCTAATGGACCGTAATCGTAAGCTCCGTTTAATCCACCATATATTTCACTAGATTGGAAAATAAAACCACGTCTCTTACATAATGATACAATCTTATCCATTGTTACTTCAGCCATACTATAATTCTCCCTTTAGCATTTCTATTGCTCTTTCTATTCTTCTATAACATTCTTCTTTGCCTAATAAACTTACAGTATCGTGCATTGGTAGGCTAACTGTACTAGCTGTTAATGCAACTCTTAATGGTGTGAAAACTCCATTAACTTTTACTTCCATTTCTTTAGCAATTTCACATATATTATTCTCAATTTCTTCAAAAGGCTTATTTTCTTCTAAACCTTTTTTAAACACATCATATGCTTTAATTAAAGCAGTAGTTGATGTTTCTAAATCCATTTTCTTTGCTACATACATTTCTTTTTCTGCAAGACCTGGATCAACAAATAAGAATTTTGATAATGCAACAATATCAGATAAAACCTTTAATCTAGGTTTAACACATGGAATTAAATCATTAAGAATAACTTCTTGTTCCTTAGTGATTTCATCATCAACAAAACCTTCTTTTAATAAATAAGGTAATACTTTTATTTTTAATTCTTCATCACTAAGTTTTCTAATATATTGTCCATTAAACCAATCTAACTTCTTATAATCAAATACACCTGGTGCTTTATGAATTTTAGTAATATCAAAAATCTTTTCTAATTCTTCTTTACTAAAGAATTCACTTTTATCATCAAAAGACCAACCAACTAAAGTTACATAGTTCATTAAGGCTTCAGGTAAGTACCCTTTCTCTCTAAATTCTCTCAAACTTGTAGAACCGTGTCTTTTTGATAATTTTTGACCATCTTTACCCATAACCATAGGAAGGTGACAATAAGTTGGAGCTTCCCAACCAAAAGCTTTATATAAAATAATATGCAATGGTCCTGATGGAATCCATTCTTGAGCTCTCATGATATGAGTAATTCCCATCAAGTGATCATCTACAACATTAGCTAAATGGTATGTTGGAAATCCATCACTCTTTAAAAGAACTGGATCTGGTGAAATATCTTTATTTTTTCTTGTTATATCACCCATCAAAACATCATGAAAAGTTGTTTTACCTTCAAGAGGTACACGTAATCTAATAACAGGTTTAATACCTTCTTTTTCATAAGCTTCTCTTTGTTCTTTTGTTAAGTTACTACAATGTCTATCATAACCTTGAATAGAACTCTTACTAGCTTTTTGTTCTTTTCTTACTTTTTCAAGTCTTTCAGGAGTACAATAACAATAATAAGCCATATCTTTTTCTACTAGCATTTTTGCATACTTTTGATATAGATCAAAACGTTCACTTTGAATATATGGACCATAAGGGCCACCAACAACAGGACCTTCATCCCATTTGATGTCTAACCATTCTAAAGTTTGATATAAATCATCTAATGATTCATCACTATATCTTTCTCTATCTGTATCTTCAACTCTAAGTAAAAACTGGCCACCTTGAGCTTTAGCATAGAAATAATTAAATAATGCTGTTCTAACTCCACCGATATGTTGCAATCCTGTAGGAGAAGGTGCATAACGTACTCTAACACTCATAAAATAAAGAGCTCCTTTAACTAAAAACGTTTCATGTAAGATTACTAAAATTTGCTAATTATGGCAACAATTGAAACAACAATATATCTAAAGGTTGCAACAATATTTAAATAATATATCAACTTCTTTTTATTTCTTTAGCATAATAGCTTTATTAAATATAAATATTTTATTTATAATGATATAGCAAATGTGAAATAGGTGAAAATCCTTACAGACCAGCTACTGTTAAAGTCAGACCACTAAATATTTTGTATAACCTACTGGACTTTAGGCTACTGCCAAAAGTCTCCAAACTTGGAGCTTTTTATGAAAAAATTTTTATCAATATTATTAGTATTAGTAATATCAATCTCTTTATCATTTTCTGCAGGAACAAAAGAAAATGTAGAAATCAGTAATTCGATTTCAATAATTGATTCTTATAATCGTGAAGTAGAAATTCCTTATAACCCATCAAGGATTATTTCTTTAGGACCAAACATTACTGAAATAATAAGTGAATTAAACATTAATAAATTAATTGGGAGAACAGATTATTGTGATTACCCAACTCAAGTACTATCTCTTGATAGTATTGGTAATTTAACAAATCCTAATCTTGAAAAAATAATTGAATTAAATCCAGATTTAGTTATTGGTTCAGTACATTGCTCATTAGAAGTATTAGAAAATTTAGAAAATTTAAACATTCCTGCCATTGCTATATATGATGATAACAACATTGAAGGATCCTATAACATTATCACTAGGATTGGAAAGATTATCAATGAAGAAGCTAAAGCTAATCAAATAGTTAAAAATAATAAAGAATTAGTAGCTTCAATAGTTAATAGAACTAAAGACCTTGAAACAAAAAGTGTTTATTATGTTGTCAGCTTTGGAAGCTGGGGGGATTTTACCTGTGGCGGCGACACTTATATAGGCAAAATGTTTGATTTAATCTCAGCAGATAATATTGCTAAAGATATAAAAGGATGGAATTACAGCTTAGAACAATTAATAGAAAAAGATCCTGATATAATCATTGTCTCAAAATACTATGATACAAAAAACCAATTTATCTCAACATACCCTTATTCAACACTGAAAGCTGTAAAAAATAATAATGTTTATGAAATTGATAACAATCTTCTTGATAGACAAGGGGTTAGAAATGCCCAAGGCTTATTAGAATTAGCCAAAATTATATACGCAGATGAATTTAAATAAAAAAAGATTATTTATAATAACATGCATTATTCTAGGTATTTTAGCTATCTTCTTATCTATTTCTAAAGGAAGTGTTAAAATCCCTCTAAATGAAATTTTAAGTATCATTTTTAAAAATGAATATTTATCTAAATCTCATAAATTCATTTTATTAAACCTTAGAATACCTAGAACAATGAGTGCAATAATGGTTGGCATGAGTCTTTCCTTATGTGGTGCTATTTTTCAAACACTATTTAAAAACCCACTAACAGAACCTTACCTTCTTGGTATTTCTTCTGGCGCTGCTCTAGGGGTTACAGTTGCTAGTATTTTCAACTTGTTTATTTTCATTAGTGGAATATGGGGAACTTTTTTATTTGCTTTTCTCTTTGCCTTGTTAAGTGCATTAACTATTTTTACTCTGGCGGGGAAAAACAAATCTTCCCTTTTGATAATATTATTATCAGGACTTGCAATTAATTTTTTCTTTTCAGCATTAAATTCACTTTTATTATATTTTAATCGTGATAAATTACAAAATATTATATTTTGGCAAATGGGATCTTTTAGCTTAAGTTCTTATGAAAAAATATTATATACAGCACCTATTATGATAATTATCATAATTTTATTATTGTATAAATCTAAAGAATTAGATGTATTATTATTAAGTGATGATACTGCCATTTCTATTGGTCTTGATGTAAAAAAACAACGGCTAGAGCTATTATTACTAACAACACTATTAACAAGTATTTGTGTTGGTATTGCTGGAACAATTGGTTTTATAGGCTTAATAATTCCCCATATAGTAAAACTTATTTTTCCATTAAAACATAAGGTAATACTACCCCTTTCCCTTTATTTAGGGGCAATATTCACACTTTTCTGTGATGTTATTTCAAGAACGTTGATATCAAATACAGAAATTCCAATAGGAATAATTACCTCATTATTTGGTGCACCATTCTTTATTTATATCCTAAAAAAGGCAAAGGCAAATATATTATGAAAATAAAAATAAATGAATTAAATTTCAAATATGATTATAATCATATTTTTCAAGATTTATCACTAGAATTTAATAAAGGTAAATTTCATGGAATACTTGGCCCAAATGGTTGTGGGAAAACAACACTTCTAAAAACTATTATTAAAATTTTAAAAATAGAGGATAATTCTATATATCACAATAATGAAGATATAAATCAAATAGAGAGAACCTATATAGCAAAAAATATAGCTTACGTTGAACAAAGCTCTAATAATTTACCTAAAATAAAAGTAATAGAATATATAAATTTAGCTAGATATACTTTTGATGATTATTATAAAAAAGATAATTTAATAGTATTAGAAACTATTAAATTATTAAAAATTGAAAAACTTAAAGATAAATATATTACACAATTAAGTGGAGGAGAACTACAAAAAGTAATTATTGCTAGAGCCTTAGCACAAGAGACAAAAATTATAATATTAGATGAACCTACTGCTAATCTAGACCCTCTCCATCAACTTGAAATTATGGATTTATTAAAATATTTAGTTAAAGAAAAAGAAATTACTATAATAACAACGCTTCATGATATTAACCTAGCGCTAGCTTATTGTGATGAAGTCTTGTTAATCAAAGATAAATTGATAACACAAGGATTAACACAAAAGATAATTAATAAAAATAATATAAAAACATACTTTAATTTAAATAGTCATTTTATAAATAATCCTTTAACAAATAAGCCCTATGTAATTCTTAATCAAGAAAAAAATTAACTATACTGTTATTACATTTATCTCTTTTCTCTTTTACGTTGAAATATTGGCACAAATGATTAACACCTTTAAGCAATATTGTTTTATTACCTTTATGTTTCATTAACTCATTTACTTTTTCTACATCTATTGCTAAATCTTTATCCCCTAAAATACATATAGTTTCACTACTAGATTTAGAAATAGCATTTAAAGCTTTTTTTCGAATAATATTTAATTGATTTATTTGTTGTGCATTGATTTTTGACCAATAATTTTCACCTAAATATTCATCATCACCTTCATCTCTCTCACAAATACCCCAAAAACTTTTGTCAGTTTGCCAAGGTTGAGTAATTTCACCATTTTTAAAAATTTTAATGGTTAAAAGCTTAAAGTGAGAAAAACCTTTTATATAAAATGCAGGAGAAATTAAAGCTATTTTTTTTACATCAAACTCATTTGCTACTATTGATGTAATTAAACCACCCATAGAATGCCCAATAACATATACTTCACGATATTCTTTTTTTAGATACCCTAATGAAGTTCTTGCAACATTTATCCAATCATTTGCATCTGTATTTAAGAAAGCTTCTTTTGTAACCCCATGACCAGGATATCTTGGACAATAAACATCAAAATTAGAATTATATAAAGCTAACCCAGGATATATCATTTCACCAGGATAACCTTGAAAACCATGAAGAGCTAAAATAGCAATATCACATTTTTTGTTTTCATGTACCATTTTCCATGGAGTTGCACATAATAAAGGCTTTGATTTTTCCATATTGTAATATGGTTCTAATAAATTATATAAGTCATCTAACTTATTTAGCTTTTTATATCCTTTGCACAACTTATTTATTTCATTCAAAATTTATATCCTCAAAAATATTTAACTATCCTAGAAAAACTAGAATAGTTAAATTGTTATAATATTATTTTATTTACATTCCAATGGTTCTTTGATTTTGAGTAAAATTCGCTTTCCCACAATTTTCAATAATAGCTAAATGTAAATTAATATAGTTTATTGCTGGTAAACCTAATACAGGTTCAACTGCTTCATTATAAATTCTTGCATTTCTATTAGCTTCATTATCTTTTACACAAATTCTTTGATAAAAATTTAAACCAACAGTTTTTAGATATTTAGGAGTATTTTCAAAATCTGGTAATTCTTTTTGAATAGCTCTTACGATACTAGAACTATCCTTAATTAATCCATTAGCAGATCTAAAATGGAATAAATACCATAAACTTATTCCTGGATTACTCCAACAAAGATTAACCTTTCGTTTTTTAGCAATAGGAAGTAATTCTTTTACTTCTGATACTCTAACACCCAAATACTCAAAAGAGAAAACTAACCAAACTTCATTAAATTTTCCTCTTGTTTTGGCCCTAGCTGTATAAGAAATTAATTTTTCTAAAGTAGTTACGCCCTCTGCCCATTCAACGCTTAGATTAGAATATCTAGCATCTTTTCTAACTTGGGAGAAATATAAAGCTTCTTTTTCACTTGCACAAACTATTAACATTGTCTTTCTAGGTGCTTCGCTTTTTCTTTTACGTTTATTCATGCTTAATTATCCTCCTTTTTTTTATCAACAAAATAAAAATCACTTAATAAAGGAAGAGCGCCAAATGCTCCATTCATATATTGTTCACTAGTTAAATCACGACTTCTAGAATATCTAAAATCAGCTAAAGAATAATATACTGTTTCACTCTTTTCATTTTTTTGAGCAAAATATACTCCATCCCTTCTAAGTAATCCTGGAATTAATAAAGATGGATTACAATCAACAGCTAACATTTGAGAACCTGTTGCGTCATTACAATCTTCAAAAATTTCAATAATATGCTTTAAAACATGTGGATGGATTAACATTCCAAAATCATCAATAACTAAAGTTCTGTTCTCTATAAAACTTTCAAAAAAAGCTATTCCAATCAAACATAATCTTCTAAGTGATAAACTTTCTAAAGAATAATAAGTAGCATATGATTGCATTACGTTTGTATGAGAGAAAACTAAACGATTATTAATTACTTGAACATTTTTGATATCAGTAATATCTAAAGCCCACAAAAAATTAATTAATTGTTCAACCCAACTAGGATGTTCTGTAATTTGATCAATTATATATTTTTCACTTGCTGCAGAAACACCCATAGGTAAAATATTTAGATTAGTTGTAAACCAATTCACTACAGGGATAGTTGTTTCTCCACCTTTAGCAGCAGCAGCAGCTAAAAATGAATGTTTTTCATCTATTTTTTTAATTAATCTTTTCTTCTCACCTCTATACATTTTACCAAAACGGTATTTATAAGTAATAGGTGAACCCTCATCAGCTAAAGGATCAACTTCTTCAATTCTTTCAAACATTAACTTTTTACTTCTATTGTAAGCAAAATATAAAGATTCATGAGTTATTTTCTTATTGTTTGCAGAAAAAGAGTATACCGCAATTACAGAAGGTTCTTCTTCGATATTGTTTAAATTACCTTTTTCAAGAACAAATCTTAATGTAATTGTGCAAGGGGTATTTTTTTCTCTACTATAAGCAAAACTAGTACCTGAAAGCACTTGTAAAGGATTTTCTATTTCCTCAGATGAACAAACAATACTCTTTAATGATTCTAAAGCACGTACAAAAGAACTTTTACCAGCACCATTTGGACCAATAATAGCTGCACTCTTTATCAAGTTAAGCTTATCATTTACTTGAACAATTTTTGATTTTTGGAATCTATTGTCCTTAATAGCCTCAAAAGAAATAGTTTGAGACTCTTTTACGGATTTAAAATTCTCGATTGACATGTTTAATAACACGTTGGTTCCCCCTTTTCTAGTAATGATTTAATTTTATTTTTGCCATTCTTTTTTGAAGATATGGATACTTACCGATTTGATCTAAATATATATAAGGCAATTTAAAATTACCATGATTATCTGTAGCAAGTAAATCTGCAACTTCGTTTTCAACAAATTCAAGACCTCTACCCGATGATAGACTTGAGGCATTAACTTGAATTAATACACCCATATTAATTAATTTTTCTAATTCGGGAGTGCCATATTTCAAATAAGGATATCTCTCAACATGAGCAAGTATTATTTTCATACCTGTTTTTGTAAGATTATAAAATTTATCAATGAAATCAATAGGAGGTAAAGTTGTAGGCAATTCTATTAATTGATATTTCGAAGCAATTGGGATACCCACTATTTGTTGTTGATTTAAATAGTAGTATTCAGAACCAATATAACAATCAATATTATAAACTGACTTTGCCAAATCTTTAAAATAAGTAAAAGTATCTTTTATATCACCCACATTAGTATGTACATAAGGATTATACAAATGAGGGGTACAAACAATCTCAGAAAAACCTGCTTCCTTATATATAGAAAGCATTTTATCTAAGTCTTTTTTATCTAATACTCCATCATCAATATTAGGTAGTATATGTGTATGAAAATCTATATAGCCCATAGTGAAAGTATACCCTAATATATTAATAAAGTGAAGTTAAAAGTTTAATTAGTTGAAAAATAGGCTATTATTGAAAAAATAGCCTAAAAAGTTTTATTGTAGTTATATATCTAATTATTTTTTTATAATCTCTAAATCAAGCCAAAAAGCTTCCATTTTTTTACCAGATACATACAAATCAGGAAACCCTTGTTTTGATTTATGATCATATAACCAATCATATATTAAATTTTTATCTAAACAATCCAATCCACCTAATAAAAAGATTTGGCTAAAAGCTTCACTGCTTATCCATCTTTTTATTTGAGAAAAGGCAACATCTGTTTTTGTGGGCTTATATTTTTTTACAACTATATTAGGGTTTGGAAATATTACTACAGAGTTTGTAAAGTCTACGACTGCAATTTTACCATCACCTTTATTATCTTCAAATACTTTTTTAGCATCTTCACTTTCTATTACATAAATATCTTTTTTTACTTGAGCTTCCATAAATATCCTAATTACTAATTTGTGATTGAGCTTCTGTTGTATCACTCTTATATTGTCGCATGCGACTCAATTGTTCAAAAGCTTCAACCTTACTATAATAATTATATACTTCTTGCATTCTTTCAATAGCTTCATCTCTATTTCCTAAAGCTTCTAATACTAAAGCAGAATTATACCCAGAAGCATAGGACATTGTATTCATCCAAGATTTATTAAAATTATCATATGCTACCTTTAAACTACCTTTACTTACTAAATCCATAGCTGAGCTAAAGTATGCATCACCTTGTTTATCTTTCATTAATTTAATACTAGTTGTTACATATTGAGGGGATAAATCTTCTACTATTTGTTTTTCCCCTGCTAGTAAAGCTTTTTCAAACAAAGGTTCCATTGAAGGCAATGAAATTAAACTATCTTCATATTCCACTTCATTACTAACAGTTTTCTTAAATGAATTAGAAGCTAATATTTCACCAGTATTTATATCAACAACCCTATAACTATATTCAACATAAGCTTTTTGAATAATACTTACTTCTTTTTCATCAGATTCAATATATTCAGCTAAAGAACTATCATTTTCATATTCAGGATTTTTTATCATGATATAATCACCAATATCAGTGTACTCTTCATAATCAAATGAGTCTATTTGACTAATTAATAAAGCTTGTATACCCATATTTCTTAACTTCTCTAAAGAATTAATACCATATTTTAGATTCTCAATATATAAATCAGTTACTTCTGGTTTTAATAAATCAAAGAAAGAAGTTTTATATAAATCAATGTACAATGCTTCACTAAACTCATCAGCTACACTATAAGCAATTCTACTATTGTATCCTGTATATACTTCATCTTCAAAATCGTCATAGCTTATTTCAATGAAATTATCACTAAAGGTTGTAACACTATCAACTTCCATTGAAGCAATTGCCAAATTTTTATATTGAGTTAAATCATATTTTGCAGGTTTCAAATATGAAACTGAAACAGATGTTGAACAAGATATCAATGCAAATAATGTGAAAAATATTGAGAAAAATGAAAAAAATACTTTTTTTGGCTTTTTCATAAAAACCCCTTAATTTAAAAATGTGCTTAATAATTAAGACAATCAAAGGCCTAAAAAATTACAAAAAAAAACAAATTTTATAAAGATGCTAATTAATTTATGTGTTATTACCAAAATCTCTAAAAAAAACAAGGTTTACCCTCATTATTTTTTATTTATTTATTGACGTGCTAATGGTACTATTTTATCATATTTTTAGAGACTTGAAAAAAACTTAGTATATGGAGAAACATATGGTACGCGATGAATTCGATGATGAATTAGATCTTGAAGAAGATAGATATTTTAATGATTTAGATTTTGATGAAGAAGATTTCATTGATGATTTAGAAGCACCTCCTGTTGGAGATTTCGATGATGACGAATCTTTAGATGATATTACTGATGATAACGATTTAATTAATGATAATTTCTTATTTGGAGATGACGAGAATTATGATGAAGAAATAGAAAGTATCAGTGTTGAAGTAGATTCGAAAGATGACTTTGACGAAGAAGACTTCGAAAATGATTTTTTCTCTAGAGATGAAGAGGAATGGGAATATTAAGAAAAAGGCCTTAGGCCTTTTTTTTAAAATATATTCTATAAACATTTTATCAACAATAAAACATTATGCATATTGTGTGAATATTTTTACATTTTTTGTATATTTTAATTTACAAAGTGTTTTATTTAGTGTATATTAGCACTCATAATCGTAGGAGAGAAAGAAGATGAAAAATCACAAAATATTATCATTTTTACTTATTTTAGGTCTAGCAACTACTAATTTATTTGCTCAAGGTGCTCAAGAAACAGCTGAGGCTTCAAGTGCAACAAAAATTGGTATTTCAAAATTGCTACCTCATCCAGCTTTAGATGCTGTAGAACAAGGTATACAAGATTATTTAGCAACAACAGATTTAGAAGTTGAATATAATTTACAAAACGCTAATGGAGACATTTCTACTGCTGCTTCTATTGCTCAACAATTAAAGAGTGATAAATGTGATGTTGTTGTAGGTATAGCAACTCCTTCAGCTCAATCTCTTGCTAATGTATTTACTGATATTCCAGTAGTATTCTCAGCTGTAACTGATCCTGTAAGTGCTTCACTAGAAGGTGGAAATATTTGTGGTGTATCAGACTTAAATCCAGTTTCAGCTCAAATCAAATTATTAATAGAATTAACTGGCGCTAAAACTATTGGTAACGTATATGCTAGTGGTGAAGCAAACGGCGTTGTATTAATGGAAATGGCTAAAGCAGCTTGTGAAGAATTAGGCGTAGGTTTTGTTGAATCTGCTGTATCTAACACTGCAGAAGTTAAAATGGCTGCTCAATCAATTATTGATAGAGTTGATGCTATATATGTTGCAACTGATAACACTGTTATCTCAGCTGTAGCAAGTATTGATGATGTTTGTAAAAAAGCAAATAAACCTTATTTAAGTGCTGACCCAACAAGTACTGGCGACTTAGACTGCTTAGTTTCTTGGGGTTTCAATTATTATAACTTAGGTTTACAAACAGGTAAGGTAATCGAATCTTGTTTAACTGGTTCAACTCCAGAAGAAATTGGTTCAGTTTATCTAACAGATCCATCTGATTTTGAACTTTGGTTCAATCTTGATGTAGCTGAAAAGCTTGGCGTTACTATTAGTGATGACTTATTAGAATCAGCTGCTGTTGTCGTAAAAGATGGTGTTAAAACTAGCAAAGAATAAATATTTTTTTATTTATCTTTTATTATTTTTCTTGGGATGCTACGCATGTGGCATCCTATCATTGTTCTTAGGTAGAGGTATTATATGATAGAAGGAATCTTCGTAGATGGATTAATTTTTTCCATTATGGTTATTGGGATATTAATTTCCTTTAGAATTTTAGATTTTGCAGATTTAACTTGTGATGGTACTGTTGCTACAGGTGCTGCTGTTGCTACTATGCATATTATAAATGGTGGAACCATTTTTTTTGCTCTTATTTTAGCATTTTTAGTTGGTACTTTAGCAGGTATGGTAACAGCTACAATACATAACAAGTTTAAAATACCAGGGCTTCTCGCAGGTATTTTAACAATGACAATGTTATATTCAATAAATTTAAGAATTCTAGGAAATAAGGCAAATGTTCCATTATTAAGAATTGACACATTCTATTCTATTCTTCCTGAAAAATTTAGTAATTTAAATTCTTCAGTTGCTGTACTTATTGGTACACTCTTTGTTGTATTAATTGTCAAAGTAATTGTAGATATTTTCTTTAGAACAGATTTAGGATTAGCTGTAGGTGCATTAGGTAGTAATGAACAAATGGTGATTTCACAAGGAATGAATCCTGATTATTTAAAACTATTAGGGATTGGTGTTTCTAATGGTTTAATTGCATTATCAGGTGGTCTACTAGCACAATACCAAGGTTTTGCAGATGCAAATTTAGGCCAAGGTATGGTTGTTCAAGGACTTGCTGCAATTATGATTGGTGAATTCTTATTCTCAAGTAATAGAATATCATTAATCACATTACGTGCTGTTTTAGGTGCTATTATTTATAAAACATTAATGTTCTTTGGTAGAAAATATGGCTATTTAATCAATATTACTCCAAACGATTTTAAATTATTAACAGGTATACTAGTTATAGTTTCATTATGGGTTGCAAAGAGCAGATCTAATGCAAGTGATAGAGCAGCTAGAAAGAATGCAATAAAGAGAACTCAACTAAAAGGAGCAGGTACTGATGATTAAACTAGATAATTTAACAAAAGTTTTTTACCCTGGTACAGTTAATGAAAAAGTTGCTATTAATGGTGTAAGTTTACATATTGAAGAAGGTGAAATTGTTTGTGTTATTGGATCAAACGGTTCTGGTAAATCAACTTTATTTAATTTAATTAGCGGAACTTATCCACTAACAAACGGAACAGTTCAATTTAATGATAAAAATATCTCTAGAACTCCTGAATATAAAAGAGCACAATATATTGGTAGAATTTTCCAAGATCCAACTAAAGGTACTGCTGCTAATATGAGTATCGAAGATAATTTAATCACAGCTTCTACGAAAGGAATGAAAGGTCTTAAAATAAGCCTAAATAATGAAAAAAGAAAACAATTTAAAGAAATTTTAAAACCAATTGGTTTAGAAAATAGATTAAAAGATAATGTTGGTCTCCTTTCAGGTGGTCAGAGACAAGCTTTAACATTGCTTATGACTGTAATGAGCAATCCTAAACTAATTTTGCTTGATGAGCATACAGCTGCACTTGACCCTAGAAATGCAGATATTGTTATGGATTTAACACAAAAATATATTGTTGAGAAAAATTTAACAGCAATGATGATTACCCATAATATGAAATTTGCAATCGAATTTGGTACTAGATTAATAATGATGGATGAAGGGGAAATAATTCTTGATGTAAAAGGCGAAGAAAAACAAAAACTAACTGTAGATAAGTTAGTAACAATCTTTAGAAACATTAAGAATAAAGAATTTAGTGCGGATGAAGAATTATTGAACGTTTAATAATATATTTGGTTATATTATTTTGATGGCTACCATACAAATGGTAGCCGTCTTTTTATATTACTAATAATAAATTTTATTTTGCACTTATAATTTCAACTAAGTTTGCTCTTCCAGGAATTACTAAATAATCATCAAATCTTTCTTGAAAAAGAACTGAATTATTATTGCTTAAATATTTAACAACGATATCATGCTCTCCAGGATTTACCATAAATGATCCAATCCAAGACATTGCTGGGAAAAAGTGCGCAGTTCTTAAATCACCACTTCCTTCTGAAACAACAGAGAATAAAGAGAATATATCACTTAATACAGAAGTTTCTACATATGTTTGACCTTCTTCTAGGGACGCAGTATCAGCTACTGATTTTGCAACTTCTCTAGATACAGCTCTTATATATGCTCTAATATATTCTGAGCTACATGTTTGTTCTAAAGATTCATACGCTACTAATTCTAAATTTTCAAAGGGTTGTAATACTTTTTTTTCACCATCTATAAATACCTCTATTGTTTTAACATTGGTTCCTCTTTTTAAAGGTACAGTATATACAACATTTGCATAGTAATCAGGATGATAAATCCCATCATCATCTTTATATGATTCTAACACTAAAACATTTTTATCAATTTGAGTTCTTTTAATAGGAGAAAGCCCAGAAAAAGCTAAGAAATTTATCATAGAAGAGTTTTCATTTACATTATTTAAATTCTCAAAAGCATAATAGTAATCTTCCATATAATATTTATTTAATACTTTATATGCAGTAGTACCTTTATCTCTTGATATTCTAAATGTATCATAATCACCATATTCTAAGGAAAAAAGACTTGATAAATAATAACTTAATGCTGATGAATAAAAGGCTGAATCAAAAGAATGAAGTCTTTCATCAATATCTTTTGCATTATTATCAGCTAATTGTTTTTCTAATTCAGCTTTTAATTTTGGCAGCTCTTGTTCTCTTAGTTGAAGTTTATCAAGACTACGTCTAACTTCAACCATAGCATCTTCTATGTCATTCACATGATAATAATTTAAAGATAGAAAAATATTTGTATATATATCTTCATAAAAAGAACTCGAATAATCCCTTACACTTTCATTTAACAAATAAGATCCTATATTAGCAGATATACTTTTTGTAAAATTAGCTTCTATTTCTCGCTCAGCAGTTGCTAAACTATTTATAGAAAAATCATATTTCTCAGCAGAATGTGATACAATACCCTCATCTAGGTAATATACAATCGAGCCTTGTTTATTAATGATATTTTCAGAATTAGTAATTAAATAATTCAAAGAACTCTCATAATTACCTTCATAATAATCTGATTGAGCCTCAGTCAAATCAACATAAGTAGAACAACTGATTAATAGAGATAAAAAAAGTAAAAAAGGGAGAAAGAGTCTTTTCATTAAAATAATTCTCCTTCTATTAGTTTAGCAGCCTTTTCCATAGCTTTGTTTCTCGCAGAACTTTCATTAACACCAATACCTCTTGAATCTTTATTTATTGAAAATACTACAGAATCATTATCAATTAATTGAACTTTTAAGTTAAAGCTACATTGATAGAGACCATCAGAATTATTACTAATATCATCAGCATAATCAACTATTAATATAGAATCAGAGCCAGATACAGAAACTCCGCTTTCTAACAACATTGTTTCAACTACCTTTTTTAACTCATTTGCATTTTCACAATTTTTAGCATTAACAAGAACCTCTAATGTTAGATTAGATTTAACTTCAGCAATTTTGTTTTCAACACTCATTAATGGAGATGTAACATTGGCATTTTCTAAAACAGATAACTGATCATAATATTTTTTAACAGAAATAGCTAATTTTTGAGCTCTAATTAAATTTCTTAAATATTCATAATCACTTAATCCACCTTTATTTAGTAATGAATTAATCTCACTGCTCTTTGGAGTTAATATTTCTCGTGTTTTATCTATAGCAATTTGTTTATTCATAGCAACTCGTACGAAAAAAACACCATCCTTATTTATATAAGTATTTACAATATTAACACCTATCAAGTCATCTACACTAGTATCAATATAACCTCTAGACGCTAATGATGAAGATGTATCATTATCATAAGTTACAAGAGCATTTTTAATGCTTGCATTAAAACTTTGAGATAAAGAAATTTTTGCATTTTCTTCTGCTTCTTCTTTAGTATCTCCGGAGCCTACAGCAACCATATATTCTAATTTAGAATAATTTGTATCATATTGATTAATAAACCAACTTGGCATAGCTTCATTTGAAGTTGTTATAACACAAGACATCATTAATACTACTGATACAATTAATAAAGCTAATTTTTTAATCACAATAGCTCCTTTTATTTAGAAACGATAAGAACTTTTTTGTACTTTCTTCTTTACTGTTTCTTGTCCTAACCAAACCTTTTGACCTGTTTCAATATTAATTAATTCCATATCTACATAATATGTCCTAATAGCTGTATTAGAAACTTGATCCAAATTAAACTTAACACTACCTTGTAGCATAAAAGCAGCACCTGTCTCTTCACCTAATTGTGCAGCAGTTTCAACGCTAGCATTATATTGTTGGCTAATTTTTTCTTCTTTTACCTCATCTCTAAAATTAAAATCAGCAACAGTGCTAACTTTTCCTGAATTAACTAAGGCCATTTCAAACTTTTTACTAATTATTGTTGTATCCATATGCTCACTAGATCTATTTTGAATAGTTCCTACAATAACAGTTGGTTTCATATTTGAATTATTCATTAAATAATCTAATATCCATGGAGCTGTTAAACATTGAGTGACTAATTTTTCACTTACATCTCTAATATCTGTATCATTCCAATAACCTGATAAATCTTCATCATAGCCTTCATCTAATCTAGTTACTCCAGATGTTGCACAAGATGATAATAGAGCTACGCACAAAATCATTAATAGAACAGTTTTTATCTTTTTCATCTTTTACTCCTACTTTTTTATTCTTCTTCTAATAAAACACTTAAAGCATCAACCATTTTTTCTATTTGAATAGCATCATTTTCTGCTTCAAGATTAGCAATTTCTTTATTTTTTTCGTCTACTACTGTAGAATATGCTTTTGCTAGAGCTTCTAGTTGATCATCTTTATTCTCTAAATTTGATAAATTAATTTGTTCAATAGCCGCAGCATTTCTCTCTTCAGCTTTTGCTAAAGCTTCTACAGCAGCAATTTTTCGTTTTTCTAATGATCTTTTTACGTTCTCAGCTTCTGCTTGATAAGCATCTTTTAAATATTTTTTTTCATAAGAAGCAATAACCCAAATGGCATCAGTTTCAGGATCTTGATATAAATTTTCAATAATTATATTTCTTAAAGTTGTATTAACAACTTGAAGTGAAATAGTTTCAAAAGCGCTTAACTCTTGAGTATTATTAACCATACC
This sequence comes from Pleomorphochaeta sp., assembly GCF_050031695.1. Lineage (GTDB taxonomy): Bacteria > Spirochaetota > Spirochaetia > Sphaerochaetales > Sphaerochaetaceae > Pleomorphochaeta. Next base: position 50,221 of record NZ_JBNAIC010000059.1, on the reverse strand, counting down.
TGCTTCATTAGTATAATTTTTAACAGCAGTATTAATTAATACAGAAACTTGTCTTGCAATATCATCTCTTGCTGCAGCTTCTGCTTTCATTTTACTATTAATTTGATTTGACAACTGTCCCATGCCAACACCGTAATACCTATATTTATCAATTGGTGTTAAAACAGTCCAATAAGGAGCACCATCTTCAGTATACTCAGGATGATCTGATAAATATGGTGATTTAGTTGCACAACTTGTTAACATCAAGATTGTGACCATAACTATTAAGATATATTTTTTCATTAATTCTCTCTATTATCTTTCATAATTATTAGACTATAAAATAAATTTTTTTCTTCATCATACCAATAATCAACATGAGTTAAGCCTTGAACTACTGCTAACTCTTGATGTACTTTACCTTCTTGTGAATATGATGAAAAATCAGTTTGTTTTAATGCAAAATAATTTTGTAAATATGATGTTACGTTACCATATTGAGAGGAAATATCATAAATTGCTTCATGATCGGCTGCGTACAGTGAATCTACAAATAATCTATAACCAAGTGTTGATCCTACACCAACAATATATGAATCAATTTCTGGCCTTTCATTTACCCAAGTAGGAATTCCATCTTTATCATATTCCACTTTATAAACTCTTTTTTTGCCAGAACGTCTTGTATCTTTAGCAATTACTATACAACCTGCTTCATCAGAAAAATGTATTTCTAATATTTCAATAGATTCAATAATTTCAGGAAGATGTTCATCTTGATACACAAATAATTCATTACTATCAAATTTGGTATATCCAAAATCAGATTTATTTTCACTAATTAATACTTTATTTAATACTAAATATTCATCAATTAATATATTTTTTGCAACATTTATTATCGCTACTTCAAGCATCTTTTCTTTTGTACTATATACGCTTGAAACTCCAACATAAACATTATCTTCATATTCGCTTAAATTAAGCAAAGATAAATCATTTTGAATTTTGTTTTGCACAACTTGTTGTGTTTCAAAATTTTCAGTTTGAGAAACACAACTTATTAGTAAGATTAATGTAATTATATATATAATTAATCTTTTCATATTTTTTTGATTAATTAATATTAAATTTCACCATTTAATAATTTAGCAAATGCATCAGCCATTTTTTCATTTGCTGCAGCAGCTGCTTCATTTTCTTCATAAGCATCAGCAACAGCTTGAGAAGCAGGTTCAAATGATTTTTCTACATTGCTTAGTGGAATTGCCATTAATACATAAACAGTTCCATCATCAGCTTGATATAATTTTTCTCTTGTAACACCGCTTAAAACACTTTCAGAAACTTGTACTGAAATTGCTTCAAATGCATCAAGATTTTGTCTATTATCACCAGAACCAGCGTCATTTACATAAGTTTTTATTACTTCTTTAACACTTGTTTTTATCCATTCTGAAATTGAAGTTCTTCCTTCTGCTTCAGCTCTCTTAATTGAAGTTTGTAGATTAGCTGCTTTTGCAGTACCTATAGCATAATGCATATCAGCTGATTTTGGAGTAGTTAATATCCAATCTGGCAATTGGTCTAATTTTGTATTTGTAGCTTCAGGAACTGCTAATTCAGCCTTAGGGGCAGTAGCACAACCTACCATTGAAAATAAGGAAATCACAACTAATAAACTTAATAAAATTTTTTTCATAAAAAAACTCCTCTGCATAAATTTGTTCTAATTATAACCTATAATATCAATTATTGCAAAATAACAATTAAAAATTTTATTTCAGTATTTTTTATTACACATTTGTTATAAAAAAGTACAAAAAAAACCTTTAGGAGCATTTCCTAAAGGTAATATTTTAGTTATTAGTTTCTTTCCAAAGTTTTTCTAATGAGTAGAACTCTCTTAATTCTTCACTCATTAAATGAATTACAACTGAATTACAATCAATTAATTCCCAACCATCACCAGCTGGTGTTTTATGTCTATCATTCACTTCTAATTCTAATTCATTTAATAAAGACCATAAATTATGAGAAACACCTCTTAAATGCCCTATACTTGTAACTGTAGCTATAATAAAAGCATCTGACCATGAGCATCTACCTTCAACATCGATTACATTAATATCTCTACATCTTTGATCATCTAAATATTCAACTATTTTTTCAATTTTATTTTCTAATTCTTTTTTCATAAATCCTTCCTTCGCTCTAAGCTTTTCACCTGCTTTAACCATAATTCTAAATAGTTAGCACTATCTTTTATTTTTTCTAAATTATCAAAAAAATATATTTCTTGATTATCTATTTTTTCTATTATATAAGTTAAATCATTATCATTATAAGTATTCATTAATGAAGTTATTTCCTCTTTAAATAAACTCTTATTATTAACATATACTTTTAATAATGATTCGTTTTCTATTTTATTATGTTCTAAAAGATTAATAATCTGATCTTCTAAACCCTTTTCAATTTTGATTTTAGTTACATTATTAAGGTCTAAGAGTTGTATCAATTTATCATCATCAATTTCTCTATTATCATAATTAATACAAATTAAAGTCTCTTTTGTAATTAAAACTAAATAATTCTCTGTATAACCTTTTACCAAATAATTATATTCTTCTTCTTTCGAATTACAAGAAAATAATAATGTAATAAATATAAGAAGAACTATTACTTTTTTCAAAAAGTTCCACCATCCTTTAAATATTCATATAAACCTCTTGTAGAGGTTGCAAATGAAAAAGCATTATCTTTAAAATGATGTTTCATTTGTTTTAGTACATTTAAACATATTATCTCAAGAGATTCCATTTTTATATAAGATACTCTTTGAGAATCTGTCAAATATGATCTTCTAGGTTCTAAATAATCAGCTAAATATATTATCAAACCTAGTTTACCCATATTTTTACTACCTAAGGTATGCCATCTTATTGCATCTTCATAGCTTTCAAAACCTAAATCTTTTACAATTGAGGCTCCTACAGGTGCATGTAATAACTGTGGATGATGTACTTCTTCTTTTTCTAAAGAGATAGAATGTTTTTTTGTATAAAGTAATAAATCACCAGCTTCCCAATTTCTTGCTATATCATGCAACAATCCACAATTATAACAATCGTCTTTTTCTAGCCCACATGAAAATCTTGAATTTAAATAAACTGCTGTTTCTGCAACAGAAACACTGTGTAAATATCTTTTTGGCTTAACTTCTTTTTGAACAAACTTGTCAACTTCTGTACAACTCATGGGATTCGACATAATTAAGTACTCCCTTAGAAACTAAAGAACTAATTTCTTTATTTTCTTTAATTAAGGCTCTAATTGTTGAAGAAGCATCTTCAAAAATTACATTGTTAACTATTTCATAATTTAAATTTTTTATTTCTAAATTATCTTTATTTCTTCTACAAATAATAAACTTAACTTTTTCTTTAAGTATATCAAATTTATACCACTTTGATAAAGAAGGGACTAAATCATCTCCCATTAATAAACCCAATTTATTATCTATATTATATTTTTTATAGATATAATCAACTGTTTCTAAAGTATAAGAGAAACCACCTCTATCAAGCTCACAGGTTTCAACAATAATTTCTAAGTCTTTATCTTCAGGATACATTTTTCTATAATCTTCAAGAGCTAAACTAATCATATTTAATCTATCTATTGAAGCTGAGTTCTTATATCCTTCTTTTAATTTATTTGCAAACAAAGGCACAAGAATAATTTTCTTGTACCTTGTTTTTTCATATACGTTATGTATTAAATGTAAATGACCTAAATGAATAGGATCAAAACTTCCACCAAACATAGCATATTCTACCATGGTGTTTCCTCATCTGGACTTTCAGGATAATAAGCATCTTTATCAACAACTGTTGAAAAACCACCATTTGATTCTTCACTTCTTGTCTCAATTGTACCATCTTGAGTATCGCTTACTATTTTTATAAAAGCTTGTTTGACTTCATCTACACCAATATCATAATAAACACATAAACCAATTACTTGTTTATCACTATATTTCTTCTTTAATTCTTCTAACCTTTCTTTAGTGCCATCTTCATCAACATGTGTTGCAATAATCACACTTGGTTTGCTAACTAACTCAGGACTATATGACTTTAATTCATCAAATAATGTCTCATAAGCTGTTAAATATCTGTCATCAGATAAATCTATTAAATATGCTAGACCTGTTGTTCTGCTAATATGTCTTAAGAACTTATAACCCATTCCCAAGCCTTCGCTAGCACCTTCAATAATTCCTGGAATATCTGCTAATACGATATCATTAGTACCGTAACGCATCATGCCTAATTGTGGGATCTTTGTAGTAAAGGGATAACCTGCCACTTTACTTCTTGCATTAGTTAGAGCATTTAATAGAGATGATTTACCAGCATTTGGATATCCTACAAATCCGATATCTGCAATTACCAATAATTCAACACCAATTCTAAGTGATTCACCAGGTTCTCCTGGTTGAGCAAATTTAGGAGCTTGTCTTGTTGATGTTCTAAAATGCCAGTTACCTAAACCACCTTTTCCACCTTTTAAAAACACCCATCTATCTACACCAGTTAAATCTTTAATTATATCACCAGTTTGAGCATCTTTAACAACTGTTCCAGGAGGTACTGGAATTTCAATATCTTTACCTTGTGCTCCATAACATCTTTGTGAAGAGCCATTGTGACCATTTTCAGCTCTGTATGATCTTGTCATTTTAAGATGTGCTAATGTTCTTAAATTGTTTTTTACAACAAATACAACATCGCCCCCACGACCGCCATCGCCGCCATCAGGACCACCTTTTTGAACATATTTTTCACGTCTAAAAGACACACAACCGCTGCCCCCGTTTCCAGAGGCAACGTCTAAATAGGTTTCGTCGGAAAATCCAAACATAAGAACCCTTTACCGTTTTTTTGTACTCTTATTCACTAACAAGACATTTGCGGTTAGTGAAATCATTCACTACTACAGTGCCTTCTACAGCTTCAATAGTTACGTATTTTCTGTTTTTTCTTTGAGTGAACTTTACTCTACCATCGATTTTAGCGAATAGAGTATAGTCAGAACCACAACCTACGTTTTCACCTGGGTGGAATTTTGTACCATGTTGGCGAACTAATACTTCACCAGCTGTTACTAATTGACCACCGAAACGTTTAACACCTAAACGTTGTGAATTTGAATCGCGACCATTCTTAGAGGAGCCGCCACCTTTCTTATGTGCCATTTCTCTTCTCCTTACTTTGCGATTTGTTCAATCTTGATTAATGAGTATTTTTCGCGGTGACCTTGAGTTCTGCGATAACCCTTTCTACGATGGAACTTATAAACTTTGATTTTTTCACCCTTAATGTCTTCTACAACAGTTGCAACAACTTTTGCACCTTCAACATAAGGAGTACCAAACTTAGCACCGTCTTCACCAACTAGGGCTAAAACGGAGTTGTATTCAAGCTTAGAACCAGCTTCTTGATTTACTAAATCAACTTGAACTGTATCGCCTTCAACAACTTTGTACTGCTTTCCGAGAATTTCAACGAGTGCGTACATGTTTTCTACATCCTTGTTTTTTTATATTTTCTATATTGTTTATATCAATAATCTAAAAGACTAACAAGTATTATTTATAAATAAAATGACTTAAATAAAGAAATTAAATCTTGAATAACTACCGATTGGTCGGTAATATTAAATCATGAAAAACAAAAATACTGCATTAAGTTTAATTAAAGAGTTTATTAATGAAGGCGCTAAAAAAGGATTAGACAATGTCTCTTTATCTGATTTAGCGAAGAAGTTAGATATAGCGAAAAGCACAATTTTTTCTCATTATAAAAATAAAGAAGATTTAACGAATCAAATGTATTTATATGGAAAGAGATTATCTGCTAAGAATAAAGTAAATTTTTCTTTCGAAGGGAACAGTGAAGAAGTATTATTAAAGGTTGTAGATCATTGGCATAGTATTTATGCAAATAGGACATTATTTAATTTCTACAGAATAGTTGAAATGCAAAAATTCATCGACAAAAGAGCAAAAGACATTTCTTTATCAATTGATTTTATGATTATCTCACAAACAAGAATAGTTTTAGAAATATTAAACGAAACAAATAGATTAGAAATCGATGAATTAGATTTAGCTATAGAAAGTTTTTCTTCAACTTTTATAAAATACTTAAAAAACGAACTATTCTTAGATAATGGGGAGTTAATATGGGAAGAAGAAAGATATATCACAAGATTTACAAAAGTATATTCAGCTAAATAAAAGAAATGGTCTCTATTAATAAATAAAAACCATTTCTTATAAATATATATGAACTAGAAATCAACTATTACATTGATTCTAGATAAGTGATTCCAACAAGTTTAAATGAATTTTTAATAACCTGAAGAACCATTTTTGCTAAATTAATTCTCGCAACAACAATCTTTTTATCATCAGCCATTAATATTTTATTATCGTGATACCACTTACTAAACATTTTAGAAATATCATAAAGATGAGAACAAACAAGAGAAGGATTAAAATTAGCTCCTGCTTTTTCAACAATTTGAGGAAAATTAGCAATCATTTTTACAAGTTCTCTTTCTTCTTCAAGATTTAATAAAGAAGCATCAAATTCTATTTCTGAATAATCAGATTTTACTTCATCAAATTTTCTAAGCATTGAAGAGATTCTAGCACCCATATATTGTAAATAAGGCCCAGTATTACCATTGAAAGAAATACTTTTTACAGGATCAAAAGTCATATCTTTAGTAGGATCAACTTGTAATAAATAATAATTTAACGCACCTAATGCAATTGCATTAGCAGTTTTATCAAGTCCGTCAACTAAATTCTCTCTTTCTTTTTCTTGTATTTCTTTTTTTGCTAATTCAGCTAGATTATCAAATAAATCATCTGCATCAACAACAGTTCCTTCACGACTCTTCATCTTACCATTAGGTAAATTTACCATACCATATGATAAATGATGTAAATCCTTGGCCCAAGAATATCCTAATTTATCTAAAATATAGAATAAGACTTTAAAATGATATTGTTGTTCGCTTGCTACAACATAAACTAATGATTCAAAAGGCCAATCTTCATGTCTATTAATAGCAGTACCAATATCCTGAGTCATATATAAAGATGTACCATCTTTTCTTAATAAAACTTTCTTATCGAGCTTAATCTCTTCAAGGTCAATCCAAACAGAACCATCTTCTTCTTTATAGAAAACTCCATCTTCAAGGCCTTTTAATACTTTATCTTTACCTAATTTATAAGTATTACTTTCATAGTAGTATTTATCAAAACTTACTCCAGTCTTTTCATAAGACTCAGCAAGACCATCAAGAGTCCATCCGTTCATTTTTTTCCAAAGTGCAATAGTTTCTTCATCGCCTTCTTCCCATTTAACTAGCATTTCTTTTGCTTGATCTACAGCAGTTGGATCTTCTTTTTCCCATTGTGCAAACTTAACATAATATTTACCAACTAAGTGGTCCCCTTTTATATTTGAACTTTCAGGAGTCTCCCCATTACCAAATTTTTTATAAGCCAACATACTTTTACAAATATGAACACCTCGGTTGTTAATTAAATTTACTTTCTTAACATCAGCACCATTAGCTTTTAAAATTGCAGATACACTTTCACCTAAACTATCATTTCTCATATGTCCAAGATGTAAAGGTTTATTAGTATTAGGACAACTAAACTCAATCATAACTTTCTTATTATTAAAATAATTACTATTTCCATAAGAATCGCCATCATTCAATACTTTTTCTTTTAAAGAAGCTATAATTGATGAAAAATCTAATCTTACATTTAAATAAGGGCCTGCTAATAGCATTTCTCCAGAAGGTTTTTCATCTAAGTCTTCTATTTTTTCTTTAATTATTTGAGCTATTTTATTAGGAGCCATTCTAAACTGTTTTGCATAAGCAAACAAAGGAAAAGCAACATCCCCTAATTCAGGTTTAGGTGGAACTTGTATAGCTAAAGGAGCTAATTTAACATCGTCTTTACTAATATTTTCTTTATAATAAGTAGCTAATTGTTCTTCAATTAATGTTTTCCACTCTACTCTTATTTCTTGCAACATTTTATTTATCCTTATTGTTATTAATTACGTCGCTTTATGATACAAATATCATAATATCTATTCAAGATAAAAAAGCCTATTTTGTTACTCTTAATGTAACTTCTCCTGTACCAATTTCTTTTTCTTCGCCGTTTTGTAATTCTACAATCAAATGAGCCTTTTCATTAATTGATTTTACAATTGCGATATCAGTAGTATTATCTCGATTATATAAAGTAACTTTTTTACCTAAAACATTAGATTTTTCTCTATATTCATCTAAAAAATCTTTATTTGGTAAATTATCCCAAATATTATAGATTTCTTCAGCAATTTCTTTTACTAAAAGATTTCTATTTACATGTTTAGGAATAGAATCCTCATCCTTATAAATACTAGTAACAATATCTTGAATTTCAATTGGGAATTGAGACATTGGTGTTGAAAAATTAATTCCTATTCCAATAACCATAGATCTAATTTTACCTACTTCCATATCTATAATACCTTCTGTTAAAATACCACAGACTTTTTTTTCTCCAATATATATATCATTAACCCATTTAATTTGAGTCTCAATATTGCAAACCTTTTTTATAGCTCTAGAAATAGCAACTGAAGCAATACTAGTAATAAGCAAATTATTATCATTATCATCGTGGGAATTTATTAATAAACTAAAATATATTCCACCATTAGGTGATTCGAAAACTCTACCAAGTCTTCCTCTACCTTTAAGCTGTTTAGAAGATGCAACAATACATTTCTTATCATTCTCTTCATTAGCAATTTGTTTTAAATAAGTATTAGTTGAGTCTATCTCATTAAAATAATGTATATCATATTCAGGTAATACTTTTTTTAATCCATCAAAAGACAACAAAGTAGTTTCTCTAACTAAATAATAACCTTTATTAGTTATTGCATTAATTAAAGCACCCTCTTTTCTTAATTCTGAAATTGCCTTCCAAATAGCAGTTCGACTAACACCGAATTTATCTGCTAATTGTTGTCCAGAAACAAATTCATCTTCTTTTTTTTCTAAATAATCTAATACTTCATTTTTTAAACTCATAATTGTTTTTAGAATATATTTTATTTAGCTTTTTATCAAGAATTCAATAATAAAATATATTGTTAACCAATTTTAGTAAATATTGTTTACAATATTATTTTTATTTGATATATTCATTCACATGAATACAAGAAAAACATTAATAACAGCATTATTTACAGGATTAATTATAGTTGGAACTTTTATAAGAGTACCTCTTCCACCTGTCCCAATAACACTACAAACTTTGTTTGTAATTTTTGCAGCATTAGTTGGAGGTCTTCAAGTTGGCCTTACATCTTTTATAGTTTATTTAATTCTAGGAACAATAGGGTTACCAATTTTCTCAAGTGGCGGAGGCCTTGGTGCTTTAATAGGACCTACAGGCGGTTTTCTATTTGGAATGCTTCTATCTACAATAATTGCAGGTATTTTCTCAGATATCAGTAAAAAAAAGGAAAACAAACTTCCCTATTTTATAATAGGTGGCATTTTAGCAACTATTGCAATATATCTAATTGGTGTACCTTGGCTAAAGATATCAACAAATATGGAATGGGATAAAACTATTAAAGTTGGAGTTCTTCCTTTCTTAATAGGAGATACTATTAAGTTAATTATTGCGATTTTACTTTCTATGAAATTTTATAATAGAATACATGAATTAGTTATTCCTGAAGAAGAATAAAATCAACATAATTTTATTTTACCAATGCTAAGCATTGGTTTTGTTGTCTATTTGTTGCTTTTTTTATATATTTCAATTAGGAGATATATTTTATGAATGATAATTACAAAAAATACTTAGATAGTTTTGATCGTATTACTGATGAAAATGCAAATTTCATTGGTTTAAAACCTCTTCCAAGTGGTATTTGTGTTGAGAAATGTGCAAATGAATTATTAGAATTAATGTTTCCTGGTAGATGTGAAGGTGCTGCAGGTCAATCTTTTAAAGAAGTTGTAATGCACCAATTAAATACAGTAAAATGGACTTTATCGAATTTAATATTTTTATCATATAATCACGAATGTGATAATTCATGTGAAGCAAATCAAGAAAGTAGAAAAAAAGCAGATTTAGCATTAGAAAAACTTTTTCAAGAGCTTCCAACAATTAGAAAAAAAATAAAAGCTGATGCAGAAGCCGGGTTTTATAACGACCCCGCTGCAACAAATCTACATGAAGTTATTTTATCCTACCCATATATTAAAGCATTAACAGTATATAGGGTAGCACATTGTCTATTTAATACAGGTGTTCCTATCCTACCAAGAATGTTAACTGAATGGGCTCATAAAGAAACTGGAATTGATTTACACCCAGGTGCTAAAATTGGAAACTATTTCTTTATTGACCATGGAACTGGTGTTGTAATTGGACAAACCACCGTAATAGGAGATAATGTTAAAATTTATCAAGGGGTAACTCTTGGTGCACTTAGTTTTCCAAAAGATGCTTCTGGTAAAATTATTAAAGGAGCGAAAAGACATCCAACACTTGAAGACAATGTAACCATTTATGCAAATGCAACTATTTTAGGTGATGTAAAAATAGGAAAAGATTGTATAATTGGTTCCTCAGTTTGGATTAAGGAAGATGTACCAGAATCTACAATGGTATTACTTCAAGAGCCTAAAACTAATCATAGAGAAATAAAAAAAATGAGTATTTAATTCATTTTTAACTTAAATAAGCTGTTACAAAAAATTGTGACAGCTTTTTTTATATTATCATAACTTATATAATTTTTAATTTTAATTGTATTTATTATTTCTAATACTTTATAGCATAAAGTTGTTACTATTTTAGAAGTACAAATAGAACCTAAAAAGACAACAAAAGATAAATATTAAACTATTTATAACAATTTTTTTTTACATTTTAGGTTATATCATTGTTGTTATACAAAACTTTCTATAGTAAAATACTACAAAGTTTAATGGGGAAAACTAAATAAAAAAACGAAAAATTATAAGGGGAAAAATGAAAAGCTTACAAATGTTATCAGAAATTGCTTTATTGAATTTTAATACTAGCAACTTTAATTATCAAATGAATAAAGTTCTTAAAATCATTGGCGAATATACTAATGTATCTAGAACTTACATATTCATAGATAATGAAAATGGTTCTGAAACAAAAAATGAATTTGAATGGTGTAACAAAGGAATTAGTGCACAAATCAATAATTTTCAGATTTTAAAATATAAAGATATACCGTCTTTGAAAAAATATCTAATAACTAAAGAAAAATTATTTGCTAATGATATAAGAAACTTACCAAAAGATATCACAGATATACTTAGCCCACAAAAAATAAAATCTATAATAATATACCCTCTAGAAATAAATAATAAACTTAAAGGATTCATTGGTTTTGACGAATGTAAAATCCTTAGAAAGTGGAAAAAAAATGAAATAAACATTATCGCTACACTTTCTGGAATTATTTCTAATATTTACAATAATTATTATTATTCTTTAAAAATAGAAGAAGATAAACAATATTTTGAAAACTTTTTTAATACAATTACTGACTATATAATTGTATGTAATAAAAATGGTGAAATTGTTTATGCTAACCAAGCAACTATTACTAATCTAGAATATAGTATTAATGAATTAGTCCATATGAATATCATTGATTTTATTGTTGAACAAGATAAAAATAGAGCCTCTAGAATATATAATTTAATGTTTAAGGGTAAAATTAAATCAAGTTCTTTTAATTTTAAAAGCAAATCTGGAAGAGTAATACCAGCTGAAACTAGGATTTGGTCAGGAAAATGGAACAATCAAGATTGTATCTTTGGAATAGCAAAGGATATGACAAAAGAAAAAGAAGCTTTGCTAAAATTTACAAAAGTATTTCAAAATAATCCAGCATTAATGGCGCTTAGCGACATGGAGGATATGAGATTCATAGATGTAAATACATCTTTTGTTGAAAAACTTGGATATTCTTATGATGAATTAATTGGAAAAACCACAGATGAACTAAAGTTATTCCCTAATCCAGAAAAACATAAAGCTATAGCTGTTCAACTTTCAAAAAAAGGTACTATTAAAAATATTGAATTAGAAGTCCGTCAAAAAGACGGATCCATACTATATGGATTATTTTCTGGTGAAATTATTGAAAGTGAAAATAAAAACTATTTTTTAACAGTAATGATAGATATTACTGAGAAAAGAAAAATGGAACAAAAAATAAAAGAACAATCAATAAGAGATTCTTTAACTAATTTATATAATAGAAGATATATATTTGATCAATTAGAAATTTATTTATATAACTATAAAAAAAAGAACGATATTTTTTCTATAACCATTTTAGATATAGACTTCTTTAAAGAAATCAATGATACATACGGTCATATAATTGGAGATCATATATTAATCCAATTAACTAAAATGATATCATCTAAACTTGATGATACTAATTTCTTTGGTAGATATGGTGGTGAAGAATTTATCATCGTATCATTAAATAAAGATAAAAATGATACAAAAAATCAAATATGTAATATCTTAAAAGAAACTAGAGAAACTACTTTTAATATCAAAAATCACAAAATTAAACTTACCTTTAGTGCTGGTATATCTGATTCAATGTGTATTGAAAAAGAAACTTCTACTGTTGAAAAAATAATTAATATTGCTGATGAAAGATTGTATAAAGCAAAAAAAACTGGAAGAAATAAAGTAGTTATTTTATAGTTATTAATATTTTTATTAAAGTAATTCTAAAAAGAGAATCCTTGTTAATAATTATCTTACATAGTAGAATATTTCTATAGTAAAAAAACATATTCATTAAGACTGAATATTTCTTTTCAATGTTAATAAAGGAAATATATGAAAAATTTAGAACTATTATCTAAGATTGCATTACTTGCTGTACATACAAATAACTTCGAAAAACAAATAAATGATATTCTAAACATAATAGGAGAATATACTCATGTTTCTAGAACATATATTTTTATTGATAATGGAGATAACTCATTAACTAGTAATGAATTTGAATGGTGTAATACAGATATAAAACCTCAAATTAACGATTTACAAGGGATTCCATATGAAGTAATTCCTTCATGGAGGCCTTTATTACAAAAGAATGGGAAAATTTATTCTAATAATATTTGTGAACTTCCTAAAGATATTATTGCTATTTTAGAACCACAAGGAATATTATCAATTATTGTATATCCTTTAATTATTGATAACAAACTAAAAGGATTTATGGGCTTTGATGAGTGTAAAATAAATAGAGAATGGAAAAAAGAAGATCTTAATTTGCTTTCAACAATATCAGGGATAGTTTCTAATATATATAATAATCATTATAATTTAATTAGAATAAACAAATTATTATCATTAGATCCCTTAACTAATATCTATAATAGAAGATACATTTTTGAACAGCTATCTAAAGATTTTGTAAAATATAATAGATCTAATTTAGTTTTTTCTGTTTCAATTTTGGATATTGATCACTTCAAGAATATAAATGACACTTATGGACATGTCGCTGGAGATTTAATTTTAAAAGAATTTTCTAAATTATTATTAGATAATTTAGATAAATCTGATTTAATTGGTAGATATGGTGGAGAAGAATTTGTAATTGTTTCTTACAACTTATCAAGAAATGAAACAGTCCATAAAATATCAAAACTATTAGATATTATTAGAAATAAATCTTTCTTTTATGAGAATAAAGAAATAAAATTCACTTTTAGTGCAGGCATTTCTGATGCTTTGTTTTTTGAAAAAAATCAAATCACAATAGAAAAGATTATAAATCTTGCCGATAAAAGGTTATATAAAGCTAAAGAATTAGGTCGTAACCAAATAGTATATTTAGGAGAAGAGTAATCTTTTCTAATTTAAAATAGATGCATAATTCTTAAATTGATAGTTTTTTTATACTATAATTATTAATAACAAAATTTAAGAGTTAGTAAAATACTATAAATATATTAGGAAGTAAAATGTCAATTAAAAAAAAGATAGTAATGTATTTTGTACTTATTGCTTTATTAATACTAAGTGCATGCAATTTAACTACGAATGAAATATATCAATTACCTTCAAATTTGATAGGAGAATTAGAAGATTGGGAAGGTGATATATATTTTTTAGAACATGAACTTCCTAATTTACATAAAGATATTTATCACAGTATTAATGAAGAAACTTACAAAAATAAAATAGAAAAACTTAAAACTGAATGTAAAGACATAGATGATGAGCATAGATGGGTAAAAATAAGAACATTTACATCATTAATTAATGATGCTCATACATCATATAGTACAAAAATGACTGACGCTTTCCCTTTAAACCTTGTAGTTTTAGATGATGGTGTATTTGTTACTGCAGCATTAAATGAAAATATACATCTAGTAAGAACTTCAACTGAGACTTCTACATCTCCATCCCGTGTTGAATTAATAAAAATAAATGGTAAACCAATTTTTTCATCCTCAGATACTGAAAACATTTTTTCTATATTAAAAACTATTTTATCACATGAAAATGAATTTATGATTAAAAGTATGATGCCATCTTGTTTACTTGATCCTTCTCTTTTATATGGGGCAGATATTATACCTACAAAAGAGAAGTGTACGATGACTTTTTTATTCCCTGATGGAAGTGAAGAAGATATAGAATTAGAATCTAAATCTCTATCTACATTTAAAGATTTAGATTGGAATATATATTATTCAAACAACTATCCAGCTGATAAATCTATTCTCCCTTATTATCTTCAATATAATAAAGAGAAATATTTTGGAAAGTATATATCTTCAGAAAATACTCTTTATATATTATATAATTCTTGTTCTAATGATGAAGAAATATCTTTTTCCACTTTTATAGAAAATCAATATTCAAACTGCAAGAATGAGAATGTAGAAAAAGTAATTATAGACTTAAGAAATAATGGAGGAGGAGATTCTAGAATAATAAAACCTCTATATTCCTTATTAAAAAATGAATTAGCTTCCTCAAAGTTATATGTTATTACAGGTGAAAAAACTTTTTCTTCAGGATTAATGAATGCAATTGAATTATCTAAAGATTATAATGGGATTTTAATTGGTGGGGCAACAGGGGGAAAACCAAATCACTATGGAGAAGTAAAAAGTACACAGCTCCCATCTAAAAACTATATCTCTTGGGCAACTAAATACTTCAATTTATTACCTAAGGATGATTCAGCCTCACTATTCCCTAATGTTTCAGTAGAAAATACATCTTATGATTTTTTTAATTTTGAAGATCCTATTCTCTCATATATTTTAGATGATGAACTTTAAAATACATTAATTACTTTTATATTTTTCTTGCATTTAATAAGAGTGAAAAGTATCCTAAATATATTAGGAGGATTTATTATATGAAAGAATTATTAGAAAAATATAAAAATTTAGAAAATGATGTTAAGCAAGAGATGATTAATAAAACAGCAGAAGATCTAAAAAGAAGACAATATATGCCCCCTTTTCTTATAGATGTTAAAAACTTCTTTTACATAACTAAAGAAGAAATGCTTAATGAATATAATAGAGTTCTAAATCTCTCTCTTGAAAGTGAAGAATTAAAAAGTGTTGTGGGAATAGAAAACCCTAATGATGTTAAAAAACTTCACCTAAATACATTATTAAATCAATATAAGTTATTATGTGAGTTAAGAAAAGGAAGCGCTGAAGCCTGGGATACAATTAACGAACTTTATGAAGATGATTAAGTAAAGAATAATATCAATGAAGTTATCTCACTTAATCACAAAAACCATTAAAAATAAACCAATTTTATATTTCTTTTTTTTCACATTTATTTTTTCTTGGGGATGTTGGATACCTCTAATATTTATAAAAAAAGAAATTACTATTATTAGAATGATTGGTACTTTCTCCCCTATTATTTTTGCTATTATCATAACCAAAGTAATTGAAGGCAATTATGGTATTAAACAATTATTGAAACCATTTTTAATTTGGAAGTTTAATATTGTTTGGTATATATTTTGTATCTTTTCAACAGCTTTAATATGCTTCACTGCAATTGGAGTTTCAGTATCTTTTAAAATTACTGATTTTTACTTTAATGATTTATCAAAAATATATATTTTAATTCCAATTTTTTTATATGTTTTATTAACCAGTGTTCTTGGTGAAGAAACAGGGTGGCGGGGTTTTGCTCAAAAAAGATTACAAATTTATGTTTCACCAATTACAGCTAGTATAATAATTGGAATAATTTGGGGATTTTGGCATTTACCACTTTTTTTTATCCCTAATAACTTTCATCATTTTATACCTTTTTGGCTATTTTTAATTCAAGAAGTAGCCCTTTCGATTGTTATAGCTTGGATATATAACAATACAAGAAAGAGCTTACTATCTGTTCATATATTCCATACAGCCAGTAATATTACATTAGGAGTATTACCAATATTACCAATGGATACTAAAGGTAATTTAGTTCCATTATATATTACTGTTATTTTACTAGTTCTTTTTTCTATATGTCTAATCTTATCTAAAAGTATTAAAAATATAGAAATAGAGTAATTATAAATTATTATTCACTAGCTGCATAAGTGGTAGCTGCATCATTTCTATCTGTTGTATGATCTTCTAAATCATTTACAGCATTTTTAAATTCTCTAGATGATGTAAAAGTATAATCAGATTCTTCACTAGTTACAGACTCTTCAATTAAATCTTCATAATATTCATAAATTGGATTTAAATAAGATTCATTGAATATAGTTGAAGCAAAACTACTAACATAACTTTTATAAGTCTCTGTATAACTTGAATCATCTAATATATATCTAATTAGTGGCCAATTATTATCTACTTCTTCCATATCAAGATCCAAACATCTATTATTCGAATCTAAAGCTTCATTATTATCCCAAGGAATCCATTCAAATTTATTAGTACTCGGATTGTTATATAAGAAGTAATTATGAGACATAACACCATAAGTATCCCAATTTTGTAAAACAGTATTTGCAGCAAGCCATTTTAAAAATATATCAACATCAAAAATAGCTTCAAGATTAGTTTTCCAATCATCAGAATCTACATCATTAATAGCAGTATATAATTCATAAATATCTTCATAACTTTCATCTTCATCAGTTTGAAGATTAAATTCATCTTCATCATATGTATTAGATGCAAAAGTTGCAGCATCATCTTCTGGTTTATAAAGATTTCCACTATCATTATCATCACCATATTGAATACTAATAACAGTATCATCAACTTCTTCAACTAAAGTATATAAACCATAATATATATCATCCTCTTCATCACCACCATCTACATTTATATATAATTCATAAAAAGAGCAATGCGCACTTACTAATCCAAAATCACTAAATAATTGAGAAGTTACGACTTCTCTCATTTCAGACTCATCTTCATAATTACTCTTTAGATTCAGCTGTTTAAAACCATAAAATCTTTGATTATCAATTTCTTCATAGGTATCTTCGAATTCATCAAAATCTAATTTAAAAGGTAATTTACTACAATTTGCATTGTATAAACTTGAATTCCCTTTAAATCTTATTCCAACTTTATACCATTCTAATTCATTTTCACTTTCTCCATCTGGACTATAAAACAATTCACAGGGGACAAAAAAAGGGTTATCAATAGATGTAAAATCTGTAGAATTTCCTAATTCATCACTTAAATCATCTAAATTTTCATTCATTAATTCCCAATTTTCACTCTCAATAACTATTCTCATTTTTTGTACAGTAGAAGTATCAAAAACAATATCAATATTAGCGATAATTTCATCAGTATCAAGCTTAGAGTGAGTTTCATCACTCCAATCTGAAGTACTACTTAATTCACTATAATAAATATCACTCTCATCAGCTTCATCATCACCATCTTCATATAAATCAGATAAGCTTAGGCTACAAGAGAGAAAATAATTAACACAAAGAAGAGTTAAAAGAATTTTAAATAGTAATTTAATTATATTATTATTTTTATTAAATCTATTCATTTGCTTCTCCAGGAGAAGCCTCTCCTTGTTCCCATTCTCCATCTATATATAAAAATACTTGATCATCTTCTTGTTCATCAGCTTCATAAGTAAAAGTATTAGTAACTTCATTTCCCTCTGAATCATAAATATAGACACCTTCAGCTTTACTTCCCTTAAGACCTTCAGGTATAGTTAAATATTCAATATTTGAAAATTCATCATCTACAGTTTGAGTCTCTCCATCATCTTCCCAAGTAACTAACTCAGTCATTGAAATTTCATCAACAATTTTAAAATCATTAGAATATAAAATAAGTAGATAATCATTTGCTTTAATAATTACAGATGAATCAGTTGTTGTTGTACTTACCCATTCTAAATTTGTTGAATCCCATTCATTTAAACTAAGAGTTGATTTAACTTCATAACAATTAGAATAACCTTCGCTATCACCAAAATAATAACCTGTTAAATCAATATCCTCATCAGTGTTATTATATAATTCAACATAATCTACTGATAAACCACCTACACTACCAGAAGTTGAAACTTCAGTTATATAAAATGAATAACCTAAATCAAAGCCAGTTGATAATTCACAACCAAATAATATAATCATACAAATTATACTTACAAATAAATATTTAATTTTTTTCATACAAATTTTTCCTTTCTATATATATATGCAATTTTATTGCATCTATGTGATAGCTTTGTGATAAAAAATCTAACAATAACAAACAACTAAAAAATATTTCTAATAAAAGTAATATATATAAATCAAGTAAAGGTAACAACTTTAGCAGAATATGGCAACTTATTACATAACATACGACACAACACCTACTATTTTAAATATTATAACTATAAACATACAACTTATATTAAAACTTTTTAAAAAATTTTTTTTAACAAATAAGTAATTTAAAATGTTATATTGTAAAGAAATAACATAATAAAGTATTCTAACATAACTATTATTTTTACCATTTGTATAATTTTTTTTAAAAAAAACTATTGACATAAGACTCATTGTGCTTTATATTTAAACCATAAGACAAAAACATTTAAAAGGAAAACAAAATTATGAAAAAATTATTATCAACTTTATTAGTAGCAACAATAGCAATCACTGGATTATTCGCATATTCTTCACCAAGTATTATTTTAGATGCAACAGCAGAACAAACTGATTACACTTTCAAATTACAAAGATTAAATGATTCAATGACTTCTATCGCAGGTAATTATACAAGTGATTATACTGAAGATATCACTCTAACATCAGAAGAGCAAACAACTAATGCATTTACTGTTGCAACAACTGCAATTGGTAATATGCCTAGTGATATCGGTTTCACAACTACAATTACAACAGGTGCTTTCTTAGATGCTAATGGTGATAGTGATTATAATACTAGTTGGTATCCAACAATAGTTGAATTATCTGATTCAGCAACAACTACAAATGAATCAGATTCAAAAGGTGAAGTAGTATCATTTAAAAGCAGCGCTTCAGGAAAATTTATAGCTCAATCAGTAGGCGTTTTCTCAACAACTTTCGAAAGAGGTGTTCACTTATTAGGTGCTGAAATCGCTCGCTTTAAATTATCATATAAAGCTGATGATGAACTAGCCGCTGGTACTTATACAAGTACAACAACTATTGCAATCGCAACAAATTAATAAAAATTTAGAGAACAATTAGAAAAAAAGAGGACTGTTACTTAAAGTAATGGTCCTTTATTTATTTTTAAATAATATTTTTATTGAAACCCATGTTAAATAAAAGTAAACTTAATTCAATAATACTATTATGAGGTTTAAATATGATATTAAATGAAGTTGATAAAGTTGAAATTACTGTATTAATGGATAACTATGCTGATTGGATTCTAAAAGACACACCTTATGTAAAAAGAGCTATGGATTCAAAAAACGGTAAAGAGCTAAAAGTCCCATTAATGAGTGAACATAGCTTATGTTTATTAATAAGTTTATATAAGGATAATAAAAAGCATAATATACTTTTAGATACTGCAGAAAATGGGGTATCATTAAAAAACAACATTGATATACTAGAAGTTGATTTAAAATCAGTTGAATCCTTGATAATAAGTCATGCACATAGCGATCATACTCATGGACTTCCTTGGGTTATCACTCAATTAGATAAATCTGCAAATGTCATAGCACACCCTGATGTTTTTTTAACAGGTAGGTCTTTTGTTGATAATGGAATAACAGTTATTAATGATTGCCCAAATAAAGATATAATCACATCTCATGGAAACTCCATAATAGAATCAAAAGAACCTTATATTTCTCCTAATTCTTTATTCGCAGTAACCGGTGAAATACCAAGAGTTACAGATTTTGAAATATTAGATTATGAATCATATGTAATAAGAGATGGTAAGAAAGAATTTGATAAGATTCTTGATGACCAAGCTATTGTTATAAACATAAAGAAAAAAGGGTTACTTGTCATATCTGGTTGTGCACATGCTGGAATTATAAACACAATAGAATACTCAAAAAAAATTACTAAAATTAATAAACTATATGGAGTTATTGGAGGATTTCATCTTCCTCCTAAGAAAAACTCAAGTGTTAGTGAAAAAACTATAGAAGCTTTAAAAGCTATGTCCCCTGAAATTATTGTTCCTATGCACTGCACAGGAATTTATGCCATCTCTAGATTTATTAGTGAATTTGATGATGTATGTAATTTATCTTGCGTAGGATCTAAATTCACTTTTTAATATTTTCATTCAAAAAAAAGGGTTTTTTCATGAATACTATTACAATTAGAAAATTAAAATTAAACGAATCAAAACTTTATAGAGAAATAAGGTTAAAAGCATTAAGAGAATATCCAAACTTCTTTGGATCAAATTATCAAGAACAAGCAAACTTAGAAAAGCTTTATTTTGAAAGATTAATCGAAGATGATTCATATAATGGGAAAATGTATGGCGCCTTTTGCAATTTAGAATTAATTGGTATTTGTGGAATGACTTTTGATACCAATATTTCTGTAAATTCTATTGAACTAATTCAAATGTATGTAAGTAAAGAACATCAGAGAAAAGGTATTGCCACTAGGATAATTAATCAAATAATCTCAGATGCTAAAAAAAATGATGCAATTTCATCAATAGTTATTCAAGTAAATAAAAACAATAAAGCAGCTATTCATGTATATGAAAAATGTGGATTCTCACCTATTAAAAAAGACAATGAAGATTCAGAGACAATCTCTCTTATTCTTAACATTTCTAACAAATAAGAGAAGTAAAATAAATTTCAATTAGTTACTTATTAAGTTTTATAAATTTATAAAAAATCTTTTTAATAAAAAAGAAAGAGTAACTAATTGACATCTATATACCGTTCGGTATATATTCTAATTATGGATAACAAAACAAACATTTTGAACTGTGCTTTGAACCTTTTTTCTCAAAAGGGTTTTGAAGGAGTGTCAGTTCAACAATTAGTTAATGAAGCGAAAATAACAAAGCCAACTCTTTATTATTATTATAAAAGTAAAGAAGGGTTATATAATAAACTTTTAGATAATTATTATACTGAGTTAAACAATCAACTAAAAAGTATAAGCAATTATACTCCTAACCCTAATAATTATCATGAAGATATATATCCTGTATTAGATAGAATAATTAACACATATTTTACATATGCAAAAAATAATCCACAATTTTATAGAATAATTTTATCAAATCAATATATGCCAAAGTCATCACCTATTTATGAAATGAGCCACAGTTTTGATAATATTCAATATCAAATTATATTAGATACATTTACTAATATGGCAAATGTTCATACAAACCTAAAAAAGAATGTAACAAAATTAACTTGGAGCTTTATTGGCTTAATAAACACATATATTGGATTATTCTTACAAGATAATTCTTTTGAATTATCCTCTAATTTATCAAAAGAATTAGTTCATCAATTTATGCATGGTATCCATGCATAGTACAAAATTTTTTTAAAGATTTTATATACCTAACGGTAGGTATTTCAACAATACAAGGAGACAATTATGGAATATTGGTATCAAGATGCAACAATATATCATTTTTTTACGTTTGGAGCAGTTAATGCACCTTTCTATAATGATTATTCACAACCAATAAACAGAATAAAGGAAATTGAAAAATGGATTCCACATTTAAAAAATTTAAACTGTAATACAGTATTATTTTCACCTGTGTTTCAATCAATCTCACATGGTTATGATACAACAGATTATTACACTATTGATAATAGACTTGGAACAAATGAAGATTTTAAAGAAATAATAGAACAGTTACATAAAAACAATATTAAAGTTGTTTTAGATGGAGTATTCAATCATTGTGGAAGAAACTTTTTTGCTTTTAAAGATATAATTGAAAATAAAGAAGCATCCCCTTATTGCTCTTGGTTTTCAAATCTTAGATTTAATGAATCTAATTCTATAGGAGATTCTTTTTCTTATGATAGTTGGGCAGGATACTTAGAACTACCAAAGTATGATTTAAAAAATAATGATATGAAAGATTATTTATATAAAGCTGTTGGATATTGGATAGATTATTTTAAAATTGATGGTTTAAGATTAGATGCTGCAGAATGTTTAGACCATACTTTTATGAAAGAACTTAGAGAATATACAAGTTATAAGAAAAACGACTTTTGGTTAATGGGTGAAATAGTAAATGGAGATTATAGAAACTGGTGCAGCAATCAAAAATTACATTCAGCAACAAACTATGAATTATTTAAAGGAATTTATTCTAGCCACAATGAAGAAAACTTGTTTGAAATAGCATATTCACTTAAGCGACAATTTGATAAAAATTCTGGAATATATAATTCATTTTTACCTTATAATTTTGTAGATAATCACGATCAAAGTCGCCTTGCATCTCTAGTTGATAAGCCACAATATTTATACACAATTTATATATTATTATTTACAATGGTTGGAATTCCATCAATATATTATGGCAGTGAATTTGGAATTGAAGGAATTAAAGGTATTGATTTAGATAAACAAATAAGACCATATATCGATATTAATGAAATTAAATCTAAAAAAAATGATTTGGAAGAAGTAATAAAAAAACTAAGTTTTATTAGAAAAAATTCTAAAGCTTTAAAAAAAGGATCTTATGAAGAAATATCTATTGAATATCATAAATCATTCATATTTAAAAGAGAATTTGAAGGGGAATCTGTATATGTAATAATAAATCCAAATGATAATGAAGATTATATTTCAATTGATGACAATAGACAATTTTACGATGAATTAAACAATGAGAATATAAAAGATATTAAGAATATTTGTATAAATAAATATTGGGGTAGAATACTAATTTCTAGATAACATATAAAGCAAAACAATAATTTGTTTTGCTTTTATATAAATTTAATATCTCTAAAAAACTTATGACTTTATCTTAATAGGATGTCTTAATATTGTCTTCCATTTTGCTGGATCAACCTTTCTAATATCTGATAAATAAATTTCATGATGATGTCTAATCTCATTAAAATCTAAAACATATCCCTTTTCTTTTATAAAGTTATGCATTTGTTCAACAGATTCCGCCTCAGTAGAAAACGGTCCTAAATGCATCATTTGTACACATAAGCCTTCTTCAATTGTTAACAATTCTACTTTTGAAAAATCGATTTTTTTCTTATTAGTAGTTTCTTTTATAGCCCATTCAAAATCTTTTTTTGTAATAAAATCAGGTAGTCTAATTATAGAAATCCAACTAAAGGTTTCCATTTTAGATAAATCGACACCTTTTATCCCCTCTTGCCACCAATAACCTTCTAAAGGAGGAACAACATATTCAAAAAAACCTTTAATTTTATAATCACTTTTATAACTCATCTTAAGTTTGTAAGCTATAGGATATAATAAAGCTATTGCTTTTTTATAATCGCCATTTTCTTCATTTGGGTCTCCAGTACCTCTAACAGCTAAAAAATTCATTTTAGGAATACTTATAATTTCAGGTTTAGTTTTAGGTTTATAAAATTGTTTATATTCTTTCTTAAAATCAAAAATCATTTCTTGCTCCTTTTATTTATTAAAAATAGATATATAAATACATCTCAATTATGTAGTTGAATTTAAATAAATATGATAAGTTAATTTTATATTACCCTAATATATAAGAAAAGGATTTTTTATGAATAAAGCAGTTATTTTTGATTTCAATGGAACTCTATTTTGGGACTCAGAAATTAATTTTCAATCTTGGTACAATTTTATTAAAAAGAATTTAAAAAGAGAATACACAAGAGAAGAATATTCCACTTTAAACGGAAGAACGACTGCTGAGACTTTAGAAGTTCTTTATAATAAGAAATTCGATAAACAAACTATTGATAAATTGATAAATGAAAAAGATGAAGAATACTTAAAAATCTTGTATAATGATAAAAGTTCACTTTCACTTGCACCAGGAGCTGAAGAGCTTTTATATAATCTAAAAAAAAATAAAATTAAAATAGCTATCGCAACTAGTGCTCATCCATCATTAATGGTTGAATATGAAAAAATATTTAAATTATCAAGATTCTTTGAAAGAGAATTAATTATAGCTAATGATGGTACATACAAAAGCAAACCAAATCCAGCAATTTATATAGAGGCACTAAAAAGATTAAAAGTTGAGCCCAAAAATAGTATCGTTTTCGAGGATACAAAAAGTGGTATTATAAGTGCATTTAATGCTCAAGTAGAAAAAATTATAGCTGTAAATAGCATTGGATGTAATATTGAAATTGTAAACAACCTAGTAGAAACAACTTCTTATATTACACACTTTAATCAAATAAATATAAACAATTTATTTTAATATAACATTTATTTTAGTTAGAATGAAAATTAATTACTTGGATTTTAATATTTTTTTCCACTTATATAACTCATCGTCAGCTCTAGTAATGACTTTTTCATAACTTTCATCACTTATTTTAAATTCAGCACATCCATAACAATAATTAGCATAATTAATTAAACTCTGCATTTCATTAATTACATCTGGATAAACTTTATTCATTTTCTTTTCTATTTCAACAATACCATGATTCGGACAAATTAATAAAAATTCATCACCGCCCCATCTACCAAAGCTACAATTATCACTTTTTATTGACTTAAAAGCATTTGCAAAAGTTTTAATTATTTTATCGCCAACAATATGGCCATTTTCATCATTTACTTTTTTTAATTTATTAATATCTAACATGGCAACAGAAAAAACACTACCTGCTTCTCTAGATTTTTCAAATTGCTTTTTCAAAATTTTTTCAATTTTATTTCTATTATAAGAAGATGTTAAAACATCAATATCAGCATAAAATTTTAGTTTATCTTCATATATAAGATTCTTCAAATCAGCCTCTATTGCTTCTCTAAATTCACTTAATAATTGTTTATAATTCTCACTATATTTATTTTCTTTTGAATCTAAAACACAAATTGTTCCAAAAAATTCTTTACTTGGCCAATGAATAGGTAAGCCATAATAAGAAATCATATTAAGTTTCACATCAGGATTATTTTCCCAAGCTTTAGAATTAAGTGCATTTTCAACTAAAAGCTCATCATTATTCCCTATTACAGTTTCACAATATAATCCATGACCAAGAGTATCACTTCCTCCAACAGGATATGGATTATCTTCATTTTGGCTTTTTAAAAACACAACCATAGACTCTTTTGTTATTTGCATAATCAATCCGGCAGGAACTTTTAAAATTTTTGCCATTATATTAATTATTCTTTGCCATTTTTCCATAATTTCATTACTTATCTCAGGCATTGATTCATTTTTTATGCTTACTTCTCTATAATTTTCAGATTCACGTAAATATACTTTTGTTGTTTTTCCCATTTGCACCTCAAATATATTAAAATTATAATAATTTATTAAAAACTTTATCTACAGATAATTTTGCTATTTTAGGATCAAATTGAGTACCCGCCATTTTTTCTATTTCTAAAATTGCATATTCAATAGAAAAGGCTTTACGATATGGACGATTTGATGTCATAGCATCAAAAGTGTCTGCTATACTTAATATCCTTGATTCTAGAAGAATTTCTTCACCTTTTATATGATTGGGATAGCCCAATCCATCCCATCTTTCATGATGTTCTAGAACAATATTTGCTAAATTTTCTAACTCACTATTTTTTACCAAAGATTTATAAGCTGTTAAAGGATGCAATTTGACTAATTCATATTCTTCATCAGTTAATCTACCTTTTTTATTCAATACCTCTTTTGGTATTAATGCCTTTCCAATATCATGAACAAGACCTGCATAATATATTTGATTTATTCTATCCTCACTCAAGTTCATAGCTTCTGCTATTTCACGTGAGTAATTTGCAACTTTTTGACTATGATTTTTAGTATAAACATCATGGATTTCTAAAAGACCTGTTAATGTTATTATCATATCTTTTAAAACTTTTAATTGGAGCTCTTGATATTGTTTTTCTTTAATTTCAATTTCAGATTTAAATCTACTTTTTGTTGACGTAAACTTTTCAATAGTGTTTAACATTGAATCAACTTGAAATTTATCAAGATCTACAGAATCAGAATCAACTACATCAAAATAAAATGGGTTTTCGTGAACTAGACCTCTATAAATAATAATTGGATGAACTTCAATTATATTTTTGATCATTTTATTTGAGAAAGAATCTATATTATATCTACAAATAGCTGAAACAGGATAAGAATTAAAAATCTCCTCATTAAGTAAATATTCATATTCCATAATCCTATCAAAACCATCATTATAATTTAAAACCCAACTTATTTCTCCAGTAATAGCTAAAGCACTAAAACCTTCAGCAAGGGCAGTTTTAGACATAGTTTTAATTAATTCTATCATTTTTCTAGCATTAAAAGTTCCACTTTTTGAATATGCATCTTCTTTATCTAATATTAAAAGTTGTTCATTTTTTAGTATTGAATCTAAATCTATAAGATTTTTTAATTTATTAATGATTATTTCAGTACTTAATCCACCTTTTATATATATACATTTTTCATTTCTATTAATGCGCGATAAAATATAGGCTACAATAACATCAGTATTTGAATGATAATCTTCATTTTCATAAAGCAAAACCATATGATCGCCTGCAACTATCCTATTCATCTTTAAATATATATATTCTCTTTTCATTCAATAAATGCTCCTATGATATATTAATTACCCCTTTTTCCCTATATTAAAATCTTTCAAATAAATTATATCACGAAAATACTATTCTATGTAATTTATTCTACTTGATATTTAGTATACACAATTAGTTACATGTAACAAATATATAAAGCATCTATTTGATGAAAATAAATATTTTTTTTCCAATTTATAAAAAATTTATAACTATTATAGTTCATAATTATAAATTAGTATTTTTATTTTTACACTTTTATTCTATTTTGTTAAGCATGAGCAATTCTTGGCATAAACAAACTTTCCTTTTCTAATTCTGCCCACATATATTTTAACATCAATTCTTTTTGGAGCTTACTATATTCTTCTTTATCCCAAAGATTATTTAATTCATTAGGATCATTTACTAAATCATACAGTTCTCCATGTTTATTATTGTAATAAATTACAAGTTTATATCTTTTATTAACATACACTCTCATATTAATAAGATTTCTTTCATGATTGTGCTCACAAATTATATGTTCTCTAGCTTTTTCCTTTTTACCCTCCCAAACTAATCTCTGATTAACACCAGTAAAATCAAAGGGAATGGACAGATTACAATAATCTAGGAAAGTTATTGGTAAATCAACTAAACTTTGCAATGAACTATTTACAACATTTTCTTTTATAACACCTTTAAGAGATGCAATAAATGGAATTTTTATAGCATCTTCATAAACTGCAGGCCCTTTCTCATACAACCCATGTTGTCCCATAAAATTACCATGATCTGTTGTAAAAACAATAAGAGTATTTTCAGTTAAATTTAGTTCATCTAGTTTGTCTAATATTTTCCCAATATACTTATCCATTAAACTAACCATAGAATAATAAATAGCTAATTCTTTTTTAGCTTCTTTTTCATTTTTTAATTGAGAATGACATCCATGAATTGCCCAACCACTATCACTATATTTTGAGAAATCAGGATTCTCTTCTTGAGTTAATTTATGTAGATCAGTAGCATTTAGTAATTCACCTTCAACCAATTTTGGTAAAGTTAAACTTTCACTATCGTACATATTAGCCCAATTTTTAGGGACTAAATATTGAGGATGAGGATCAAAAAAACTAGCCCAACAAAAAAACTGCTTACCATTTTTACTATATTCTTCAAGTTTGTTATTAGTTTCCTCTGCAATCCACTTATCATAATGATATTTTTCAGGTATATCCCAAATATATTTTTGATTAATATCCATATTCCCTGTAGGTGGTAAAAAATAATCTTTATAATTATCACACCCATTTTCTTTTAACCATGCAACATAATTTTGTCCAACATGAGATTCATTGGTATGATTTCTAGCAAGTTTAACATCTTCAAAACCATAAAAATCTTTATCAAATGTTTTCCAAAATTCAATATCTTGGAGAGTTGGATAAGCTTCTAAACTAGGATAAGTATCATTGCTTTCTAAAGGTTGAAAATGAGCTTTACCAATTAATGAAGTTTTAATACCTTCTTTTTGCATTAGCTCACCTATTGTTGTACAATTTTCATCTAATTTTGTTCCAAGAGTCCAAGCTCCATGTTGAGATGGGTACTTACCTGTAATTATACTTGCTCTTGCTGGAGTACATGTTGGATTTACAGTATAAGCTCTATCAAAACAGGTACCACTTTCACATAATCTATCGAGATTTGGCGTTTTAATTTCTTTGTTAAATTTACCTATTGTATCAAAATGTTGTTGATCACTTGTAATTAGTAACACATTATATTTTTTTTTATTACTCATTGTTTCTCACTTATATTAATGGAGCACTATAGTTCCAAGGGCTTGAAGAATTTCTACCTAAGTAAATTAATTTGTCTAATAACAATTCTTTTAATTCTAATTTTACTTTTAAGTATTTATCTTCTTTATATAAATTAAATCTCTCTTCAGGATCATTTTTTAAATCATATAGTTCACCATATTCTCTGTCACAGTAATAATATAATTTAAAATTATCTCTTATTATTCCTCTCACATTACTTGCCTCTAAATATGTTATTTGATGATCAATTTCTTCTCTTGTTAAGTTTACTTTCTTTATCAAAGGCAACAAACTTTTTGCAGTCATTTCTTTTGGAATATTTACTTCAGCAGCAGCTAGGCAAGTAGGAGCGATATCATAGTTATAAGCAACTCGATAATCATCTCTACCTTCAAAATCTTTAATAGCAGGTTTCATAAGTAAAGGGACTCTCATTAGAGCTTGTGATAAATATTGACCTTTACCAAACATTCCATATTCACCCATGTAATCTCCATGATCAGATGTATAGAAAATTATTGTATTATCATATTGTCCACTCTTCTTTAATTCATCAATTACTATTCCTATTTTTTGATCTATAAAGCTCATAGTAGAATAGTAAGATTTTAGAGTATGTCTAATATGATCTTCAGTTGCATTAATTACTGGCATTTGTCCAGGATTTCCACTTCCTGTTAGTAGTTGATCCATATAATAATTAGGTTTATTTTTTAAGTCATCTTGAACTGACTTTGGTAATGTGAATTCTGTTTCATCATATAATGATTCTGTGCTCAAATTAATTCCATTATATGGTTGATGAGGTCCTAGAAAACTAAGTGTAAAAAACCAAGGTTTATCCATATTTGCATTTTCTTTTATCCATCTTGCACCATTATCACCTACAAATGCATCTACATGATATTTCTCATCAGCTATCCATTTCCAAGTAAACTTATCATCTATTTCTAAAAGCTCTTCATTTTTACTAAATCCATTAGCTTTTAAAAACCTAGTATATGCATTTTCTTCATCAAAATGAGGATAATGATTATCAACAATTGTCTCTTCAACATATCCATGTTCAACATCAGCACCAGCAAAATGTTGTTTACCAAATACAGCTGTATGATATCCAGAATTCTTTAACCTAGTCATAAATGTTGTCTCATTAGATTCTAAAGGGGTAATATAGGCAGGAGCACCACAGAGAGAAGGATATTTCCCACTAAACATCGCAGCTCTAGCTGGGACACAACTTGGATTAGTAGTATATCCATTGCAAAAATTAATACTATCATTTTTAAGTGCATCTAAATTTGGAGTTATTACATCTTTATTATTATATCCAATACAATTAGCTTTTTGCTCATCTGTCATAATAAATAATATATTTGGCCTCTTTTTCATTTTCCCATCCCCTCTAATATTTTTCTAAAGTATCATTACTAAATTGTTCTAAGCATTCATTAAACATTTTTTTATATTCAAGATTTGATGTTTCAAATTCCTTATGGCTCATTGCTTTATCAAACTCACATAAAAATTGTTTTTTTCTATCTCTAAAATCTTTTTCTATAAATTTTTGGAATTGTAAATTACTCCATTTATGGTATTTACCATGAACGGATGGGTCAAACATCTCTGTTTCAAAAGAAACTAATTTATTATCAACAACACAATTAGATGGACCCCATTCTTTTTCATACAATAATACTTTTTCTCTAAATTCTTTTAATTCTTTAGAAAGTAACATTTCATTTATTAAATTATTAATTTCATATTTATCATTTTCTAAATCATAGATTTCTTCAAAACCACCATTATAATGATAAACATATTTATATTTCTTATTTTGACACATAACAAATCGTTTAGTAGAGAGAAAACCACTTGCACTAAATACATACTCTCTATCTTTACCTTTTTTAGTATCAAGTAAAGAAGACCCATAAAGATTTTTTAAAATAGGTAATTCTGCAGCTTCTAAACATGTAGGGAATATATCAATTAAATCAACTAAATCATTATTTTTACTATTTTGTTTAAAAAGGTGTTTATTACTCATGATTAAAGGCACTCTAACAGAACCATCATAAGGAAGTTCTTTACTGTAATAACCTTTATCTCCTAACATTTCACCATGATCTGCTGTAAATATAATTAAGGTATCATCTACTAAATTATTAGCCTCTAAATAATCTAAAATATTTCCAACACTCTCATCAACTAATGTAATTGAAGTATAATATGCTTTTCTAATCTTCTCTTTTTCTTCTTCACTATCATCGTCACCATACCAAATATTATGTTCAGGATGATCAA
Source organism: Pleomorphochaeta sp. (assembly GCF_050031695.1). GTDB lineage: Bacteria > Spirochaetota > Spirochaetia > Sphaerochaetales > Sphaerochaetaceae > Pleomorphochaeta. The sequence continues at coordinate 18,669 of NZ_JBNAIC010000059.1, read as the reverse complement.
AAAACAAACGTGATTTTTCAACTGATTTTCTTAGCTTTTTATCTTTATATAAATTTTCATAGCCTTTAGGGATATCCCATGGAGGATGAGGTTTAATGAAACCTACAGCTAGAAAAAAAGGATTGTTATTATTATCTTCAAGCCATTTTATTGTTCTATCTTTAATCCAATTTGTTTCATATAAAGGATAATCTACTTGTGCTATTTGTGGTTCATGATAAAGAGCAGGTCTAATTCCATGAATATTTTGAATTTGTTCTTCCCCATTTTCTTTTAGATACATTGCATATTCATCATTCTCTCTAACCTTTGGCAATTCTTCCATTAAATGCATTTCACTATATCCATGATGCATTGTTGCTGGATAAAAATGCATTTTCCCAATAGCTGCTGTTCTATATCCGTTCTCACTAAATATTCTAGGTAATGTAGGAAGTCCATAATCTTTTATTGGCATTTCTCTATTTGCTAAATATCCATGTGAAGAAGATGGAAGGCCTACTAATAAATCATGACGTGCTGGCATGCATACAGGATTAGAAGAGAAACAATGAGTAAAACTACAACCACTATTTACTAATCTATCTAGATTGGGTGTAATTACATCTTCATAACCTAATGCGTTTATAGTATCAAAACGCATCTGATCAGCGATTATTAACAAAACATTCTTTTTTTTTGACATATATAGTCCTAAGTTTATTTTTTACTTTATTATTCTTTATCCAATTCTATGATAACTTTTAAAAAAGCAACAAAAAAGGATAAAAATTATAGTTTCTATCCTTTTATTTTGACTAAAATTAGTAATATATGTGTTTTATAATTAGTTTTTATTTTTTACTGATATAAAGGAATAATCATTTCAACTTTTAATCCATTTTCTGGATAATTAAATATATTAATTCCATAATCTTCACCATAATATAGTCGTATTCTTTCATTTATATTTCTAATTCCAACACCACCATATTTATTTGATTTTACTGTTTTACCTAGCTTTAAATCATTTTGAAGTTTATTAAACTCCTCTACTTTCATACCACTTCCATTATCTTGTTCTATTATTTTTAAATAATTATCTTCTTTTGTAATATTTATAATAATAGTCCCACTATTATTTCTTTCTAATAATCCATGCTGGATAGAATTTTCAACTAAGGGTTGTAGAGATAGTTTAATTATATTGCAATTCTTAACTTCATCAGGGCAATGTATTTTGAATCTAATTTTAGAACCAAATCTAGCATCAATTATTTTAATATAATTTTCTAAATTAGCAATTTCTTCAGCTACAGTTACTATAAGTCTATCAGTTTTTGTTGAATATCTAAAAAGTACTGATAAAGCTTTTACAATATCACTTATATCCTCATTCCCTTCAATTTCTGCCATACTTTTTACCATATCGAGAGTGTTATATAAAAAATGAGGATTAATTTGAGATGTTAATGAAGCTATTGTTGCTTCTTTTTCACTTAATTCAGTTGCATATACTTCGTTAATTAATACATCAATTTTATTTGACATATTTTCAAAAGCTTTAGCAACATCACCTAATTCATCAGTACTTTCAATATTTAATTTATAGGAATAATCACCACTAGATATTTTATCAATCCCTTTTCTAATTTTGGCAATCGGTCTAACTAAACTTTGAGAAATTTTTCTTGCAATTATAATTACAGCTATATAGCTTAATACTATTAATAAAATAGTAATTGCCCTAAGCTTATCTACTGCTCTCAATAGATCTCGCTCATTTACTAACAATGAAATATTAAAACCTTGTTTATTATAATCTATATTATTGATTAAATATTTATTAGTTTTTTCTAATTCTTTATATTCTTCTAAAGAGGAAGCATTTAAACCCAAATCAGAATATAAGATTTCACCGTCATTATTAGTAATTAACATATGATTATCTTCATTTACTAAATGAAGTGGAAATAATTCAGAGAGTCTATTAACACTAAATTGTAATAAAATAATACCTAAATAAGTATTAGTATCAGGATTTTTTATTTGCCTAGCTAAATATAATTCTCCTTTATTATCACTAAAAAGAATTTGATGTTTATAAGCTTTATCAAGTTTATCTATTGAAATTGCTTTAAAGGTCTCTTTGTTTGGGAATAAAGTAGGATCTTCTAAAATACTTCCAGTACCTCTTTTTATGTAATAAAGCGTATCATCTTTAGCAAGAATAGAAATACTATCCATTTTATCAATGATATTGAATAAATCCATTTTAATATTAAAGAAATTCATTAATTGATTTTGATTATTTACTTGATCTATTAATGTAATTGTAGGTCTATCAAGTATATCTTGAATTGATGGGTCATAACATTCGTTTGTAATAAATTCAGCTTTTTGTAAAAAAACAGATAAATTTTCTGCACTTTGTTTTTGAACCATTAATTCTCTTTCAATAGTAGCTGCTTTTAAATTGCCATAGTATGCACTTGATATGTATATAAACATAACAACTAATGGAATTACTGAAACTAGCATTAAAGAATAGAAAATTCTTTTTCCTATCCTACTTTTTAAATTTATCATATATTATTTCGATTCTCGCCTCTAAAAACAGAAGGACTGACTCCCATATTTAATGCAAAAACTTTGCTAAAATATTTAGAATCTTTAAATCCTACCTCTATGCCAATATCTTTTATAGGTTTATCAGTTTTTAACAACAATTCTTTTGATGCTTCAACTCTTATCTTAGTTAAACAATCAACAAAATTTTCACCAATTTGTTCCTTAAATTTCTTACTGAAATAACTAGAATTTATTTTATATTTATCACCAATTACCGACAAACTTAAATCTTTCCCATAATCATTTTGCATTTGTTTATATACTTGTTTTACGATTTGAGAAACATCAAAAATTTCATGTTGAGTTAAAAAATTAATTACTCTAATTGAATAATCTTCAATCCAATCAAACATAGCATTTAGATTTGAATAATTATAAACTTTTATGCAAAAATCATATCCTTCATTAATATATTTTTTAGTAGACTCATCATTAATATCATTTAACTCATTAATTATATTACTTATATAATTAAACAACATAATTCTAACATCATCTACATTAATAATTTCTTCTAAAGATTCTTCTTTTATAAATTCAATATAGTTCTTAATAGAAATTTCATCATGAGTTGAAATATATTTATTTAAATGATTTTTAATTTCTTCTAACTTTGATTTACTTGTATTTATATTTAGTTGATTCAAGTTCTCTAGTTTTATCTTCATTTCTTTATAATAATAAGGGATAGATTCAGTATCTCTAAACCAAGGGCTATAGATTGTTTTTGCAATATTTTTACCATTTTGGTTTTCTAATTCCCTATTTAAATTATCAAACAAGATTTCTAGATTATCTACACTTCCTTGATGAAAAATAATATAGAAATAATTCAAACTGTCTACAAAAATTAACAATTTAAGATCTTTTATTAATTTATCTTTCATTTTATTAATTAATACTTCTTTGACTATTTGTTCATCACTGTTAATATAATTTGATTGAATTATACCAATTTTAATATAGTCATAAGATATACCATTTTTAGTACAAATATTTTTTATATTTTTAAGTTCAGTCTCATCACCATCGTAAATATATCTGCTTAATATTTTATAAATTGCACTTTGTACTAGATCAGAACTTCCTTTACTATTTTTTTCACTTTCTATTAAACCTATTGTTTTTTGAAGGGCTTTTTTTAACTCTAATTTCTCAATTGGTTTAAGTAAATAATCAACGACACCTAATTTAAGAGCACTTCTAGCATATTCAAATTCATCATATCCACTGATTAATATAAATTTAGTTTTAAGGTTTTTTTCATTAGCTATTTTAATTAATTCAAGCCCACCTACTATTGGCATTCTAATATCACTAATTACTATATCTATATCATGTGTTTGAATTTCTTCAATAACATTTTCACCATTATCAAAAGAATTAACTACTTCAACATTATCAGAGAAGGTTGGGATTATTTTGACTAACCATTTTCTAATCCATTGTTCATCATCAACTACTAAAACTTTATACATCAGTCCTCCCATCTTTATGATAGCATATCATCTCTATTATCAAATTAAAATCTTTTATAATAGCAATTTAAGCAAAACAGCCTCTAATTAATTAGAGGCTGAATTATGTTTTGTCATTGTATAATTTTATTTAAGAGATAAATTTAAATTATTAGTTTCATCTAAATCAGCAATAGCTTTAGCTGCAGATTCTCCTGCAAATACGTTTGAACCATATTGTTTAGCTAATGCCCAAGTATCAATATTTCTATAACTTGTATCTGCCCAAGGTAAGAATCTACCACTCTTTAGTACAGCAGCTGCATCTTGTACCATAGGATCACTTGTACTTGTACCATCATTTAAAACAGTGAATGAGTTTTGATCAGCACAGTATCTATTATTGTTTTCAGTACTTGTCATAAATTCAATAAAACGTTTTGCTTGTTCAGGATATTTACTTGAACTATTAATACATAATCTAACACCTGCATCACTTAATACAATTGGAGCTTTATCACTTACAGGAACACCACCGAAAGTTACATCAACATCTGGCATTGCTTTTCTAACTGAAGAAACTGCCCAACTACCCATTAAGAAGAATCCAACATCACCTGTTGCAAAAGCTGTTGTACCATCAGTAAATGGATGCATTACAACTGATTTTTCACCATCGATATAACCTTTTTCGTTTAGTAATTCATCAAATTCAAAGCCTTTTGCTAAAACTTTACCAAGTTCCATTTCGCCATTATCAATTTTTTTGATATCAGCTTTTTTAGCATCTTTTGATTGATTTAAATACATATCTTCAAAACCTCTTGTCATAACAAAGATAGCAGCACCTGTTCCATCACTACTTCCTGCAACAATTGGAGTTTTACCATTTTCTTTTAAGATTTCACATGCTTGTAAGAATTCATCTCTTGTTTGAGGAGCTTTATCAATACCACATTCTCTTAATAAGTCATTATTTGTATACATACCAAATAGAGCTGTTGCCATTGCAAGACCTGGAACTGTCTCCCCTACTTGCATGTTTGCAGTATATTTTTCTAATACAGGCATATCTGATAAATCAACAGTATAACCACTTTGTTCAATCTTATTTAAGAAACTAGTACTGCTCATAAAGATATCATCACCTTGGCCAGATGCTAATCTAGTTGTAAGAACATTTTGATATCCACCAGGATTAGTTAATCCTTCATAAGATACTACTATATCAGGATTAGCTTCATTAAACTCTGCAATTAAAGTTTTAACGATTTCAGCTTGAGTTGCTGTCTTAAATCCAAAAAAAGATAATTCAACAGGTTTCTCACTACTACCTGCTGCTGAGGTTTCTTCACTAGCACCACTAGCAAATACTGGAGCAATTAACATTGTAGCTACCAATAAAAATGCCATAATTTTTTTCATAAAATTTTCTCCTTTATAAAAACATTATTTTGTTATCATAAATTCCTCTTTTTAAATATAGAGGAAATTTTTACTCTTTCACACCACCGCTCAACATTCCATCAATAATTTGTGATTGGAATATGAAATAAAATATCATCAATGGTAATACTGTTAGGGTTGTTGCTGCGAACATAATATTCCAAGATACAATCTCATCACCTTTGAAGAAATAGATTGTAAGTGGTAAAGTTCTTGAATTTTTACCTTGCAATAAAATTAAAGGGAATAAGAAATTATTATAAACTCTTAAAACCATTATTATTAATAAAGTAACTATTGGGGTTTTTAACAATGGCATAATAATTTTTGCTAAAATTGCTGTAGGAGATGCACCATCTATTGTAGCTGCTTCTTCTAAGGATACTGGAACTGTAGCAACAAAACCAGTAAAGAAAAATACTCCATAAGCTGCATTTGTAGCGACAAATACCAAAATTAATCCAAGCATACTCCCACCTAAATGAAGAGTTTTCATCCATAATACTAATGGAACCATTATTACTTGCATAGGAAGTGCTAATCCAACCCAGAAAAATACTCCTACACCTTTAAAAAACTTTCTAGCAGCTTTAGCTCTAGATATAGCATAAGCTGTAATTGCATATAAAATAGACCCAGTAACAGCAGAAATAGAGGTTAATACTAAACTATTTCTCAATGAAGTTAAGTAATTCATATTTTTAAAAGCTGTTACATAGTTTGTAAATTGTGCACTTAATAAAGGTCCAAATGGACTCTTTAAAAATTCTGCATCACTTTTTAAAGAAATCATTACCATCATTACGATAGGATAAAAGATTACTGCCATTGCTATATATATTAAAATTACTGTTATTCTATTTGATCTTTGATTTGTTACCATTAGACTATTGCCTCTTCACGTTTTTGTAATGCTTGAGTTAAGATTTGTCCTGTAATTACTATAAATATCATCATAAGTACTGTAATTGCAGAAGCATATCCATTTAGGTTTGTACCCATTTTTCTAAAAGCATAAGTTGAAAGCGTTTCTGTAGCACCGTTTGGACCACCATCAGTCATTGCATAAACTAAGTCAAATATTTTTAAACTACCTGTAAATGCAAGTGAAACATTAATAGTAAAAGATGGTGCTAACATAGGGAATGTAATACGTCTAAATAATTGAAAACCTTTACAACCATCAATATTAGCTGCTTCCATAATATCAGAACTAATACTTTGCAAGTTTGCTAAATAAATAGTTGCTGTATATCCCATCCAAATCCAAGAATGCGCAATTACTATTCCATAAGGAGCAAAAGAAGCATCTGCTAACCAAACTTTATCTCCACCAATAATGGTGTTTAATAATCCGGCAGGACTATATATAAATTGCCATAAATAAGCTACTACTACAGGAGCTAACATACATGGAGCAAAAATTAAAGTTCTAACAAAACCACGACCTTTGAATTTCTTATTTAAACCTACAGCTAAAGTTAGAGATAATACATTTTGTAAAATAGTAACACCTATAGCTTGAAACACTGTATTGCCTAATGCTGCATATAAATTCTTATCTTTTATAGCTACTTGGAAATTCTTCCATCCAATAATTCTTGCATTAGGATTTAAACCATCAAAATTGGTAAAACTAAAATACATACTTTGAAATACAGGAATTAGAAAAAAAGTAATATAAATTGCTGCTAAAGGAGCAATTAAGATTAAATAGAAATAAAAGTTCCTATATGTTAATTTCTGCTTTTTTATCATTTTCTCTCCAATAAATGAATAATTTTTAATTATAATTCTACATTAGATTAGATGCATATTTGAAATCGCGAAACTCGACTTTTATAACATTTAGGGGATATATTTTTTGTTTATTCAATAAAAAAATCATCTATTATTTTGATTTAGTGGATTATTTTTACATTAGGGTGGATTATTTTTTGTTTTATTTTAATTATCAAAATACACTATTTATTTCAACTTTTTTATATTTATAATCAAATTAAATTAACAATTTCAACTAAATAAATAATAAAAAGGATATAGAGAAACATGATAAATAAAATAACTATAGATAAAAAATTAATAGAAAATAGTGAAATAAAAGATATAACCTATGTAATTAAAAAAGCTATAGAATCTAGTAATAAAGAAAACATCTATATATCCTTTAAAAAAGATACATATATATTTAAAAATAAATACTCTACTCAAAAGTATCACTTTGTTACTAATAATGATCATGGAATTCAGGATATAGCATTCTCTATATCAGATATGAAAAATATCACAATAGATGGCAATGGTTCTTTATTTATATTTGAAGGAAGAATTTCTCCATTTTTCATTGAACACTCACAAAACATTATAATAAAAAATTTATCAATTGATTATAAAAGAGCTATGTATACTCAGGGGAAGATTATAAAAGCTACTAATTCATATATTCATATTGAAATAGATAGAGAAGAATATCCCTACCATATTGAAGGAGATAATCATATAGTATTTAGCGGGGTTAATTATGAAAGCGATTGGTGTTGGGGTATGCTTGAATTCGATAGTAAGAGTATGGCACCAATTGATAATGCAGTTGATTATTTTATTAAAGATAAGATATATGGAAAAGAAATAACCAAGAATATTTTACAAATAGATTATCCATTTAAACAAATTTGTACCCTTAATAATATTTTAGTAGTTAAACATGAACAAAGATTTGTTCAAGCTATCACAATAGATAGAAGTAAAAATATTTCTCTAGAGAATATTAATGTTTATCATTGTGGTGCAATGGCTGTAACAGCTCAATTCAGTGAAAATCTAGATATTACAAAGTTTAATGTAATTAAAAATATTGAAAAACAAAGAGTTGTTTCTGCAAATGCTGATGCAATTCACTGTGTAGGTTGTAAAGGCTTAATAAAAATAACAAATTGCATATTTGAAAATCAGATGGATGACGCTTTAAATGTACATGGAAATTATTTACTAATAGATAAAATAATTAATAATAATACAATAATTACAAAAATAGGACATTTTCAACATTTTGGTATTTTTGAATATGAAAAAGGTGCAAAGCTTGAAATAAGCAATAGAAAGACCTTGTTAAAAGAAGCAATAGTAACTCTAAAAGATAAAGAAATAATAAATAACCAATATATAAAATTAATTTTTAACGAAGATTATCAATTCAGTGAAAACATTGATTATTGTATTGATAATTTAGATAATTTCCCTTCTCTTATTTTTAAAAAAAATGTTGTACAAAAAAATAGAGCAAGAGGAATTCTCTTAAAAACTAGAAAAGATGTTCTAATAGAAGATAATATAATTAATGCAATAGGAGCTGCATTTCAAATCTGTTGTGATATGAATTTCTGGTTCGAATCGGGAGGATCTAATAATATAGTAATTAGAAACAATACTATATCTGGGAAAAAAACTCATACATGGGGCGCTGCCCTTTTTGATATAAAACAAGAAACTAATTCATTTGTAAAAGATAGATATATTCAAAATAAAATTACTATAGAAAATAATACTATTTATTTAAATGATGAATTATTTATTCATGGTAATAGTATTAAAGAATTAAATATTGAGAATAATATTTTTTTAACAGATAATGAAAATATTTTATTAAATAGTAAAGAACTTTCTATGATACTAGAACATGTCTCAATAAAAAATATAAGAAATAATATATTTAAACAAATAGATATTTCAAAATAGAAAGATCACCCATCTTTATATATATTTCTTAAAGCTTTAAAAATATAAAGCTTTAAGAATATATAAAAAACTATTGAGTTAAAGTATCTACAAACTCAACATTTTCTACAACGGATATCTCATCAATTACATTATCAATCAGTTTAGAATTCTTTACTTTAATAGTAATAAAAGCTTTTCTTAACTTATTTACTTTATTCATTTCCATATCAACAATAGTCATTTTATTATTTTCAAATATTGAAGAGATTTCTTTAATAGTTCCTTTCTTTCTAAATTCTATATAAAAAATAACTTGCATATATTTCCTAATATATTTATATTCAAACTTTTTTAAAACTAATTCAATGAACAATACCGCTACAGTTGCAGCAATACCACCTTCAAAATAAGCAGCACCTAGACATAAACCAATAATTGCAGTTGTCCATAGCCCTGCTGCTGTTGTTAATCCCTTTACATCATTTCTTTTAGTAATGATAATAGTTCCGGCACCGATAAAACCCATACCAGCTATAACTTGAGCACCTAATCTCGCAAGATCAGTATACATATGTAATTCTAAATATAAATATTGAGATGTAAGGGTAGTAAGTGCTGAACCTACACAGATTAAAATATGAGTTCTAAATCCAGCAGGTCTTCTTTTTGTTTCTCTCTCTAATCCAATTAATCCACCTAAAACCATTGCTAAAAGCAATCTAATAAGAATTGAAATTAAATTAAACTGTCTTAAATATTCCATCATATTCCCCTATATTTCCTCAACATTACAAATTTCATCAAATTCTGATAATGCCATTAATATTTCTGAGTGTTTTATATTCTTTTTACTAAGCTGCATATAAAAATTAGCTCCAATTAAAGTATTTGGATTATCAAAATTATTTACAATATCCATTTCAAATATTGAAATATTTAAAGATTTAATTAATTCAATAACATGTTTTAGAGATTTAATTGATCTAAACTCAATATAAACATTCATATTCTTTGATTTTAATAAAATCGAATCTTCGATAAATGGCAAAAGTGATAAACATAGAAATAATATTAAAAAACCAATAATTGCGCCTTCATAAAAACCTGCACCAAGAGCTAACCCCATGCAACCTGAAGCCCAAAGACCTGCAGCTGTAGTCATACCTTTTATTTTTCTGTTCCCAGATAAAATAATTGAACCAGCTCCTAAAAAACCAATACCATTAATTACTTGAGCACCATATCGACTTAAATCTAAGCCAATTCCTATTTGCTGATATGCATCATTCCAAAGTGTATTGATCATAGAATATTCAAACTGTGCTAAGGTCATAGTCATAACAGCACCTATACTAACTAACATATAAGTTCTTATTCCTGCAGGCCTTTGTTTGATATTTCTTGAAAAACCTAAAAAACCACTGAATAAAATTCCTAAAAGCAATCTCAAACAAAGTGATAATAAGTTTAATTCTCTTAATGTTCCTAGCTCTAACATTAAAACCCCTTTTTTTCTAACTATCATATGATTATAAGCTACAATTAGAAGTTTTAAAAGTGTTCATTTTTAAGATTAATGATAGAAAATTGATTAGTATTATAAGAATTTTCTTTTCCGCTAGAAATATATTATTAATTTTAATGATAAAAATATGCTTTCAAATATAAGAAAATATTTATTTTTATACATTTTATAATATTAAAACTTTATTAAAGTAAAGTTTTAATCTATAATTAATACACAAGGGGAAATAGAAATGAAAATAAAATATCATCTTAATGAATTATTAAAAGAAAAAAAGATTACAAAAAAATATTTACAAGACAAATTAAATATTTCTTCTAAAACTATGAGTAAATTTTCAAAAAATGAAAGTGTTTCTCTTAACACTATTGCATCAATTTGCAATGAAATAAATTGTGAAATTTGTGATATTGTAGAAATAGAAAAAGACATTTCACTTATTCTCTCTAAACTATTAGAAGAAAAAGCTATTAGACTGCCAAACACGCTTTATCATGAAATTCAAATTATGTTTGCTTATAATTCTAATAGAATTGAAGGCAGCAAATTAAATGAAGAAGATACAAGATATATTTATGAAACTAATACAATAGAGGGTGTTAAAAATACAAATGATATTATAGAAGTAATTAACCATTTTAGTGCTTTCGATTATTTATTAGATACAATTTTTGATTCTTTAAGTGAAGAACTCATAAAAAAATTTCACTCAATATTAAAAAATAATACAACAGATAGTAAATTAGAATGGTTTAATGTTGGGAATTATAAATCTAAAAACAACACCGTTAGTGGTTTAGATACTGTAAAAGTAGAAAATGTCCATAATGAGATGAAAAAGATATTGTCTAGCTATTTAAATATAAAAGACAAGAAAATTGAAGATATTATTGACTACCATGTAAAATTTGAAAAAATCCATCCTTTTCAAGATGGAAATGGTCGAGTTGGAAGATTAATAATGTTTAGAGAATGCTTAAAAAATGATATTACCCCTTTTATTATCGAGGATAATAATAAATACTTTTATTATAGAGGATTAAAAAATTATAATGAAGAAAAAGGTTATTTAATTGATACTTGTTTATCTGCACAAGATAAAATGGAAGAATTAATTGCTAAATATATTTAACTAAAAAAATATAATTCTTTAATTTCAAATCATTTATGATACAATAGGATGAGGTAAAAAAAATGAAGAAAACATTAATACTTTATTATTCTTATGAAGGACATACTGAAAAATTAGCAAAAGATTTAGCTACTAAATTTGATTTAGCTATTGAAAAGATTGAACCTATAAATGAAAAATCTACAAAAGGCTTTTCAAAATATTTATGGGGTGGATCACAAGTCATCTTCAAAAAAAGACCAAAATTAAAAGAAAAAAATATAGACTTAAATGACTTTGAAAATATAATTATTGCATCTCCAGTTTGGGCTGGTGAAGTAACTCCTGCTATATATTCATTTATAGAACAAAACAATTTAACTGATAAGAATATTTACCTTTTTTATACTCACCAAGGTGGTCACAAAAATGTAATATCTAAATTTGAAAAAGAAACCAAAATAAAATTAAAAGCAACTTATGATTGTATCGTATTTAATAAAGAATATGATCCTGAAAAAGAAAAATTGATTAATTGGTTTCAAGAAATAACAAAGGAAAACTAACTATGTCTACATTTAAAAACATTGAAGTAATTACAAATTCAAACAAAAAGATAATTATTAATGAAACTATGTATGAAGATTTTTTAACTTCATTTATAGATTTATTTGAAGAATACTTTGGAGAAAATTACGAAGATATGATTCAATATTCATTCAATTATATTGAAACCACATTTTTAGAAGCTTTAGTTGAAGTAATAAAATTACAAGAAACTGATATTATAGATTATAATGAACTTTCAGAAAAATGGGTATCTATTCATAAACCTGAATTACAAACAGTTTATGGTTTTTGCTCATAATTATATAAACTAAATCTCTATATTAATATTAGCTTCCCAAAAGGAAGCTAATATAATTAATCTATAATCTTAACAATAGGTTTATCACTCTTTATATCACTAAATTTAGCTTTAAAAAGCATCCCTGGTGCTGCAAAAGCAGGTGAGTCATTTACAATTACATCAATATAATTTCCAGTAACACCTGTAAATTTACCATTTTTTCTCTTTTGAAGAACAACTTCACACTCTTTATCTAACTGTCTTTCTAAATATTTAATATATAACTCATTAGATAAGTCTCTTAGCTCTTTTGCTCTTTCATCTCTTCTATATTCTGGAACTTTATCTTTAGCTTTATATAAAGCTGTTTTTGGATGAGGAGAGAAACGCATAATCACTTATTTCAGGTCATTAAATTACTACGGAAGGTAGAAAATGGCAAAGTTTAGAAGTTGGAAGAAGAAAGTCTTAATCCCTTAATTCAAGTCATTCAATTACTACTAATTAATGAGTTTGATAATAAACTTGAAAACATCAATAAACGTCTTAATCCCTCATTTCAGGTCATTCCATTACTACAACGTAGTTATTAATGAAAAAAATGAAGTTTATGTTATTTTGTCTTAATCCCTTATTTCAGGTCATTCCATTACTACGAGATAGAAATATGTTTGTAAGATGGTTAGGTGCTTTTGGTGTCTTAATCCCTTATTTCAGGTCATTCCATTACTACACTTACGTTGTGTTGCTTACAAATTAGGTAATTGTGAGGTAAAGTCTTAATCCCTTATTTCAGGTCATTCCATTACTACAATCAATTATAAGAGTGGGTCAAAATGACCCAAAGGAGTCTAGTCTTAATCCCTTATTTCAGGTCATTCCATTACTACGAGAGCGTAAGGACGGTTATAACTAAACCATTATAATAGTATAGTCTTAATCCCTTATTTCAGGTCATTCCATTACTACGGTTTATTTTTTGTAAAAGAAAATAATAATTTTCAAGTGTCTTAATCCCTTATTTCAGGTCATTCCATTACTACAATAGTATTAGAGTGGGTAAGAACCGACGACGGGGATGACGTGTCTTAATCCCTTATTTCAGGTCATTCCATTACTACAAAAGAAAAATCTTTTGATATCCCTATCAACAGAATTAGTAGTCTTAATCCCTTATTTCAGGTCATTCCATTACTACAGTTGGAAGATTAACTAATAACATTGAATTAAGATACAGTAAGTCTTAATCCCTAATTTCAGGTCATTCCATTACTACTTTTGAATATGAGATTGCTAATCATGAGTTCTGTATAACCTAGTCTTAATCCCTTATTTCAGGTCATTCCATTACTACGATGAAGTTGTTAGACAAAGACTTTTAGAAAGTGAAAATAAAGTCTTAATCCCTTATTTCAGGTCATTCCATTACTACGAATCAAATGATTTATCAGATGTTTTAAGATTAATTGCTCAAAAGTCTTAATCCCTTATTTCAGGTCATTCCATTACTACAGAAAATGAATCTTTTCAAGTTTTAACAGATGAACAAGGTCTTAATCCCTTATTTCAGGTCATTCCATTACTACTTTAGCAGAAAATGGTATTATTTTCTCATGCGAGAGCATGGGAGTCTTAATCCCTTATTTCAGGTCATTCCATTACTACAAAAGCTGGTTTGTTTCATGATAGCTTCGACCTTTTCATCGCGTCTTAATCCCTTATTTCAGGTCATTCCATTACTACCAACAGATATTGAAGAATACGACTTTGACGATTTAGGTACACAGTCTTAATCCCTTATTTCAGGTCATTCCATTACTACATTGAGAACATTTGAGGGTTGGGATACTGAGATTAAACGTCTTAATCCCTTATTTCAGGTCATTCCATTACTACCCACTTACTAGCATGGTTGATATTGCTAGTAAAATACAAGGTTGTCTTAATCCCTTATTTCAGGTCATTCCATTACTACAGAGAGAGATGTAATTATTAGTCTTGAAAAAAAATATAAGGTCTTAATCCCTTATTTCAGGTCATTCCATTACTACTTTCGAAGAAAAAGCAGTAGCATTTTACGGTGAATTAGTAGAGTCTTAATCCCTTATTTCAGGTCATTCCATTACTACTGGATTGGTATGCTGTTTACGGCTATAGTCCTGAACTTGACGGTCTTAATCCCTTATTTCAGGTCATTCCATTACTACAAGAAAATGGCAACAATTGGAAAAAATAAACAAGATGCGTCTTAATCCCTTATTTCAGGTCATTCCATTACTACTGGTAAATCTAGCCTATTATCTTTCTGCAGCCCTTACCCTATGTCTTAATCCCTTATTTCAGGTCATTCCATTACTACTATACTGAAAATCGTTTACTACTAAAAGCTAAATTTGCTTAGTCTTAATCCCTTATTTCAGGTCATTCCATTACTACAAGCTGAATATTTTACAAATGGTAGAACGTTTAAAGCTGAGTCTTAATCCCTTATTTCAGGTCATTCCATTACTACTCTATTGATAAATTTGTAAAATTCTTCAATGAAAAGAAAGATTCGTCTTAATCCCTTATTTCAGGTCATTCCATTACTACAGTTAAACCGTTAAATTTTAAATCTAACAAGCAACAAGACCGTCTTAATCCCTTATTTCAGGTCATTCCATTACTACGTTGTTTTAAATGAAAATATGTTTTTGCAAGAAATAAAGTCTTAATCCCTTATTTCAGGTCATTCCATTACTACCGTAAGAGATGTTTTTCATAACGTTACAACTCAAGAGAGTTCGTCTTAATCCCTTATTTCAGGTCATTCCATTACTACGGTGGATCAGTTTGGAAACGGTTCGACACTTGAAAAATGTCTTAATCCCTTATTTCAGGTCATTCCATTACTACAATGTATTCCCCTTTATTTTAAGAAAAGCAAAAAACAACAGTCTTAATCCCTTATTTCAGGTCATTCCATTACTACTTATTATTAACTTACATGTTAGTAGTAAATAATATCGACAAAAGTCTTAATCCCTTATTTCAGGTCATTCCATTACTACGAATAAAGATGGTGATTATGATTTAATTGCTGAATTTGGGTCTTAATCCCTTATTTCAGGTCATTCCATTACTACATAAAGAAATAAAAAGTGATTATATGGGTAGTTATGTTCAATGTCTTAATCCCTTATTTCAGGTCATTCCATTACTACAAACAAGTATTATATTAATGGGTAATAGTATAATACATATAAGTCTTAATCCCTTATTTCAGGTCATTCCATTACTACGGAACAAACCTTATGTTGAATTTGAAGCAGAATATAAAGAAAGTCTTAATCCCTTATTTCAGGTCATTCCATTACTACGAGCGACCTTGTACAAGGTACAATTTTAAGCCTTGTAAAAGGTCTTAATCCCTTATTTCAGGTCATTCCATTACTACGTCTTTTAGTCGATTCGCCAATGTGGTTTAATTTATGTGTCTTAATCCCTTATTTCAGGTCATTCCATTACTACATAAAATTAAAAAAAGGAAATTAAAGATGGGAAATAATAAATGTCTTAATCCCTTATTTCAGGTCATTCCATTACTACTGGAAAGGTAGTTGCATTATATGCACGTATACAAGGCGAAGGGTCTTAATCCCTTATTTCAGGTCATTCCATTACTACTAGTTTAGGTTTTGATGCTCATGATGTATGTGCTTTTTTCGTCTTAATCCCTTATTTCAGGTCATTCCATTACTACAGAAAAAGTTATAAAAATGTTCACATAAAAAGGTTAAAAAGTCTTAATCCCTTATTTCAGGTCATTCCATTACTACAGAAAGGAGTTAATTATGAATATACAAGTTTGGGCTTGTCTTAATCCCTTATTTCAGGTCATTCCATTACTACGAGAATTTAAAGATGAAAATTCATTTGTTGAACTTTTAGTCTTAATCCCTTATTTCAGGTCATTCCATTACTACTTTTGTAAAAGCAATACACAATGCTAAAGCAACTACCAATGGTCTTAATCCCTTATTTCAGGTCATTCCATTACTACGCTCTACATCCGAATGACAAAAAAGAACAACACTATGAAGTTGTGTCTTAATCCCTTATTTCAGGTCATTCCATTACTACTCTTAATTATATAATTATTTATACCACAAATAAATACATGCGTCAAATCGCGAAGCTAAAGCTATTTTACTAATTAAAAATATATTTTTACTATTTTAAAGTTTAATAATAAATACAAATCTTTTCTGTATAAAGATTTATACAAAATCGCGAACCTACGCTATAAATAATAAAAAAACATAAAATTTTTGCTTCGCGCTACAAAATATAAAACTCTGATTTTGGAATACCCTCTTTTTTATCAACACCAAACATTTCAACAGCTTCCCAATCGTCTTTACATAATGGAATCAAGAGTAATTTATCTTTTTCTACATTAATATTTTTTTTTATTTTAGATATAACTCTCAATACATCTTTCTTTTCATCTTGCAATAAAAATACAGATTTTTGAATTCTTTTCGCATAACATAAGTTTAATATTTTATATATATTATTATATTTTGTTTCTTCATCACTGATATCATAAATTAACAAAAAATTCTCTATCATATTACAACACCATAAAATCAGGAAGAATAAAACTCTTGTCACAACCAATATAAAGAATTTTATTTAAACAATTTTCACAGATAGGAACGAAACAAATTTTGTCATTTTTTGCATTAATTAATTTCAATAATTCTGTTTTTAATATAGTGTATTCCTTCTTATTTAGTTCGCAAGAAAAGAATGAATATTGTATCCTTATTCCCTTTCGCTCTAAATATTTAGAAATTTTATATAATCTTTTAGAATCAGTAATATCATAACAAACAAAAAATAACATCTATTTTACCACCAGTGGTAAATAATGATCTCGATTTCCATTTATAACTGATTTATAAAGCTTTACTTGTTCTTTAAATATTCTATTATATTCTATAGTTTTAGTTAAATCTGGATAATAATGTTCATCTTTAATTTTTTTTTCAAAAGCAAAAACCACTTTTTTCATTCCTGATTCTGTTAGATAAACACCTTTTTTAATATCATTATCATATTGTTGATTCTTCTCATTATCAGACATTTCAGAATCTTCATATTTTTCACCTACTCTAAAATCTTCTTTTTTTAAAGTTCCTAAGTTAAATAAAGCAGAAGTTAAAGTATCTGCAATAGGAGTTCTATATTCTTCAATTAAATCAAAAATTAAAGATTTACGTCCATAAGATAGACTGTGCAATGTTCCTACTGAATCATCTAAACCATTAGATAGAATTATAGAATCTATTCTAATAGCTAACAATGTATAAATAAAACTTAAAACTGAATTAACTTCATCTAAGGGAGGATTTTTGCTACGACAATTAAAACTAACCCATTTTGGGCTAATATTATAGCCTAAAATAAAAAAATATAGTTTTGCGGCCTCTCCTTCTATACCCCGTAGAGTAGTTAAATTATATGCATGGTCAACTCTTGATAAACAGTTTGATAATAATTTTAAATTAATTAAAATATTGTCATTTTTATATATTTTTCTAGAAATTCTTTGTGCAAATAATAATTGATTATGAATTTTCCCTCTTACAATATCTTTAGCTATAGATAGACTCTTTTTTTCATCCTCATATATTAAATGTTGTTTATGTCGTAAAAAAGTATTCTTTGAATCTTCAAAAACTAATTTACCATTATACTTACCATTTTTATAAAGAAAATCAACTTGAATTTTATGATTTAATAATATGTTTATTGAAGTTCCAGTTAATTCTAATTTGCCTATTACTACTATTTGAGACAACTTATTGGGAATAAATTTTGTTATATTCCCTAAATAATCTTTATATATTAACAATCCTGATTCATAATTTAATTTCCCGTTATTTGATACTAAATAAGCTATCAT
>NZ_JBNAIC010000058.1:0-10229 GCF_050031695.1 Pleomorphochaeta sp. | reverse complement strand
GAGATTGCTAAAATAGTAAAATTAGGATATTTATCCGTTTTTATTGCTTCAATAAAAGCTTCAAGTCTATATCCATTAATAAATTTATAGAATTTAACACCAGCTTCTTTATTAATTGCCTCTGATACCTTATGTCTAGATATACCTAACTTTTCAGAAAGCAAATTAAGTGTTAATTCTGAATCTAAATAATATTTCTCACTTTCCATTTTCTCACATATTTTACTAAATATTTGTTTACATTCATCATCTGATAAACCTGATTTCTTATATTTTTCTTCTTTTTTATTATCACTCTCAATTATCTTAATTTCTTCTTTATTAACTTTAATTAATTTAGGTTGTACTTCTGAATAAAGAGAAAAGAAAAATACAAATAATACAGCTGGAACACTTCTAATAAAAGCTGAATAATTTTGGTAAAAAACATTACTTTCATTTAATATTATATGCAAAATACTATTTATTATAAAAAATAGTGTGTATGTTATAATTAAAATTTTTATCCATTTTAAATTATTTTTATTATCAATTGTAGAATATTCACCTTTTATAACTTCCTTATATTTTTGAATTATAAAAACCATATAGAGACTATATAAAACTCTTGATAGATTAAGGCTCAAATCCCAAAAGAAAGAGAAATTAAAGATAGGTAAGATATGAGGAGAGTCACTTTCAACAACAGCACCATAAACTATTTTGGGGTTTAAAGAATTAGGATCAAAGGAAACATAGATAAACCAAAATATAAAAGGTAATAAATGAATTAATGATTTTTTAGTTATTTTAAAATCTTTATTAACTAAAGACATTAAGTACCATAATAATACGGGGCCAACTAAAAAATAACTTAATCTAGTAATAGAGTATATTTTCATGAGAGTCTTTAAATCAATAAATGAAGGTCTTAATAAATTATCAAGAATAGTTAACAAAAATACTATTATTACTAAAATTGAACAGATAGATATTAAATTCTTTTCTTTTTTTAATAATGTTTTTGTTATTGAAGATATTGACCATGCACATCCCATTACTAATAAAACTTCAAATATATTACTCATAAAAATAGTATATTTATTTTATTTATGTTCTTCAATTATAATTATCTAAATATATTTTTATTTTTTAGTACAAAAAATTTTATTTTTTTTCTTTTCCGGTCGGCAAAGAAGATATTATTTAATAATCAGTGTTAAATTGAGTTAAAATTAAGTTTAGGAGATAAACAAATGTTAAAAAAAACAATTTTAGGAATATTTATTTTTTCAATTTTAGTTAGTTGTTCAAATGTTTCAACTAATGATTCAACAAATAAAACTTCAAGTGAAGCAACTTCATCAGCAAGTATTGAAGCTGAAGATAATCAAAATGTGAGTAGTAATGAAGATCCTTTAGCAATTGCAGCTAAAGAGCTAGGGATTGATGCAGTAGAATTACAAAATGCTTTAGGAAATCCTTCTGATGGTGCACCTAATTTTGAAGAAGTTGCTGATACACTAGGTATAGATGCAACAGAATTAGAAAATGTTATGAAAAAAATAATGGCAAGCGAAGAACAATCAGTAACTCTAGAACCTTATGATACTGTAATTAATGGTGTAACTTTTAATATTACTTATGAATTATTTACATGGGATACACTACCAGAAGATGTTGAAATTGAAAGCATGGGAATTGAAGAGTTTACAAATGAAGATGGTGTTACCCATTATTATGAATTCTTCTATTTACCTGCTGGAAATTTAAACTGGTATCAAGTAGCAACTTTAGCAGAAGAAGCTGGTGGTTATTTAGCATGTCCAACTAGTGATGAAGAAAACGCATTTATTTTCTCTCATTTTAATGATGATAAATTCTTCTGGTACTTTGATGAAGAAGGTGAACATTATGGAATTGGTATTGGACCTTTCTTAGGTGGTTATCAACCTGTAGGATCTGCTGAACCTGATGGTGGTTGGAGCTGGTTAAGCGGTGAAACTTGGGATTATTCAAATTGGGCTCAAAACTTAGATGATGGAATTATTGACAAAGATCCTAGAGATAATACCCAACCTAATGACAGTGGTGATGGTCAACCAATTATGGGATATGGAGAATTAAACCAACCTGTTCCAACTTGGGGTGATTATATGGAAACCATTGGTACTTATGGTAGTAATAGATTACCTGGTAGATCATACGGATTTACTATCGAATACGAAGAAAATCCAAATAAATAATCTATATATATTTCTAAGAGGTGCAAAAAGCACCTCTTAGATAACTTAAAATATTTGAGTACTTAATTTTAACTTTTCTTTTTTATAAAAGTTAGAATCAAAATCTTCAACATCAGAAATATTAACTTCATATTTTGTAGGAATAACAATATACGATTCTTCCATTTTTAGATAATCAATTACTAATTCTTTTGCCATAAAAAAATCAAAAGATTGCTTTTTGTTATCCTTATCAAAATATAAATTATAATTAGAAGCTTTAGTAAAAGCAAAACGTTTATAATAATTAAAATCGCCTGTAATTACGACTGCTTTATAGCCTAATTCTTTAGCTTTTTCTAAGGAATATTGTATTAATTTACTACCTAACCCATTATTTTGATATTTTGGTAATACACTTACTGGTCCGAACATAATAACTTCTTTTTTATCCCCATTTAAAGAGATTACAATTGTTTTACAATACATGATATGAGCTAAAATCTCTTTAGTTTGTTCATCTTGAATAAGTAAACTTAACTCTTTTATAAACGAAGCATCATCTCGAAATTGATTTAAAATATAATGTTCACTACATCCTGGACAATATACATTATAGAATGCTTCACGTGTGATATTTTCAACCTCACGATAATCGCTTTCTGTTTCTTCTCTTATAATCATAAACTATTATTTCCTCTTATCATTATGTTTCATATATCTTCTAGCATTTTTGAATCCACCAATATCTTTAAACATACGATTATGTTTTTCCATTTCTATTTCTTTATAGTTCATAAGAGAATAAGATTCTTCCTTTTTTAGCTTAAGATAATTTTCATACCTTCTTTTATCAAGTAAACCATTATTTACTGCATTAATAACTGCGCATCCTTTTTCAAATGTATGACTGCAATCATTAAATTTACAATTTAATGCTAAATCTTCAATATCAGAAAAAGATTGTGTGAGATCTTCATTTTCAACATATATTTCTCTCATACCAGGAGTATCAATAACAATACTATTATTTGAGAGTAGAAAAAGGTTAGATGAAGTTGTAGTATGCCTACCCTTATCTAACTTCCCTATTTCCCGAGTCTTAATTTTACTATCTTCTAAAAGCTTATTAATAATTGATGATTTACCAACACCAGAAGAGCCAATAAAAGCAGCACTCATTCCACTTTTTAAGTAAAAGAAAATTTTTTCTTTTATCTTAGTATCAAATATTGAAGTGTGAATAATATCACAAAACATTGAGGCACATTTAACTTCATTAACTTTTACATCTATATCTTCACATAAATCTTCTTTATTTAATAAAATTATTGGGATAGCACCAGAATTAAATACTAAAGTAATATATCTCTCTAATCTATTTAAATTATAATTATTATTTAAAGACATAATTATAAACACTAAATCCAAATTAGTAGCTATAATTTGTTTGATTTTATTATTTGATTCAAAGGTTCTTGAAAGTATTGTTCTTCTTTTTAGTATTTTATAAATAATAAAAGTATTTTGTACCTCTTTAACTAAAACGAAATCACCTACAACAGGATAATCAGATTTTTCTTTTACTTGATTTATAAACTTACCTGAAACCTGAGCAAGAAAAAAACCATTTTCAACAACTATATTATAGAAACCTTTGTGTTGAGATATAACTCTTGCAACCTTATAATTTGTATATAACGAAGCCTCTTTAATGAAATAATCATTAAAACCATAATTTTTTAATAAATTCATTTATTCCTCCAAAAATAAAAAATAAATTCATAAGTTTGGAGATAATGCGGTTTACTTAAGCAAATATCTCCAAGTAAATTACCGCATCCGTTATTATAAAACTTTTCAAAAAGTCTCCTAAAGTTAATTTATAAATATATTAAATATGATTTTTAATAATATAGCAAGAAAAATAATATTATTGTTTTTCAAAAAGTGCAGAATACATTTCGCCACAAGAGAAATGACTTTCTATCTCCCCATTAACTTCTATGAAACCAGCTTTTATAAATAAATTTCTTAATTCATCAATCAATATTCCATGATTCTCTCTAATAGGTTCTCTAATAAATACTTTCCCATTTTTAGATAAAACATTATTAATTTTTTTTAAATTCTCTAATCTTTTCGTCTCTTTAATATCATGCAACATAAAATGGACTACTACTGTATCAAAACTATTATTTTTAATAGGTAATTTTCTGATATCACCAACATAAAAATTTAGATTATCATAATCTTTAAATCGTTTTTTTAATAAATCAATCGCCTCATTATCAATATCTAAACAAGAAATTTTAACCTTATTTGTATCAACTTTGTTTAACAATTGCTTTGTAATACATCCAGCACCACAGCCAAATTCTAATATACATTTTGAAGAAGTCAAATCAATATTATCTATATAATTTTTATAAAAATTTTTTCTAATAGTTGCTCCTTCAAATGTATGCAAATACATCTCAAACTTTGTCATAAATATAAATCTCCAATCACAAAAAACTACAATACTTACAATTAGGACACTATGCTTATTTATATAATAAGCATACTTATTTCCCCAAAACAAGAAAAATATTTATAAAAATTAGCAAATAGCAGAGTGAATACTTGAGCAATTACTATAAATATTGTATAAAATTATAGTAAACACTATAATTATATACAAAAAAGAGCAAACCAATGGCAAAAGAAGCAACTAGAAACAAGATACTTGAGGCAGCTGAAGACTTATTCTCAAAAAATGGATTTGATGGAGTGACTACAAAACAAATTGCTAAATTAGCTAATGTTACAGAAATGACACTATTTAATCATTTTGAAAATAAAAGCCTTTTATATAAAACAGTAGTAAAAGAAAAATACTTCAGTATAAAAATTGATGATAAGCTAGAAGAACTAACTTATACTAATTTAGAATTAGATTTAAAATTTATTTCAACAATTATCATTAATAGTTATATAGAAAATAAACAAATACTTGCTATGAGACTAAAAGAAAAAGAAAGTTTTCATAATGATAAACTTTATAGCATAGAGTTTGACCCTATTTTAAAACAAGTAACTCCTATATTTATCAAATATTCAAAGACAGTAAATTTTAAATTAGATGCTGAATATACAGCTAAACTTTTTATCATCACTTTAAAAGGAATCTGTCATATTTGTCTATTAGACAATATGAGTACTGAAAGATTAACAACTTTAATCTATGACTATGTGAATACATTTTGTCATGGAATTGAATTATAAAACAAGGAATAATAAATGAACAAAAAACAATCAAAACTTCAAATAGCTAGGACATTAAGTCAATTGCTATTCTTAATTCTATTAATCGTTGGAATTTACATGGATATTAGGATGGTAATAATTATTTTATTACCTCTAACTCTTTTCTTCGGTAATTTTTTCTGTGGTTGGGTTTGCCCTTTTGGTTTTGTACAAGAATTAATGGGGAAAATTGGATATAAAATATTCAAAAAACGTTATAAAATGCCAAAAAAAGTGCAAAAATATTTACAATATTCTAGATATATTTTATTTGCAATTTTAATACTAGGAGTTATTGATTTCATCTTAACTCCACTAAATGGATATGGATCATTTATGGGGATTTTTTCAGAAGATGGGATTACAGCACTTTCTACTGTTGCTTTAATAATAATGATTATTTACTTATTATCTTCAATGGTTTTTGAAAGAGCCTTTTGTAATTATCTTTGTACTGAATCTGCAAAATATGGCATTCTTAGCATGACTAGAATATTTTCAATAAAAAGAAATGAAGACTCATGCGTAAATTGTAAAAAATGTGATAAGGCTTGCCCTATGAATATTAAAATCTCTGAACATGAACATGTTAGAAATGGTCAATGTATAAACTGTTTTAAATGTATTGATGCATGTCCTGTTGAAGGAACTTTAAGTTATACTAAAGTAAAACTCCCTTTAGGTAAAAACAAAAATACTAATAAATAATAATTAATTATCATTATTAGATATCTAATAATTTCCCCTCTAAAGTAATTAAACTGTTTTATAAAATACTTTAGAGGTCTTTATTTGATCTTTATAAATATATAATTTTCTGCTTTTTTCTTATAATTCAGTCCTTTCATTTTCTCTTTTATTATTGAAATATCAACTTTTTTATTTTTATTTAAAATAAAATATTGGTCTAAATTTGAAGTAGAAATTTGATTATTATTAATAGTTGCAACTAATTTAAAATCTTTATCAAATTATGCTAAAGATGCATCACCGTGGCTATCATTAGCAAGAAAAATGCCACCTGTTCTTAAAAACTGTTTAGTTGCATTACCTACAAATCCAGCATATTGAGAGATGATTAAATCTACCTTATCTATACCTTTTAACTTATTATAGTCTTCAAAAATAAATTCAACATAAGGTTCATTTTCATATAATTTATTAGTTTTTATATATTCTTGAATCATATCTATGTTAGAAAAAAATTTGTTAGTCTTTTTAAAATTATCAATATATATAACCTTCTCAATAAAGAGAGAAGGATCGATATCAATATAACTACCTGGGTAAATAGCACTAATAATATTGTACTCTTTAGCTACTAATTCATATAATTTTCTTCTTGATCCTGTCTTTTCAACATAATTTAAATATTCACTAATTGGATTAACTTTATTCATATTTTCACCTTCTATAATAGATAACTAAATGGATAGGTTATAATAGATATTATTTTCAATACTATTGATTTTATTATCGAAGGCCTTTTTTGATTACTTACATCTTCATTAATTAATATACTATCATTTTTTATAATATCAATTTTTTTATTTAACTGATTTACTAAATCTTCACTATCAATTATTAGCATTGTCTCAGTACTTAAATATGTACTTCTTGAATCCATATTGAAAGAACCTATAATTGAAATGTTATCATCAATTATATAAGATTTAGCATGAATAGAGCCTTCTCCTTGATATTCATAAATATCTAAGTCTTCATTTAATAAATCTTTCTTATATTTTAAGTATCCTGCAAAAGCAAAAAAATTAGGAGTTGAAAATTCACTATTTGTTAGCATTTCAACTTTTTTATTTTCAAGATTACTATAATCAATATAATTCATCATTTTATTTGTAGGGATAATATATGGACTTTGAACGAGTATATAATTATTAGCGTTATTCATTAAGGATGTAATAACATTCCAACAAATTGGAGTTTTATTTAATCTCTCTATTGGATTATGAATCAGAGTTATTTTATTTGTTTCAACTGACATCTTTAAAAAATCATAATTGCTATTAAAAAGATTAGGATATTCTATTTGAAGTTTTTCTTTAACGATATTTAATTGAATTTCTTTCTCTTGAGCTTTTTTTCTCATCCTATTCAGATTTGAAGGACTAACTTCTTTTGTATATTTACTATTAAAAACTTCGTCAAAATATTTCGATATTTGATAAATTGAACTATTTGTATAATCATCTACCTCAGTATTAATAATTAAAACTTCTCTATCATTTGTAATTAAAAAGCTCTCTCCATTAATATCAAAATACTGATTCCCTATATTTCTTCCTCCTAAAATAGCAATTTTATTATCAGCTATAATATACTTATCGTGCAAAATATTATTAAAGGTCCAAGGCATTAATAAATTTAAAGGTTCATAATATCTAATATTAATATTAGGATTGGTAGATAATAAATAATTTAAGCCTGATATATCATTACTGATTTTATTTATTTTACCATCTAGAACAATGTTAACACTTACGCCTCTATTTGCAGCTTCAATAACTTTTGCAAAAAATAAATCTCCAGCTTCATCACTTTGGATTTTATAATATGAGATATCAAGGGTATCTTTAGCATTTTCAATTATTTGGATTTTAGCTTTAGCTGAAAAATCACGCTCTTCAATTATAAGAGCTCTATCATTGGCTTTACTTTGTCCAAAATATTTCTCATAACTAGTATCTATTTCTTTGTTACTTTTATGAAAAGCAAATAGTAAAACAGCTGTAAGTATAGAATAAAGTATATATATAAGAATTATTCTTTTTATTATCTTTGTGAGCTTCACCTTTATGCCTAATTATTCTTCTATTTTACGAATTGGGAAATACATATAGTTTTTATTATTTATAGAATCTCTAAAATCATGAACAGCTCCAACTAATTCTATTTGATTTTCTTTCATATAGTTTATAACATCATTAAAAGTATTTTCATTCTCAACTTCTACACAAAGATATTCAAAACTTGGAACACTCCATTTTACCCAATTTTCTATTGGTGGCTGATTATTATCGATTTCTACACCTGCTAAATATAATCCTTTTGAAAAATTTTCTTCCCAAGGTTTAAAGGAATGAGAAAAATCACTCATCAAACCCCACACACCTATAAGATTTCCTTTTTCATCTTTCTTTGCTATATCAGCTACCTCAGGAAAATTAGTATTTGCTCTTATCCATAACTTTTCAATAAAAGAATCACCATCATTTGTTGAACCTTGTTTACCCATTACAGAAAAAGTTTTTTTAATGCATTTTTCAATTTTCAAAAAACAACCTCCTAAATTTCAACCAACTATTTATTATAACGCTAAATATCTAAATGTGCAGATTTTTTATAAAGAAGGAATTATTTATATATTATAAATTTATTTTTTTTACATTATTTTTAAACATTGTAACTTAATTTAATTTGGAGCTTTAATTTTATTATTAAATAAAAACGCTTCTTTTATTTGATTATAACTATTATTAAAAAACACACATTCTTTAACACATATTGTACAACCATTATTTATAGAAAAAGGAATAGCACATTTTTTATAATCTATATGCTCTTTAGATCTATCTTCAAAAACTTTTGTTTTTTGATATATTGCTTGACCTGGGCACTTTCTAACACAATTATTACATTTATCACAAAAATCATTTATCCATGAATGATCATTTTTTGTTGCAAATGGTAAATTCTCTATATCGGTATATACAACAGCTAATCTAACAGATGGTCCAAATTCAGGAGTTATTAATAATCCATGTTTACCAATAAATCCTAAATTGGCTTTTTCTGCTAATAATGGATAATTAGACTCTCCACCTAAAGCAGGACCTGCAACTGCATTATATCCTTTTTGGTTTAAATACTCTTTTATCTTATTTACAGCAACATTTAGTTCATAATAAGTTCTAAAGATTTCTTTTTCAGCTTTTTTTGAAGGAGCCCCTTCAATTATTGAGTGTTTCATTTCCATAGTTAATACAATTGCATTATGATATATGATAGCTCTATTTTTAAAAATATCAGAAGGACTAACTTTAGTAAAACCAAGATTATTTATACCTAGAGTTTTTGAAAATGATTTTAGAGCTTCTAAATCCTTTTCACTAATTTTTAATTTAGGGTTTTTAGGTTGATTATATAAAGAGTTATAAGATTTTTTTAACTCTTTAAAAGATCCAATCATATACTTAGCTAGATTTGGAAAGGATTTAGCTTTAGATTTAATATCACCATAATCTAATATTATTTGTGGAACAATATACCCAGTATGAGAGTTCTCATTATATGAGATATAAGGTAAATCTTCGTTAATATGTTTTTTTATATTAGGATAAATCTTTTCAATATTCATATACCTGAATCTCCCAAATTAGACAACTTATTAATATAATAATAATTTATATTTTATTTAAAGATAGTTTATCATATAATCAAACAAAAGAGGTAATTAATGAAAAGAATTGGATTAATTGGTGGTATGAGTTGGGAATCTTCCCTAGAATATTATAAGAAAATTAACGAAGAAGTAAAAAAACAGCTTGGGTCCTCTCATTCTGCTAATTGTATTATGTATTCTTATGATTTTCAGCTTATTGAAGAATTACAACATAATGGGAAATGGGATGAACTAACTATTTCAATGGTAAATGAGGCAAATAACTTAAAAAAAGCTGGTGCTGATTTTATAGTAATTTGTACAAATACAATGCA
>NZ_JBNAIC010000057.1:0-11057 GCF_050031695.1 Pleomorphochaeta sp. | reverse complement strand
TTTGTTTTTCTCCTATCACTTTTTATTGGCTTACTAATTATATTTATACAAAAATTATGTTGTTAAAAAATTATAATTAATACGCATATAATCGTATTGTGTTAATTAATTTATATATGAAAAAAGTATATGCTATAATATTAAACATAGGTAGGAGGAATGTGTATGATAGTAAAAGATAAGAATTCTAAAAAAGAATTTAGATTAGATTTAAAGAAAGGTGCATATAGAGAAATTGAAGAAGGAAACTATAGTGGGATACCTGTTGGAGAAATATATTATGCAACTTGTTTAGATGATAATTTACAATATGAATTAATTTTTAAAACTACAAATCCTAAATTTAATATTTTTGCTGATAATACTATTGAAATATATGTAGAAGAAATACGTAAACTTTAATATGTGAATAATTTAATTAAGAATTAACTGTTTATTTATTAGATATTTCATTTAGCAAATACTAATATGCTAATTTATGCTTTTATTAAGAAGTACTTATATTAGCAATATCAAATATATATGGTGAATAGATTTATTTCCTTTATATTGTAGAGAATATTAGTTTATGCTACTACTTTTACTCAAAAAAATCCTCAATTGTATAAAAAAATATTTATTTACAATTCTTTGTTTTTCAACTAGAATATCATTAAATATTAATCAACGTTTGTTTATATAATTTTGTGTTTATTAGGAGCTACAATGGATTTAATTAAGAAAGGAATGATAATTCCGTCTATTAAAAATAATGAAGGTTTATCTGAGGTTTTAATATCCGAACATGAAGTTGTTTTTTTACTATATGGTGATTTATTAAATATTGAAGAAATAATTACAAAACTTAAAAATAAAGGTAAAACTGTTTTTGTTAATGTTGATTTATTAGTAGGGTTCTCTAGTAAAGATATTGTAATTAAATATTTATATCAAAAATTAAATATCGATGGTATTATTAGTTCTAAATCTGCATTAATCTTAGAAGCAAAGAAGTATGGATTAATTACTATTCATAAGTTCTTTCTTATTGATTCTTTTTCATATAAAAATATGTATGCTCAATTGAAAAAATCTAAACCAGATATGCTTGAAATTGTACCTGGTTGGGATAGAATTATTGAATGGACAAATAGACATGTTGATATACCTATTATTGCAGGTGGTTTAGTTTGTAAAAAGGATATGATTAGAAATGCCTTTAAATCAGGTGCAACTGCTATAGCTACCACAAATTCATCTATTTGGGATGTTAAATTAGATGCTCCTATAAAAAAACAAAGAGTATTACGAGTTAAAAAAATACCATCTAAAAGTTAATTTTTATATAATATTATTAGGATTAAATAGGTTTATTTTATCTAATATTTTTTTAGTAGTAACTATTTTTTCTATATCTTCAGTTTTTGAGCTGCCTAGAAAAATATCTTTTTTAACTTTTCCAACTCCATGTTCACTTATTATTATACCATTATTATTTATGGCATTTAAGGAAATTAATTTAGCAATAATTTTAGCTTTTTCAAATTCATTTATCGTTTTTGGTAGAAAGTTTAGATGAATATTAGATGAGAAAATATGGCCAAAAATAACTTTATCTATGTCTATTTTATTAAATCTATTTAAAGTTGTTTCAAAGTCTTCTTTTATACTTATATCTAGAGAAACTTTATTTATGTTTGGAATATCTTTTCTTCTAGTTTCTAAAATCATATTGGTGCACTCAGCTGCAGCATGTCTATAATTTCTTATATTTTCTAAATCTTTAGCTTCTGATACTGCCCAAGCATTATCAACATCAGAATTATATTTCATTGCTAAATCAATTAATAATTCTACAATTAACTCAAAATCATTTTCACTATCACTGTGAATTTCAACATATATTAGATGATTATTACCTTTTGGAATACTAGGGATTGCTTTTATATTACTCATAGTTTCTTTGAAAGGTTCAATTAATTCAATGATACTTTTTTCCATAAATTCTGCAGCTACTATCTTTGCAGTATTTATAGGTTTTATAGTTTTTAGCTCATTTGAAAAACCACAAACATCATTGATTGTATTGAAAAAGAATGAAATCCCCCAAGAAATCTCGGGTTTTTTAATTAATTTAATTCTTGCGCTAATTATTAATCCAAAAATGCCTTCGCTTCCAAAGAAAGTAAAGAATTTTTTATCTGTTTTAGTCAACGTTTCAACTGTTAAATCACTATATATAACAGTGATTTCTTCAATATATTTTGAGGGGTCTCCATAATAATGACTATTCGGGCCTTTTGAATTATTAGCTATTACTCCACCAATTGTTGCTGTTTTTTCTGTTGGATCAACAGCAAAGAAGTAATCATTGTTATTTCTTTCAATAAAAGAGTTTATAGTATCAAGGGTTACTCCACTTTCAACAAAGATTTCATTTTCACTAATTTTTTCTATTTTTGTTAATTTTTGAGTATTTAATATATGATTATTATTAGGGACGGCTCCTCCAACAATACCAGATCTTGCACCTTGAATTGTAATTGAAACATTCTTATCTTTGTTTGTTTTTAAGATCTTAATTATTTCATCAGTGTTTTTAGGGAAAGAAATACTTTTTGCAGATCCTATTAATTTACTTTCATCACTTAAATATTCTCTATACTTTTCTTCATAATCTTTAATCATTATTTTCTCTCTCTATTTTTTCTAGTTCTTCTATAAATTCTTTATAATCACCAATAATTTTAATATCACTTTGCTGAAATATTAATGAGTCTTTATCTGTGTTAACTGCTATTATTTTTTCTGATTTTTCAATCCCTTGGTAAAAAGCTGGGGCTCCTGAAACTCCAATTGCAATACAAATTTTAGGTTTTATTATTGCACCTGATACTCCAATTAATTTATCCATTTTAGTAAAACCATTCATTGCTATAGGTCTTGATACTCCATATGAAAAACCAAATTTTGAAGCAATTGATGCTATTTTATTTAATTCGCTCTCGCTTTTTATACCGTTTCCTATTGCTATCACTAAATCTTTGTCTTTTAATTGGTCTGTTTGTATGTCTTTTATTCTTATTTCTTTTATGAATGAATTTTTATTATTAAAGTTAATAACTTCTTCAGTTATAGTTTTTTCTTCTTCCTCAACTATTTCACTTTCTTTTATGCTTTTATCTAGAGAAATACAGATTGGTTTATTATGAAGATTAAACTTCATGTTCATATAGCCTGAATATACTTTTTTTGTATATCCTTCATTATCAATAGTCTCTACATTTGTAAGGGAAGAACCTTTGAGTCTTTCTCCAAGTCTTACACTAGCCATAGTCCCAAAAATATTAGGAGGGAAAATAACTAAATCATAGTTAAGTTTTTCTGCTAATAAATTTAATACCGCTTCATTTTCAAAGGTGTTAATCCTAATTAAGTGAATTTTTTTAGATGGACAAAGTGATATTAATTGCTCTCTTTGTTTTTTATCATCATATATAATTATAGCATTATCAGGATTGTTAATAACACTATTTACTATTAATGCTTGGCTTTTATAATCAGGGGAACAACCATTTAATATTATACAACTTGTCATTATAAATTATCCTTTAAATAATCTCTAAAAAGAGTAGTAACTTTAGATGCCATATTATCACCATCAATTATGATTCCTTCTCTATCAGTATTTACCTTTGATAATTCTATTAATTCATAATTTTCTTTAATTGCTTTTAATAGAGAATTATCAATTAATTTATTCACCTCTATTTTAGTAACTTCTTTCTTTTTAGCTTTTAATTTTTCTCTTAGAGTAGGTAATCTTAAATAAGAATTTTGAACATTACCTAAGGATAAAATACAAGGTGGAGTAACAGTTTGTATCATATTTCCAAAATCTGAATTTGATTGAACAATTAGTGTATTATTTTCTTTATCTACTTTAATTTCTGTAACTTCGGATATGCATGGATAATTAATTAATTCACTTAATACATATGGTGTTTTAGAATTATAACCAACTAAACTTTTTTGTCCCATTATTATTATATCTTGTTTTTCATCTAATTTTTTTAAATAAGCAGCAATTAAATTAGCTGCAATTTCAGGATAGAAATTGATCTCTTCTTCATTGTTTATTTGAATTATTTCATCATAGTTTAGACTATATAAATTTTTGATTAATGTAGAAGTTTTATTAACAGTTATTGCTTTTAATATGGTAGAGGGATTTTCATCTTTAATTCTCAATCCAATTTCTAATGCACTTTCATCTATTAAACTTATTTCATCTATTAAAAAACTTGTATCAACCTTATTATTATTTACAATCCAATCATCTTTCTGCATTGTCTCTAACTTTGGTTCAACTTTAAAGCAAACAGCTATGTTCATAAAAATAATCCTTTTAAATTAAGATAATCTTCCCACTCTCAGATGAGAATGGGAAGTTGAATTAATTATTTTTTTAACTCTTTCATTGGGATGATTTTATCCATATTCATTATATAATTTGGATCAAAACTTTTCTTCAATGTTTCAAGTAATGGATAAGATGATGTGTATTCTTCTTTAATCCATTGTGATCTATGTTTACCAACACCGTGGTGGTGACACATTGAACCACCTGCATTAATTGTTTCTTCAACTATAATTTTTTTAATAGGCATGTGGTATTTATTAATGTCTTCTTCAGGTGTACATTTAATATTATGTCTGTATACGAAGTATAAGTTAGTACCATTAATATAACTATGAGATGAGTGAGCTGCTAAATATGTAATATCTTCTACTTCTTCAGGAATTCTTCTCATAACATTTTTATAAATTTGAGGTATAATACTCCATTTACCAGAAATCTCAGTTGTACTTACTGAATTCATAGTATCCATTGTTCTCTTTCTTTCGGCTTCTAATACATCAACACCCCAAGTTAGATGATCAAACCAATTTTCAATAATTTTTGGATCAACAGCTTCAGTATTAGGTATTTTTGAGACAACATCTAGAATTCCTTTTGCTGTAGCTTCTGCTAATGCTTTAGGGCCTTCAGCCATGAATACAACAACACATTTTCCTTTACTGAATTGTGAGAAGTGTCTTGATGCATCATCCTCATCATATAATCTTGCAACTGATGGATTATAACCTGTAGTAATTACTTCTCTTAAAACATTAAGACCTGTAACCATGTCGTCTAATAAATAGCCAAAATATCTATTGTTTTCAGGATAATATTTAAATATTTTTACTACTACTTCAGTGATAAAACAAAGAGTTCCTTCATTACCAATTATGATATGTCTAATATCTGGACCTGCAGCTCTTCTTGGAACATCTTTAATTTTGACTAAGCCAATATTTGGGAATATTGCTTCTAAACCAATAACCATATCTTCAATTCCACCATATTTTGTTGAGAATTGGCCGATACTTCTTGTAGCTACTAATCCACCCATCATAGCAATTGGTTTAGATTGTGGTGAGTGCCCGGTTGTATAACCCATAGCTCTAAGTTTGTTCTCTAAATCTTCTAGTGGCACACCACATTCACATGTTACTTGCATATCTGTTTCATTTATTTCAATGATTTTATTCATTCTAGAAGCATCAAGCACAATAGAATTCTCTACAACAGTTTCTAATCCACCTTCAGTTGCAGAACCACCAGTTTTAGGAACAACATTGATATCATTCTCATTAGCGAATTCAATTATTTTTAATATTTCTTCTTTGTTTTCTGCATAAACAACTGCAGCTGGTAATGGTTGTGTATATTTGTCGAAATACCATTCAACTTTTCTAAATCTATCAGCTGAGCATTCTTGAAGTACTTCTAATGTTGTTACAACTTGGCTCTCTGATGTAATTTTTTTAAGACTTTCTACGATTTCGTTTCTATTTAATTTTGACATTTTTAATTTCCTTATTTTAGTGAAAAATTTCGTATGATTTTTTTAATATTGGATCTGTTACTTTAGTTATTTGACTGTAGACTTCTTTGTTTATCTTGGTATAGAATTCATGAGTTTCTAAATCTGGTTCAAAAGAGTCTGTTATTCTAACCATTTTCTCAATAGCTTCGTCATAAGTTTTATAAACACCTAAACCTACAGCTACACTTATTGCAGATCCCATACTTGCAGCGCCGTTTTCTTCATTTCTAACAGCTTTGATACCAAAGACATCAGCAAAAATTTGCATAAATAAATCGCTATTTGAACCACCACCTGAAATGATTAACGTGTCTATTTTTCTTCCCAAATCATCTAATGTTATAGACATGTGGTTTTTACAAGTCATTGCTATACCTTCAAGAATAGATCTATACATTGAAGATCTTTCATGACGTCCTTCAAAACCAATCATAATACCTCTTTTATATATTTCATTAGGTTTTCCTAACCATTCTAAAATAGTAAATAAACCATATGTACCAGCAGGTATTTTAGATGCTTCTCTATTCAATAATTCTTCAGGAGCAATTCCTAGTTCTTCAGCTTCAGCAACAAGTCCATCTCCAGCTAAATCTTTAATCCAAGATACTGTAGACATACCACGTCTTATCCCTTTACTTTCATATAGGTATTTGTGTGGGATACAAGCCATGTTAGTAAAAGCACCTTTAAGATCAGTTCTATTACCTTCACCTAAAATCATTGGGCAAATATATGTGCCAAGTGAGATTAATCCGATATTAGATTTATTTAATCCTGCTCCCAATCCTTCAACAGCTTTATCATTAGCAGTTATTACTACAGGAAGACCTTCAGGTATATCTGTTAATTCAGCAACTTCTTTGGTTATTGTTCCAACTGTGTCTCCTGGATTAACTAAGTCAAAAAGCATTTCTCTTTTAACACCAAAAGAATCAAACTTCTCTTTATCTTCAAACCAATTCCAATTATCTTTATCGATTGGCCACCATGGTCCGGTAAGGTTTGCAGCAGTGTCATAATGGTTCCCTGTTAATCTGTAGCAAGTATATCCTGTTGTCGTTGTTATATATCTTGCGTCTTTGTTTGCATGATCATATTTAGCTGATAATCTTTTATCCATCCAGTTCATTGCAGGTTGTGCTAGGTTGCCGTCTTTATTTAATACAACGCCACAACAACGAATGGTACATACTCCAGCTCCTATAATATCGGCTCTATCATATGGGAATTTAGCCATACATTTTTTAGATGCGATAATTATGGAAGTCCATAAATCATCATCAGGGTGTTCAGCAACTCCAAATGCTGGCATGTATAAAGGTTTTAGTTTCTCAGAGGCTTGACATATTTTTTCACCTCTAGTGTTAAAAATAACAACTTTAGAACTTTGAGTTCCTCCATCAATTCCTATTATGTATTTATCATTCATTTGATTTCCTCAAACTTATTTTTTATAGATTTGTATTTCTCTTATTTCTAATTTAAAAAAGTAAATTTAACCAGGGAAGGTTATATTTATAACTTAAATTCACTCTAAAAAGTAATAAAACTAATTTAATACAATTTGTTTTGTTTAGAATTACTAGCGTGTATCTATTTCTCTAGTAATATCCGACATCCATGTTATTTGTAATATTAGTAAATTAAAAAAAGTAAAAAAAAAGAAGAGAATTGCCCGCAAGCAATTACTCTTCTCAAAACTCTTAGTAATTAATGTCTAAATGTTAGTATAGAAAATTAATGATGTCAACTTTTTTTTTGGAAATTTTTTTTCACATCGTTCTTACATTAATTTTAATAAGAAATAATTACTAAAAGGGAAAACCCGTTATTAATTATAAATGATAGTAAAATAACTATTTTTTTTTAATAGAAATTTTACCAAAAATATATATTTTAGTTGAAAAAAAAGTAATTTTCTAAAAAATGAAAATATATATTTATCTGTAATATAATATTTTATTTTGTTATCCTATAAGGAAATGTATATATAATAAATTTGATATACTTATCTTATTAGTGGTAAAATATGAATGTGAAACAAATTGGTAATAAAAAAAATATTGACAACTTGGATTTTCCATTATAGGATTAGAATCAGAATTACTGAGAGAGATGAGAAGAGTAATTGTCTATGATAATATTAGGCAATTGCTCTCTTTTTTTTTGAAGAATTTTTAAAATTTTATCGATGATCCAGGGAAGTATCAATAAGATTTTAATTGATTATTTATTAAAATAAAATGGAGGAATTATATGAGTGTTTTTGATTTTAGTGGTAAAAAAGCTCTAGTAACTGGTGCTAATAGAGGAATGGGTTTTTCTGTAGCAAAGAAATTCTATGAAGCAGGAGCTGACGTTGTTTTATTAGATATTACAGAACATGTTGTTGAATCTGCAGCTAGTATTGATCCAAGTGGAGAAAGAACTCACGGTGTTGTTGGAGATATTAGTAAATTAGATGAAATTGAAACTGTATTTAATGAATGTTTAGAAAAACTAGGTGGAGAAATTGATATTCTAATTAACTGTGCTGGTATTTCAAGACGTGGTGTTTGTGAAGATTATCCTTTATCTGACTGGGAAGCTGTAATGAATGTTAATGCAAGTGGTTTATTTTTCATGTGTAAATTAGCAGGAAAAGAAATGCTTAAGAAAGGTAGTGGTAAAATTATTAATTTTGCTTCAATGTTAAGCTTCTTTGGTTCAGGTAGTTCTATTGCTTATTCAGCAAGTAAAGGTGCTGTAGCTCAAATTACAAAATCTCTATGTATTGCTTGGGGTGCTAAAGGCCTTAATGTTAATGCTGTTGCTCCAGGTTGGGTTGAAACAGAATTAACAGGTCCATTAAGACAAAATAAAGAAAAAACTGCAGGTATTTCTAAACGTATTCCTATGGTACGTTGGGCAGATCCTGATACAGACATTGCTGGTCCAGTATTATTTTTAGCTTCTGATCAAGCGAAATATATAAACGGTGCAGTCATCCCTATAGACGGTGGTTATGCAGCATTTTAGTTAAAATTAAGAATTTAC
Organism: Pleomorphochaeta sp.; assembly: GCF_050031695.1. Lineage (GTDB taxonomy): Bacteria > Spirochaetota > Spirochaetia > Sphaerochaetales > Sphaerochaetaceae > Pleomorphochaeta. The sequence continues at coordinate 2,103 of NZ_JBNAIC010000057.1, read as the reverse complement.
CATATTTAAAGATTCAATTAATTATAAATAAAATAAAAGTTATCCTGTATTTTGTATTGTCATAATATTGTTTGCTATTTATATGGTATTTTCTTATATCTTCAGGGTATTTTATACCCAAAACCCCCATTAAGTAACAAAAGGAGTGTAATATGGGTTCAAATAGTTTAGCGAATAAGAAAAGGTTTAAGATGCCTAACACTTATGTTCTGATTTCAATTTTCATAGTAATTGCTGCAATATGTACATATATTTTACCAGCAGGACAATATGATTTAATTAAAAATGCTGCTACTGGAAGAATGGTTGTTGATCCTAATTCTTTCCATTATGTGGATAGTAATCCTGCATCATTTATGGATGTTTTTCTATCTATTCCTTTAGGTATGAAACAAGGTGCTACAATTATATTTTTGATTTTTATAATTGGTGGTGCTTTCCAAGTTATTGATGACACTGGTGCATTAAGTGTTTCAATTTCAGCTTTAGTAGATAAATTTGGTGATAAACCATTTTTAGTTATTCCGATTGTTATGGCAATTATGTCAGTACTAGGTGCTTTAGGTATTGTTGTTGTAGCCTCGATTGCATTTATTCCTTTGGGTGCATTTATGGCAAAAAAACTTAAACTTGATCCAGTTGTTGCAGTAGCTATTATGTACATTGGTGCTTATAGTGGATTTACAACATCTCCATTCTGTCCAGCTACATTACAATTAGCACAAAACATTGCAGGACTTGAACCATTATCAGGTATTGGATTAAGAGTAATTGTTTGGGCTATCGTTACTGTTGTTGCAATTGCTTATACTCTAAGATATTCTAGAAAACTTCAAAAAAATATTGATAATTCTGTATTAGATGAAATTGTTTGGTCAGACGGTTATGAAGCTGAACAAGGTAAATTTACTCTTCAAACAGGTTTAATCTTAGCTGATGTTGTTGTAGTATTTAGTATTTATACATATGGTGCATTAAACTGGGGTTGGGGTAACAACCACATGGCAGCTATTATGTTAATTGCTGCAGTAATTTGTGCAATAATCGCAAGAATGAATCCTAATGATGTTGCTACATCTTTTGTTAAAGGTTGTAAAAATATTACTTATGGTACATTAATTATTGGGTTTGCAACAGCTATTTCTTATATTCTAACACAAGGTAATATCATTCATACAATTATTCATGGATTATCACTTCCTTTATTAGTTTTACCTACTGTTTTATCTTCAGTATTTATGTTCTTAATAAACTTAGTATTTAACTTCTTCGTTCCATCAGGTTCAGGACAAGCTGCTATTGTTATGCCATTAATGGCTCCTTTAGCTGATATTGTTGGCTTAACAAGACAAGTATCTGTTTTAGCTTATCAATGGGGTGATGGTTTCTCTAACACAATTATTCCAACTTCTGGTGTTTTAATGGCTGTATTAGCAGTTGCTAAAGTTCCTTATGAAAAATGGTTAAAATTCATGTTACCTCTATTTTGTTGGTGGACTGTAATTGGTGCTGTAGCTATCGCATTAGCAACAATGTTAGGTTATAACTAAAATTAACCTTATCAATATATTACTAAATAGAAAGGGTGGTATCTACCATCCTTTCTTTTATGTTATGAGCTTTAGCTCGTTCCCAAAGCGATGAATAAGAGCTTTTGGAACAAAAAACCACCTGCTATGCGGGTGGGTAGCAAAAGTTATACAAAAACCTCGTTTTATTATAGAATTTGAATGCTACTCCAAAACTATAAATAGAAAACGAGGTAATAATAAATGGCAAATAAAACAAACAGTTTGTCACATACAAAATGGATGTGCAAGTACCATATAGTATTTACACCAAAGTATAGAAGAAAGATTATTTACAATCAATATAGAGCAAGTGTAGGTGAAATATTAAGAACCTTATGTAAACAATATGATGTGACCTCAGAATTTGCAAGATCGTGGATTTAGCATTAAAGTGGTTATAAGAAAAAAACAAACCGCATGCATTACCACATGCAAAGATAGGCCACATCAATATGCAAACTATTATAATCACAATCGGAATGGACGTCCACAAAGAAACCTATGCTTTATGTTCTTATTTATCAACAAGTCA
>NZ_JBNAIC010000056.1:0-23440 GCF_050031695.1 Pleomorphochaeta sp. | reverse complement strand
GTTGCTGTAATTACTGAAAGAACATACTTCTCAAACATAACATCTGTTTACTGTTGTTTCCTAATTTGTTGTTTAGTAAAGAAATATAAAATGATGTATGTTTGATTTTTATCATAAGTTATCCTTCTTTTATAAGAATATTATATCATATTTTAGGTTATTATCCTACGCTATATCTGACAAAAATCACAATCTATTATAATTTTTTTGCATTCGTTATTAAAATATTTATTATCTGATGATTCTAAAAAAATTACATGAATATTATTATTTAGACATGAATGTATTAGCTCATCTATTTGTTCATTTTCTATATAACTAAATAAGTTTACAAAACAGAATACTTTAGTATTTAAATATTTATTTGAGTTTAATAAATATTCTAGTAAAGTTTCGGTGAATGATTCACTAATAGTATCAACTTGAAAATTTAACATTTTAATTATTGATTCGTTTGTTATTTCATTTTTTGTTGTAATATTTCCATTGAAAGTAAAAGCTATTTTTTGAGAATACGCTACTAATTGTGATATTATTTTATTAGTTTCTATATAATGAATTTCATTAATAGATTCTAATATTGCTAATTTTTGAATAGCCGTTAAAACTTTCCTATTGTTTATATCTAGTTTAAAAGGGTCTAATATTAATTCAAAATTTTCTTTAATATCTAATTGCTTATCATCTTCAGAAAGAACGAAATCACCATATTCATTATTAGATTGGTTATATAAATCTTTTATAATTTGAAATAATAAAGTTTTCGATTCAATAACTAAAATATTATATTTTAATTCAATTTCATCTAAATATATATTTAATGGTTCATTTACTAATCTTATTTTCATATAATTACTACTTTTTTAATAGAATCAATAACTTCAGTTTGAGGTGTGCCTACAATTAGTTCTATTTTATTAAATTGTTTTTCAGATATTACTAAAATTTGAATATTACCTTCTTCGGTTTTATGTTTTCTTATATTTTCTATAATTAGCTTTGCTGAATTATAATTCATTGCTAATTTAGAATATACAGACTCTTGCAACATTATAAAGCCTTCACTTATCAACCACTTTCTAAATGATCGATAAGCTTTTTGTTGTTCTTTCTTTAAAGTGGGTAAATCAAAAAATAATAATATCCTCATATATCTAATCTTTTCCATATTCAAAATTATAAAACTTTATTTCTGATAAATTATTATGCTCTAAAGCTGAAAAAATACTTGAACAATATATATTTACTGTATCCTGTAAACTGTATTTTTTATTATTAATAATAAAATTTTTTTCAAATATATTTAGTAATAAATGTTTTTCTTCAGACCCAAATTCATCTTCAATACCTATTGATAGAACTTCTTTATCAACAATAGGGCGGAGTGGTTCAATTATATCACAAGATAAATTAAATTGATTTCTAATACTGTGATGATGCAAGCCAAGCTGTGTTAAATATCCTTTAGCAGTTATTTCTCTATTTACAAGAGATAACATTATCATATAACCATAATTAAGAGCAGAGTTAATAGCAGTATCAGAACTTCTAGTAAATTTATTAGAAAATAAAAAATGAAAGTATTTCTTTGCTGCTTGTGCTTCAATATTTAAAGGATCATTTATTTCAATTTCATTAATTTTAGTTTTGAAATATTTTTCTGAATTTATTTTTAATAAGTCTAATAACTCTCCTTGTTTTTTTACTTTTTCTTTGACTAATTCTGTCCATACTAATGCTTTTATTTTATCATCCCAATTAATTTGGATATTAACTTTTTCTGAGCTATCGTAACTGCCATAAAATGGAACTAAGTTAGAACAAGGGTTTCTCTTATTATCACAAAAAATAACATCAATATTTTTATTACACAGTTCTTGTAATAATACTGCAGTAATACAAACTGCTGTATGCTCAATCATTAATAATGAAATTTCGTCAATATATATTCTTTTTGTTTTTTCTTTTGTTCTAATAACAAGATATTTTTGTCTATATTCTAGTTTTGATTGTTTTGTAATTAAGACAGCTCTGAAACTCATTATATCTTTACCTTTTGTCTTGATTCAAAAAGACCTGTTACAGATTGATAGATAAATTCAATATCGGAATTTAAATTTCTTCCCATCGTTGATGTACCTGTTTTTTTCTTTCCTTTAACTAACGAAAAATCCACATTGCCATATTTACATGCGAAAAGTGTAATAAACTGCTCTAAGAACAAAGTTTGATTATATATTGGAGAATTTATGAATAAATCAGCATTATTTTCTATAGTAGCTTTAATATCATTATTAACTCTAGATTTAAAAATAGAATTATTTAATTTATCTTTTAATTCGTTGTACAAACTTAAATTCTTTGACTTAGATATTTTAAATTTATAAATTTGATTTTCATTATATTGTTCAATAATATGTTCATCTTCATTTTTATGAAATCTTAAATAGGCCTTCATTTTTTCTAAATATTTTTCAATATAGCAATAATAAGAATAGTTATTATTATTAACAATTAAAGGAATAGCTGATTTTAATCCTAAATCTTTACCCATAGCACCTGAAATTTCATAAATAAATTCTTTATATTTTATTTTGGTATTTATTAAAATTTTAGGGATAATAATTCTTGGACTTTCAAGCTTTAATTCTTCAGTGCAATAATTTAGTAAGGTAGTTCCCCCTTTTTCTATTTCTGATACTTTATATATAGGTACGTCAAAGATTCTTTTTATTTTTTTATTTTTGTTGGTATATTCTGCTAAAAAGAAATATGCTTTAGTTATTTTATTGTAACCACCATATTTTTCAACTTGTTGCATAGCTTTTTCTGATGATTTAATAGGTAATACATCATTATTTGCACCTTTTTTTACTATTAATAAATCTGAAAGTTTACCACTTCTTTGGAAAGTTTGACGTGTGAATAATATGTTGTTTTTGTTAAGAGTCTTTCTTACTTTTACTATTGTACCTGTTTCAGGATATTTTTCATAATTTAATATATTTTCTTTTTGGTTTTTATAATCGTTTCTTTTTTTACCGTTAATATCTCTTTCCCAAGCAGTAGTATTATTCCTTTTTATATCAAAGAAAAATAATTTAGAGATATTGTATGAATCTTTTATTTCATTTTTTAAGATATAACTAGGATCTTTAGTAAATTTAGTATAATAAGCATTACCTACAACAATATTTAAATAAGCATCCTTTGCATGATGAAGATCATTTACACCTCTAGATTTATATATTTGATAACTTCTTTTAAATTGTGAAACAGAACTTGCTTTAGAATAAATAATATTAGAATTAGAGCATAATTTTTCTAATAATTTTCCAATAGCTTTTGTACTTTGTCTAGTTTCAACGATTTGCCTAGCAATAAAATTTTGTAATTCATCGTTATCAAGATTAGTTTTTCTTGTAAGACGATTATATTTTTCTTTAGTTATTAATTTTTTTTGATACAAATAATACCAATGCGAAGAGCATTTTGTTTGTATACCTATAGAAAGTGGGTATTTATCACTTTTTTTACCATTTTCACTTTTTAGAACTAATACTCGATTATTTAAACTATCATCTTTAATATATTTTTGTGGATAGATGTGATCTATATCATAATTACTATTTTTTGATAATAAATCTTCAAGATTTATTATTTCATTAGAATACATACATCTTCCCATTTGTGTGAAATAAAGATATAATTTATCTTTTCTTAAATCAGCTTCACTTTTACTATCTAGCTCTTTTAATATTTTATTGGCTTCAGGATTATTGGTTAAATCATTATATTGTAATTTAATTTGTTCTTTTCTTGATATTGTGCGTTTATTTTTTTGATTTTCTTCTGGTCCTCTAGCCATTTCTATAAATATTTTTTTAGGATCTTCTTTAGTTACTTGTCTTATTTCTTTAACAATTTGTATTGTTTGCCAAATACTTCTTTTTATGGAAGGTGAAACTAGTAAAGGGTCAACCAAATTTTCATAACTCCAATTTTCAAAGTTATTATTATAATTAGATAGTTCTTCTTCAATACTCCTTGAAATAGTAAATTTTGCACTTAATAATTCCATTAAATTATTAGATGTTTCTCTCAATAATGATATTATATTTTTGCATTCTCCATTTTCATTTATATGATACATTTCTGTTAAGAATTTTTTTGATAAATGTCCCCATCCTGTATAAGTTTTACATTTTGCTGAAATATATTTTATATCTTTTTCTGATAGCTTATTTCCAAAAGTATTCTCTATTTTTTCTTGTAAGAGATTTTGACCTTCAGAAAATACAGTAGACCATTCGATAATTTGTTCTATTTCATTTAAAGATAATTTTTTTGATAAAATATATTCTTTAAAATCAATATAAGACTTTAATGATGATTTAAAAGTTTTATCAATTCCTGTAAAAACTATTTCATCTTTTTTGTTATATAATCCTCTAGAAATTAATAAATTTTCTATTTTTTTTGTAGATACAGTTTTGTTTTTTTTGAATAGATTAAAAATTTCATTTTTTAATTCAAGAGTAGGTTTTTCTCCATTTATTCTTAAGTTATTTAACTCATTTAAAAGTGAATATTCGCTATTTAATAAAGAGTTTTTTGGTAAGCAATTTTCATTTGGGAGATATGTGCATTTTCTAGCCATTCTCTTTATAAATTCATTTCCACAAGCTGCTAAATCTACTTGGTCTGCAAATTTCCAAGGAAGTATTCTTCCAGTGCTATTATCTTTTCTTATCATCCAACTAAATTTTTGATATTCTTTTTTCCCATCAGTTTTTTCTACTAAAGGTCCAACATAGTATGGGATTCTAAATTTCATTATAGCTAGTATTTTATCTTTTACACTGAACCCTTCATTGTCTTTTTTGTTTAAAAAACTTAAATATTTTGATGAATTATTTAGTATAGCTTCTAATTCCATTAAATTAACTTGATAAGGGATTACTCTATTATCTGGGGTAATAACTTTAGGAAGAAGTTGATTAGCAGCTAAAAGGGTATATATTTTTACTAAAGATTGATCATCTTGATTTTCTTTATATGCTTTTTCTAATAATTTTATAAAGTACTTATTTACATCTTCAATTGTACATTTAGATTTAATAGGTCCTTTATCTTTTTTGCCATCGTCTAATCCGTGACCAATATATGCACTGTAATTTGTTAGCTTATCTTTAGTTATTTTGAATGCTTCATCATATTTCTCAGGATTGTATTTTTTAATTAAGACTTTTAATTGTGCTAGCTGCTCTTTATGTTTTTTAAAAGTTAACTCCTTTGCAAATGATAAATATTGTTTACCTTGTAAAATTGAATAAAGTAGAGACCAATCATATATTTCTTTTAAGCAAGCTATAATTTCAAAATAATCTATTCCTACTGAATTTTTAATTGCCATTTCATTGTCATCATAAGTGCTAGAAGAAAAAGTGAAATCTTTATTAGATAGTTCTTCTTCTATAATATTTATATCAGGTATTAATTTAATTATGTTGACTTTATTACCGTTTAAAGCTTTTGCGATTTCTGCTTGTATAGCTTTAGCTTCTTTAGGATTATCAGCTTCAACTAATATATTTTCTTTTAATGTTTTGAGTTTATTTTTTACTGTTTTATCAGTAATTGTTGTTTTTATTATTTCTATTCCGTTTGGGAAAGTAATTCTTATATTAGGAAATAAATCAGAATAAATTAAATCTAAATTGGAAAATAGTAATTCAACATTTTGAACATTTTCTATTTTTTGACCTTCATAAATGAAATGTCCTCTGTTTTTCAATATATGATGTATTGCTAAATATACTAACCTTATATCATGAGGTTTTTTATTGCGAATTAACTCAGCCCTTAAATGATAAATTGTTGGATATTTTGAATGATAATGTCTATCATTAAAATTTTTATCATTAAATAAAGTGTTTTTATCTGCTGGATTAGATTTGTCTTCTATATAATATTTACTTTCTTTTAATCTTTTAAAAAAAGAGGTATCTGTCTTTTTTATTTCATCTTCAAATAATTCTTCTAATAAATCTAGTCTAGCTCTTTTTCTATAAGTTCTTCTTCTTGTTGCTCTAAATTCTCTTCTTTCGGCTGCAGGATTTGCTTCTTCGAATAATCTAACGCCCCAGAGGGTTTTTCCTTTAGTTCTTTGTAAATCGTAATTTTTATCAGTAACAGCCCAACCTACAGATGAGGTTCCACAATCTAGTCCTAAGTAATAGTCTTTTTTCATTGTTTAATCCTTTTTAGAAATATAATGATTTATGATTGATATAAATATTGATTATTTATAAGAATGAAGTAATCTAATTATAATCTATTATTAAAAATATTGCAAAATCATTTTATGCTTGACATGAAATATATTTAGTGAGAATATATTAGTGAAAGAACATACGTTCAAATAAAAATTTATTCAAATTGCCCCTTATGGGTCCACATAGTGTGGTTAGGCTTGCTTTTTAGCAAGCTTTTTTTATGCTAAGTGGGAAATATTTGTATTATGAATATATTATAATAAATTTATTATTATTATTTTTCACTGACATTATAAATAATCATAATTTCACCACATTTAGTTTATATTATTAAAATATATAAAACAAATAAGGAATCAAATTATGAAGAAAATAATAATAAGTTTAATTTTAGTAAGTAGTCTTTCATTAATTTCTGTTTTTGCAGAAGGTACTAAAGAAGTAGAAGACTCTAGTATAAAAGCTTTACTAGAGGTAGGAACAAATGAAGATTCAACTCAAGAAATATATGGTGCTGTTGCAGCTTTAGACGATAATGAATTTACATTAGAAGAAATGCTAAATTATGCATTACAAGATGAGAGATTAGCATTAGCTGAGTATGAATATATTGTTCAAGAATTTAATGTAAGTAGACCTTTTATTAATATAATAAAAGCAGAAAAAACACATCAAAGAGCCGTTTTAAAATTATATGATACTTATGGTTTTGAAATAAGTGAATTTAATGCTGAGTCCCATGTTGTTGTACCTGATTCGTTAGAAGAAATTTATAATATTGGGATAGAAGCTGAAATAGCTAATATTGCAATGTATGATAAATTCTTATCTTATGAAATTCCACGAGATGTTAGGCAAGTTTTTGAAGCTTTACGCAAAGGCTCAATTAGTCATTTAAAAGCTTTTGAAAGGCAAGCTAGTAAATATTAATAAAAAGAAAGATATAATTAAAAAAAGACATATTTAACTATATGTCTTTTTTTTTACTTAACAAATTTATGTATAATTAAGTTTTTAGTTATAATGAATTTGTATTGATTATCAAATTTATTATAATGAGTATAATTAATTTTTACTAAAAATAATTTCTTACCATATAAAGTGTTAGAAATATTAAGCCTTGAATACTTAGTATAACAAGTATTTATACTAATAAAATAATAATTATTTTTTTTTGACATGGGCAACTAAAAGTTGTTCAATGAAAGGAGTGATATATTGTAATCGGAGGTATATATGGATGCTGTATTAATTATGGTTTTAGCATTTGTTGGATATCTTATTGCGTATAAAATATATGGTAAATTTATTGGTAATAAGATTTTTGAATTATCACAAAAGAACGTTACTCCTTCTCATGAATTTGAAGATGGAATTGATTACGTTCCTACCAAAAAAGGTATTATTTTTGGTCACCACTTTACTTCAATTGCTGGTACTGGTCCTATTGTTGGTCCTGCTATTGGTGTTATTTGGGGTTGGTTGCCTGCTTTAATTTGGGTTTTTGTTGGTTCTATTGTAATGGGGGCAGTTCAAGATTTTTCTGCTTTAGTAATGTCATTAAGATCTCAAGGTAAATCAATTTCTGAAATTGCATCACAATATATCAGTAAAAAAGTAAGATTTGCATTTTTCTTGATTGTTTTTATTGAATTATGGTTATTCTTAGCTATTCTAGGCATGATTATGGCAGTTATTTTCCATATGTATCCAGAAGCTGTATTCCCTGTATGGATGGAAATTCCTATAGCAATTGCTCTAGGTGTTGCAGTTTATAAAAAGAATAAAAATATTACTAAATCAACTATTGTTGCAGTTCTTGCAATGTATGTAACAGTTGTTTTAGGTCATGTTATTCCTCTTGATATGCCAGCAATTGGTGCTATGCCTGCAACTGGTACATGGACAATTATATTATTTATATATGCTTTTATTGCATCTACTCTACCTGTAACAACATTATTACAACCTAGAGACTATATTAATGCATGGGAATTATTTATTGCTATGGCATTATTAATTTTAGGTGTATTTATTTCATCATTTAATGGTTTAGAAATTGTTGCTCCTGCTGTTCAAGCTAATCCAGAAGGTGCTCCATCACTTTGGCCTTTCTTATTTATTACTATTGCTTGTGGTGCTATATCTGGTTTCCACTCAGTTGTTGCTTCAGGTACAACTTCAAAACAAGTTGATACAGAAGTTGATGCAGTATTTGTTGGTTATGGCTCAATGTTAATGGAAGGTGCATTAGCAGTATTAGTTATTGTTGCAACTGTTGCAGGTATTGGTCTTGCTTCAAGAGGTGATGCAACAGGATTAGTTGGTGTTGCTAAATGGAGTGAACACTATGCTTCTTGGGGTGCTGCTGCTGGATTAGGTTCTAAAGTTGGTGCTTTTGTTGAAGGTTCTGCAAACATGATTAGTTATTTAGGAATTCCTAAATATTTAGGCTTAATTATCATGGGTGTATTTGTTGCTTCTTTTGCTGGTACTTCTTTAGATACTACAACAAGACTTCAAAGATATGTTATTCAAGAATTATTAGGTGCTAATAGAGTTGGTGCTTCTGAAGATAAGAGTTTCTTTACAAATAAATATGGTGCAACTTTCTTAGCTTTATTAACAGCTGGTTTATTAGCTTTCTCAACTGGTGTTGATGGAAAAGGCGCATTAACTCTTTGGCCTTTATTCGGTGCAAATAACCAAACTCTTGCTGCATTAGCATTATTTACTGCTGCTGTATACTTAAAGAAAAGAGGTGGTAATAAATATTTAGTAGCATTCATTCCTGCTGTGTTCATGTTAATTATGACAATGTGGGCATTAATTATTAATGAAATGAATTACATTGCTTCATCTTCAATTATGTTAGGTATTGTTAACCTTGTAATTATAGTGATTGTAGTGTTAGTTTCTTTCGAAAGCTTGAAATCAATCTTTCAAACAAAAGAAGAGAAATTAGCATAATAGTTAATTTAAGGGTGCCAATTTTGGCACCCTTTGTTATAATGCTTATATAAAGGAAGGTGCTTATGGAGAAAATATTTAAAAAAATAACAAATCTAACTGTTATCAGTTATGTAGCATTACTTATTGTTTTTTTATTGGTTTTCTTTATTAAAGGGAGTAGTGATAAAGTAGCCGATAGAAACATTTCTACTAATATTTTATTAGGGTCTACAATATTTGCAGTTGCTTTACCTATTCTTTTTAGAACTGGATATTATAATAAAAGTATAAAAAGTAAAGGCTTGTCACAAAAGGATTATTATAATTTTAAACTATTTACAATAATCAGTATTTTTGTTGGTTCTCTCTTTGCTTTATATGGTTATTATTATCCAATTTATAGATATCATTTATATATAGCAATATTAGTAAGTATTTGGGGATTATATTCAATATTCCCTTCAAAAAAAGTTTTCGATAAAGAAATAATTACTTACAGAGTAGAAAAATAATATATGAATTTTTTAAAAAAAATATTAAATAATATTAAAGGCTTTGTTATAGGGTTTCATCAAGCTTCTCTTTATAAAGCTACATCACAAATAGAATATGAGGTAAGTGAAATGGAAAATTCATTTACCCTTATGTTATTTGGATCAGCAATAGGCTTTCCGTCCCCGCCTCTTCCTGTTTGTTTAGATTTACTTCCAATAATGGGAGATGATATTGATAGAATGTTTACAAGAGCATCTCAAACTGGCAATGGGTTAAGTGAACTTGCAAGTGTGATGGGTGAACCTTAAAATTGGAGATTATATAATGAAAAATATAAATATATTTATCGGAAAGGGTGGTGTTGGTAAATCAACATGTTCTGCTCTTTCTGCTACAAAAGAATATGAAAATAATAATAGTGTATTATTAGATTCTTTAGATCCTGCACATAATTTGCACGATTTGTTTAATCAATCTTTTTCTAATAAACCTAAAAAAGTCTCAGATAAATTTTATGTTAGAGAAAGTGATATTTCTAAATTAGGAAAAGAATATATAAAATCTACTCAAAACCAATTAAAGGGGATGTATCATTATCAACAATCTCTTAATATAGATAAATATTTTTCGATTCTAAAATATGCTCCTGGTACTGAAGAATATGCTGCTCTAATGGCTTTAGAAAGATGCTTTAACGAAAAAAAATATGATAAAATATTTATTGATACTCCTCCTACTGCATTAACACTTAAAACTCTAGCTTTACCAAGTGTAAATCTTCATTGGATAAATAGTCTTATTGAAATGAGATTAGAGATTGTAAATAAAAAAAATACTATAAAGAACATTAGGAAAGAAAATCAGGAAAATATTGATGAAGATCCAATTTATCAACGTTTATTAATGATGAAAAAAAGATATGCTGATTTAAATGATAAGTTACAAGATAAAGATTTTGTTAATTTTATTTTAATACTTAATGAAGATGAAATGAGCTACTCTGAGAGTTTGTTAATTAAAAAACAAATGGATGATTTAGGTTTTTCTATAAATAAAATTATTATTAATAAATCAACTGAGAGTTATGAAGGTAATTATAAAAAGCTAAAAGAAGATTTTCCAGACTCCATTATTCAATTAAATCCTTTAATTTGTGATAATCTTTCTTCTATTGATTGCTTAAAGATGAATTGTAATAATCTAATTTCTCTATAAATAGAGTTAGATTTTTGCTTTATATTCTTCTTTCCCTTTTGTATAGAAGTTTTCTATTAAATAGACAATACCATCATTTTTTGTAATTTCTTGATTCGAAAGATTTTCTAATGCAGAGGTAACTAATAATTTATCTAAATTATTACCTCCAAAAGATAGGCTAGATGAATTAGTACAGTCTAATTTGATGGTATTTGTTATTGTTGAAGTATCTTTATTTATTTCAATAATTTTTCCTTCACCCCAAATAGAAGAAAAGATATTATCTTTATTATCTACTGTCATTCCATCGACAACTCCAATACCGTTGTTTTGGTAAAAGATTTTTTTATTTGATAAAGTAGCATTTGATAAATCATATTCATATTTAAATATTGTTCTCTCTAAAGAATCAGTATGATAAAAAGATTTATTATCTTTTGAAAATCCCATACCATTACTTATTCTTATATTTTTAAGTAAAACTCTTGGTGACTTATTTTTTTCAAAAATAATTAATTTACCCTCAACAGAATTATTATCAGTTTTAATTCCAGCTATAATTCTACCTATATTATCACAAATTGCATCATTAAATCTTGCATTATGCAATTCATATTTTATTAAAAAATGATTATCTAATTTATAATTTTCATCATTGTTTATAACTTTTATTAAACCTTTATTCGTTAATAAAATAATATTATCTTTTTTATCAAATACAAAAGCTCCAATTCTATAATTTGTTGAAAGAATACAAGAAGCTTTATTAATATTAAGATCATATTTATAGAGGTCCCCTTTTTCAATATCTACCCAATAAAAAGAATTATTTTTCTTAAGCCATAAAGGATTTTCAGCTAATTCGAATTGTTTATAACTTGTTTTTTTTATAATCATAAATTCTGTTTCCTACTCTATTAAACTGTTAATAAATGATCTTTGCCCTTTATATACTCAGTCAAAGCTATTCCGGTATATCTAACAGAGATACCTGCGTTTTCTAAAACACTTGAGGCATTAATTTTATCAGCACAAGCTTTACAAGCTTCAATATTAATACCTATCTCAATTAGATTTTTTATTTCATTCAATACTTGAGTATCATTAGCTGCTAATTTTGTTGAACCACCCCAAATAAGAATATTAATTTTTTCCCACCAACTATTTTTTATTGCATTTTTAGAATACATGGCTACCATATTCAAAAATGTATCTTTATCTCCACTTGTCCATAAGATATTTAATTTTTCCATTTTTTTTATCCTCTTCGTTATATAATAAATTATATTTATCAAAGATAAAAGGTTTTTTAATTTATGTGATTTTATTGAAAAAGATGTCTGAAAAAAAAGACATCCTAAAAATTATAGGATGTCATTTATGGGCCCAGTAAGACTTGAACTTACGACCCACGGATTATGAGTCCGTTGCTCTAACCAACTGAGCTATAGGCCCTTGTAAATTATAAGAATTAACTAATTCACAAAGGTGAAATTATCATATTTGTCTATTAGTGTCAATAACAAAAAAATGGTTTTATTTTTAAATTGTGTATTTATTTGCGATATTATATGTAAACTAAATAAGAAATATACTAATTTTCATATTGTAATTGTGTTTTTTTAAATTAAGGAAAATTATTTTAAGAAAAACTTTATTATATTTATTTTTAATGTAAAATGAGTGATATGAATAATAATTTTGATTTATGGTTTGTTGAAGATGGTTTTAAAGTGTTTGGTGATTCTCAATGGGTTGAGAAATTTAAAAATAAGCCAATTGCAACTATTTTTGAATATTTACAAAGTGATAGAGAGATTAGTGATATTGGGTTAGACTTTCTTTGCTTATTTGCAAAAGAGTTTATAAAACAAGTAGAATTGATTGATTCAGTATTACTAAAAGCAAATATTAAAATAGAATTACCTAAAGATCAAATTAATTTTTTATTAACATCTAAACCATTATGTTCAGGTACGGAATATATAGATGTAAAATGGATTGAGTATCACTGCATCTTATTCGAAGAATGGTTATATTCAACAATCAATGAATATGATGGTTCAATCGAAGCTTGTTTATCTTCTTATATTCCAGATTTTAATGAAGCTGATAGAACTTATTTTCATTTAGTTGAAACTAATAATAGTGAGTATCCTTTCGGATTTCTGATAAGTTACACTACAATTGTTGATAAAAAAGTAAAACATATGCCACTCTCTTATGCTCTTAATGAATATAAAGATGATAATAAGCAATTACTTCATTTATTATCTACATTATTTAAAGCAAGTGGAAAATGTGATATTTTATCTTCGCTGATCGAAAATGGTCAAATTTTTGATCCTAATTATTTAAAAGCTAATGAAGCTTATCAATTATTAAAAAATAGTGATTTTTTTAATAATTGTGGAATAGGCTTTAGATTCCCTTCATGGTGGAAATCAAAAAATAAAATTCATACTCAGGCAAATATAGGAGAAAAATTAAATCAAGGTTTATCTCTAAAAGCTTTATTATCAGTTGAATTAAGTTTTGTTTTT
The DNA here is from genome assembly GCF_050031695.1 of Pleomorphochaeta sp. Taxonomy (GTDB): domain Bacteria; phylum Spirochaetota; class Spirochaetia; order Sphaerochaetales; family Sphaerochaetaceae; genus Pleomorphochaeta. The sequence continues at coordinate 9,975 of NZ_JBNAIC010000056.1, read as the reverse complement.
GACAATGAAAATTTAACTAGAGCAGAAATAAAGCGTTTATTATTAGAAAAAGAAGGGTTATTAAACTTTAAAGGTAAATGGATTGAGATAAACCATAACAAATTAATGAAGTTAATTGGTGATTATGATTTGCTTATGGACGAACTTGGGGATGGTATTACTTTTTTAGATTTTGTAGAGATGTTAAGAGATTCGAATTCTTTGATAAATTCTAATGAAGATATTGTTTATAAAAAAGGTAGCTGGTTAAACGAATTCTATAATCATAAAGCAAAAAATTTAAAACCTTTTGAATTGTCTAATAATTTTACAGGTAGCTTAAGAAAGTATCAAGAACAAGGTGTAGACTGGTTAAATAACATGTTAACTTTAGGTTTTGGACCTTGTTTAGCAGATGATATGGGTCTAGGTAAAACAGTTCAAATTTTAGCTATTCTTGGAACATTAATTGAAAGAAATCAATTAAATACTGTTTTATTAATTGTACCATCATCATTAATTGGGAACTGGATAGCCGAAAAAAATAAATTTATATCAATCTTAAATATGTTTGTATTAGATAAAACAGAAAAGCAACTTCAAGAGATGGATTTATCAAAAAAAGGTGTGTATTTATCAACTTATAAAATGGTATCTCTAAGAGAAAGTATATATTCTAGAGACTGGGATTTAGTTATCTTAGATGAAGCTCAAGCTATTAAAAACTCTAATACTAAACAAGCAAAAGTAATAAAAGCTATTAATGCTAAAAATCGGATAGCTATGACTGGTACTCCAATTGAAAATTCTCTTTTAGATTTATGGTCAATTTTTGATTTTATCAACCCTAATCTTTTAGGAAACAAAAGAGAATTTACAAAAATTATAAAGAAAGCGAAAGATAATGCACAGATTTATGGAAGTCTAAGAAATATTGTTGAACCATTTATTTTAAGAAGATTGAAAACTGATAAAAAAATCATTAAAGATTTACCAAAAAAAATTGAAAGGGATATGTATATTCCTCTTTCTTCACGACAGGTTGCATTATATAAAAGCTTGATTAATAAGGTTTCTAAAAGTCTTGAGGATAAAGATGGAATAGAAAGAAAAGGTTTGATTTTATCAACTATATTAAAAAGTAAACAGATTTGTAATCATCCAAGTCAATATTTAAAATTAGATACATATAAAGAAATAGAGAGTGGAAAATTCTTAGCATTAAAAGAATTGGTAGAAGTAATTAAAGAAAAACATGAAAAGATGCTAATTTTCACACAATATAAAAGTATAATTGATCCGTTAAAACAATATTTAGAAAGTTTGTTCGGCTATGAAGGATTATCTATTGATGGTAGTGTACCTCCAAAAGTAAGAAGTAAAAGAGTTGAAGAATTTAATAGTGATACATATTATCCATTTATGATACTTTCAATTAAAGCTGGAGGAACAGGTTTGAATTTGACAAGTGCAAATCATGTTGTTCATTTTGATAGATGGTGGAATCCTTCTGTTGAAAATCAAGCAACAGATAGAGCCTTTAGAATTGGACAAAAAAAAGTAGTAAATGTTTATAAATTTATTTGTAAAAAAACAATAGAAGATAAAATAAATGAAATAATAAATTCTAAAAAAGAATTATCTTCAAGAGTTATTGGGGAAACAGAAGACTCAACTGTATCTTTTGTTACAAAAATGAATGATAAAGAATTAAAAGAATTCTTTTCTTATGCAGATTAATAGAGGCTATTATTATGGATTTTTATAATTATAAACAAATATCAATTGATGAATTGAGAAAAAAGAGTAGGGAAAGTTTAAAATTAGGTTATTCTCCTGTAGTTATTGATGGAAGAAAGATTGCTAAAACTTGGTGGGGTGAAAAATGGTGTGAAAATCTAGAAAATTATGCTGATTTTAGTAATCGAATACAAAGAGGAAAGAGATATGTAAGATCAGGAGCTGTAATCGATTTAAAAATTGAAGAAGGCTTTATAAGTGCACTTGTTCAAGGTTCTAGAAGAAAACCTTATAAAGTGCTTATTGAAATTTTTCCTCTATCTAAAAAGAAGCAAAAAGATATTTTAAATGTTGCACAAAATAAAATCGAAAATATAGAAAGTTTGGTAGAAGGTGAATTTCCAGAAGAATTATCAAATTTATTTCTTAACTCAGATACAGGACTTTTCCCAAGTCCAAATGAAATAAAAATTAACTGTAATTGTCCTGATTGGGCCGTCCTATGTAAACATGCAACAGCTGTTTTATACGGAATAGGTGCTAAATTAGATGAAAATCCACTAATGTTTTTTTTATTAAGAAGTATAGATTTTAATCAATTTTTACAAAGATCTATTGAAGAAAAAAAACAGCTGATGATAAAAAATATTGAAAATGAAAATAAACGATTAATTCCTAAAGATTTAGCAAAGGACTTATTTGGTTTTGAATTCTAATTTTTTACAGTTCCATATTTCCAAGAAGATAAGCCTCCAATATCATAAACTTCTTTATATCCCTTAATAACTAGTTTTTTTGCAGCTTTTATGCTTCTTGAACCACTTGCACAATTAATTAGTATTTTTGTGTTTTTATTTGGATATTTATTAACTATTGAATTAATATTCGCAATATTTTTAGCTTTTTTGATATGTCCACTTTTAAATTCATTGGGTGTCCTAACGTCAATAATTACTAGACTTCTATCATCATCAATCATATATTTTGCATCTTCGCTTGTAATCTTATGATAAATAGCCCCTTTAGATTTTGCCCTTAATAAAGCTATTTGTTGATAAATGTTTCTAAAAATTAATACTACTATTACAATAAGTGTTAAATACATTGTAAAACTATTTGTATCCATAATTTCTCCTAAATTATATTTATTATTCTTTATTTGAGCATGATATATGTTACTAGCAATTAGTTCAGTGATTAAATTACTAACCAAAAATTAATTATTAATATAAAAATAATTCTAGTAATTTCAATATAAGTGATTTATTATCATATAAGAGGTGATTAATATTATGAAAAAGAAATTAACTTTGTTTTGTGTATTATTAGTATTTGTTTCTAGTTTTACTTTTTCTAGTGATTACAAATTTTTATTTGGTGCAATTGGGATGCATGAAGATCAACTTGGGGGAATTGGACCTACTTATTTAAATTTAGGTATAGGACAAACTGATATAACACTTATTGAAGATAATACCACAGAAATTCAATACTATTTAGGTGGTGGTACTGAAAAAAGAACTATGTGGAATTCTACAACAGATGGTTCTAATGGAGTAAATGATGTAACTCTAGACTTAATTAGAGTAGATTGGAAAGCTAGATTGAATCAAGGTTTCTTTGATGATGTATTAACTGCATCAGTTGCTTATGATGGTATATATGAATATTTCAAAAGTGGTGCAGAAATTGATAATTCTTATTATCCTGATTTAGAAAGTGATAATAATTTAGGCACATACTTTACAGGTGATTTAAAATTAAATTTCATGGTTGATGATATGTTTGTTCAAGATGGGTTCTTAGCTGATGCAGAATTTACTTATGCTCCATTGGCATTAAACTCTATTTTCGGTATGTCAGATTTTTATAGTGCAAATTTAGAATTAAATTTTGCTAAAACTTTACATGTATCTAAGGCATATGATACAGGAAGAAACTTATTTTCTTTAGTATTAGTTGATAGAGTAGTTGCAAACTATACTGATGGCGATTGTGTCCCAACATATTTTAGAAAAGAAATATCATTAGGTAGAAAAGTTAGAGGTTTTAGCTCTTATTCATATAACAATAAATTAACTTTTGTTAATAATTTAGATTTTAGAATTTCTGTATATGAATTAGATGAAATTAAATTTGCAAGAATTTTCCCAAGATTTAATTTCTTTGTAGATGTTGGATACGGTATGCTAGAATATGTTAATACTAGTAAAGAAGAAAATAATTTAATTGCTTCAACTGGTGTTCAAGCAACTATTTGTGTTTCTGACTTTGCAAGTATTGGTTATCAATTTGCATATATACTTAAAGGTGAAAATTATGCAACTGAATCATCAACAAATGGTTCTTTAGTATTAATGTTAGATTTTTAGTATATTTTAATATTTATATATGCTCCCTATGTGAAAAGGTTACTTTTCAATGTAATGGGAGCATTTTTTCTTTGTTTTTCTATAAATAGTTTTTTAAATATTGAACACTATAACCTCTTTGTATATAATTGGTTTCTATGAGTAATAAGAAAATAGTATCTACACACTGGGCGGATATTTACGCCGATAAGATCATCCGTGGTAAGGGTGAAAAAGAATGTTATACCTGTGCTAGTGGTATCACTCCATCAGGGACAGTTCATATTGGTAATTTTAGAGAAATTATTTCTGTTGAATTAGTAGCTAGAGCTTTAAGAGATAAAGGAAGAAATGTTCGTTTTATTTATAGTTGGGACGATTATGATGTATTTAGAAAGGTTCCTAAAAATATGCCTGAACCTGAACTTCTTGAAACTTATTTAAGAAAACCTATTACATTAGTTCCTGATACTTTAAAAAGAGCAGAAAATTATGCTAGTGGTAATGAAAAAGATGTTGAAAAGATTTTACCAAAAGTTGGTGTTAATCCTGAATATCTTTATCAAGCAGATAGATATAGAAAGAATTTATATGCTGAAGGTATAAAGAAAGCTTTAGAAAAAAAAGAAGATATAAAAGCTATTTTAAATGAATTTAGAACAACTCCATTGGGCGATGATTGGTGGCCAATTTCTGTATTCTCTTCTTTCACTGATAAAGATACAACTACTATTCTTGATTGGGATGGTGAATATAAAGTAACTTATAGAGATGATTCTACAAATCAAGAAGAAACAATTGATATTAGAGAAACTCCTAATACAAAACTTCCATGGAGAATAGACTGGCCAATGAGATGGAAGGAAGAAGGTGTTGACTTTGAACCAGCTGGTAAAGACCATCATAGTGAAGGTGGATCTTTTGATACAAGTAAAAAAATTGTAGAAGTTTTTGATGGGGAAGCTCCAGTTTCTTTCCAATATGATTTTATTTCAATAAAAGGTCGTGGTGGTAAGATTTCTTCTTCAAGTGGTGAAGTAGTTTCATTATATGATGTATTAGAGGTTTATACTCCTGAAGTATGCAGATATATGTTTGTTGGAACACGTCCTAATACAGAATTTGCAATTTCTTTTGATTTGGATGTATTAAAAATATATGAAGATTATGATACATGTGAAAGAATTTATTTTGGATTACAAAAAGCTAATGAAAAGAAAACAGCTAAACAAAAAAGAATTTATGAATTAAGCCAAGTTGATGGAATACCAACTGAGCCTTCATATCAAATTCCTTTTAGACACTTATGTAATTTATTACAAATTCATGGTGGAGATATTAATTCTGTAATTTCTTCTTTAGATGATATAAGTGAATCACAAAAAGAAAGATTAATTGCAAGATGTGAATGTGCATGGGCTTGGATTACTCAATTCTCTCCTGAAGATTTTAGGTTTGCTTTAGCTACTGAAGAAACAGATAAAATTGAATTAGATGAGAAAGAATTAACAGCTGTAAAAGCATTGAAAGAAGTAGTTGAAAAAATGGATTCTTTTGAAACAGATAAAGAATTCACAAACGCTATGTATGCTTGTGCAACAGATATTGAACTTGAAACTTCAGTATTCTTTAAAGCTGTATATACTATATTAATTGGTAAACCTAAAGGTCCAAAATTAGCACAATTTATGTTAACTTGTGGAAAATCAAAAATCTTACCAATTTTAGAAAGATATTAATAATTTTGCAGTAAGCTTTTTAGCTTACTGTTTTTTAATTATGGAGGGTTTATGAAAGTAATATTAATTAATGGCAGCCCAAGAGAAAAAGGTTGTACTTTTACCGCTTTAAGTGAAATTAAAAAAGAGTTATCTAGAAATGAAATAGATAGTGAAATTATTTATATTGGATCTATCGAAAAAAGTGTTGATAAAAACTTTGTAAAAGAAGTTAAAGAGAAAATTGAAGCTTCAAATGGTTTAATAATAGGATCTCCTGTTTATTATGCAGCAGCAACTCCAATAATTTCTAGTTTTATGATTCAATTAATGACTGTTTTAGATAAAGAAAAAATTGCTCTAATGCCTGCAGCTAGTATTGCTAGTGCAAGAAGAGCTGGAACTACAACTACGCTTGATCAATTGAATAAATTTTTTACAATTAGTCAAATGCCTATTGTTTCCTCCCAATATTGGGCTATGGTTCATGGAGCAACTCCTTCTGATGTTAAACAAGATTTAGAAGGTTTGCAAACAATGAGAATCATTGCTAAAAACATGGCTTATATGATTAAATCTTTTGATAAAGCTAGGCTAGAAAAACCTAAGTTTGAAAAGAAACTAAGAACGAATTTTATTTAAATTAATAATCTTTTATGTATATCTTGATATTATTTATCAAGATATACTCTCATTAATGCATTCTCTAATTCTATTTCTCTAATAATAACTTTTTTCTTTTTTATTATCATAAATCCAAATTTTTTGAAAAAAGATTGTGCTGCTAAACTAACATTAGCTTCTAAATATGGGATATTTTTAGCTTTTGCTTTTTTTAAAATATATTCCATAAGAATTGATCCAAAACCTTTATTAGAAAATCCTCCCCGAATAAAGAAATGATCAATATATCCACTATCTTGTAAATCAGCATATCCAACAATTAGGTTTGAATCTAATAAAACATAAGGGTTTATCTTATTTATTTTTTTACACCAAAGATAGAAATCAATTTCATTATTTGTCCATGCATTTAATTGCTTAATGCTGTAATAATTTTTTGCATTTATATGTATAGAAGAATAAAAAAGATCTAAAAGTTCTTTTTCTTCTCCTTTTACAAATTTTCTAATTAGCATGGGATTTCTCTCTATTTTGTTATTTAATTTAAGATTTTATCTAGAACAAAAGAGTTCTTTCTCCATTTTGGTTGTGCTTTTACTCTTAAATCTAGTTGAAGTTTTTTTCCTGGGAAAATCTTTTTAATGTCTTTGAAAGAAGAAACTCTAATTTTCTTTATATTATTTCCACCTTTTCCAACAATAATACCTTTTTGAGATTCTCTTTCTACAATAATAAAGGCTCTAACCCAAATGAGATTTTCTTTTTCTCTAAACTCTATATCACTTACATCTACATATATAGCATGTGGTAATTCTTTATTAGCAAGAGCAATAGTTTTTCCTCGAATTATTTCACTAATTCTAAATTCTAATGGTTGGTCTGTATAAGCATCTTTACTATACATTAATTCCCCTTCAGGGGCTAATTTAAATAATTCAATAAGAATTTCATCAATACCATCATCAACTTTTGCACTAGCACTTAAATAAATAGCTTTTGGAAGATGTTCTTTTATTATATCTTTTGTTTCTTCGATGCTTTCTTCTTTTATTACATCTTTTTTATTAAAAACACAGACAATTGGTCTCTTAAGTGATTTTAAAATTTCAATTATTGCAAATTCTTCTTTTCCAGGAGCTCTAGTTGCATCAACTACATATAAAATCATATCGCTATCATTTAATGGAGAAGTTGCAATTTCTTGTAATCTTAAATTTAATGTTTGTTCATTTAAATGATAACCTGGTGTATCAGTAAATATTAATTGACCCCTTTGATCGGTATAAATACCACGTATAGCATTTCTTGTTGTTTGAGGTGTTTTTGCAGTAATTGATACTGGCATTTCTACAATTGTATTTACCATAGTGCTTTTCCCACTTGATGGACGACCAATTATAGCTACTGTTCCACATTTCATTGAAAACTCCTAATTCTTTATCTTTATAGTATTTGATAATTTATTTATGAACAATATTCAATACATTATATCCCAAAAATATAAAAGAGTAAAAAAAATTAAAAAGTAACTTGACATATGTCGGATATAGTGGTACCTTATGAATGTAAGCGACATATGCCGGATAAAATAAGATTAATTATTTTTTAATAATTAATAAGCGAAATATAAATATAATAATCTATAAGGAGAAACATTATGCCAGGATTTAATAAAACAGGTCCACTAGGACAAGGTAGCATGACAGGCAGAGGCTTAGGTACATGCAATACTAACAAAGTAGCAGTAAACAACAGTGAAAATAACGAAGAAACAACAACAAACACAATGAACAACAACACTTATCCTCGTAGAAACTTCAATGGAGCCATGGGATGTGGTTTTAGAGGTGGCAGAGGAAGAGGCAGAGGAAGAGGCTTTGCTGGTAATGGAAGGGGAATTAGAGGTAATTTCTAATTAGTAATTACTCATAAATTAATTCATTTATTATTCTTTTGTAGAGGGGAGAGCTTGTTAAGTTCTCTCCTCTTTTATGTTTGCCCAGCATGGGCAACATCTAGGTGGTGAAAGTCCACTGTGGGTTTGGCAATTTCATTAAAAAAAAAAAAAATGAAATAACCACTAGTTGATGGCAAGTGCAGTATTGTGAGGTGCTGTGTGAAGGAAGCCTAAGGCAAAGTTTCGGGGCTACGAACAGAAACAAGATATAAGGCCGATTATGAGGATGAGTTTTCATAAAGTGATGAAGTCCAGCCAAAATTATAATAGGTAAATCTTGAGTCCACATGAAATGAAAGATGTTGTTCTTAACTGGGGAGGTCTGTAATACGTTGGAGAGGTTGCAATAACACCAATGATAACAACAATTCATACAGCAATGTGTGAACATGTATTACAGAAGTCAGCAGATGGCATAGTAGCAATAAGGAGATTGTGAAGGCCTGAATATCGAATTCTTTTCAAAATATGAAAAGTCTTACTATTAGCACGTAGATAAATTGGAAGTATGAGTTATGTTAAGTCGAAACTCAAAGGTAAAATGAAGAACGAGAGTGCTAGAATAGAAAAGGAAAGAAATGATGAGGAAAGATAATCCGCAATTACCAAATACTGAATTGTGTGAGAAACTACTCTCCAATGAGAATCTAAAAGCTGCTTTTATCAAAGTTAAAAAGAATGGTGGAACTGCTGGAATTGATGGAATGAATGTATGCGAGTTAGATACATATTTAGATTCAAATATCAAAGATATCAAAAGTAGGATAATATCACGTAAGTACAAATTTAGTGCTGTTAAAAGGGTAGAGATACCAAAAGATAATGGCAAAACTAGAATGCTTGGAATACCAACAGTACTAGATAGATTTGTACAACAATTAGTAGTACAAGTAATTACGCCATTGTTTGAGCCAACATTTTCTGAATTTAGTTATGGTTATAGACCAAAGAGAAGTGCAGAAGATGCTGTAAGACAAGCACAAATATATATAGCTGAAGGCTATAAATATGTAGTAGACATGGATTTGTCTAAGTTTTTCGATACCGTTAATCATGATAAGCTAATGGGACTAGTAGATGAAACATTAGAAGATAAGGATATTAGAAGATTAATATTTAGTTCTCTAAAATCTGGGGTCATGGATAATGGGTTTAAAGTTGAAACAAATGTAGGTACTCCACAAGGTGGAGTAATAAGTCCAATACTATCAAATATCTATCTAACACCTTTTGATAAAGAAATGGAAAAGAGAGGAGTTAAGTTTATTCGATATGCCGACGATATTCTATGGAAAGCTTTCCATAGAATATCCTATGGAAAGTTTTTATCTATGGAAAGTTTTCAGATTAATTGCTTACACGATATAGCTTTTTAATAAAAATCGCTTTCCATAGATTTTTATTTTATCGCTTTAATTTATCCAATAATTCTAGCATTTCATTCCTTTTCTCTTTAGAATAAATGTTATTTCTTTTATCAAAATGCTTTTTATCAAATTTTAAAATTGCCTTACTTACTAATTCTGGTGAAGTACGAGCATAATGTTCGGTTGTAGTTACAGAAGAATGACCTAAAAAATCTCGAATATATATCAATTCAGTTCCT
>NZ_JBNAIC010000055.1:0-72475 GCF_050031695.1 Pleomorphochaeta sp. | reverse complement strand
ATATTTATACTATAATAATACCAAGAGGTAATTACAAGATGTATCATGTATTTGTATATGTTCCAACATCACATTTAGAGTTAGTAAAATCTGCAATGTTTGATGCAGGAGCCGGTAAAGTTAGTGGTTATGATTACTGCTGTTGGCAAACAAAAGGACTTGGCCAATTTAGAGCAGGAGAGACATCCAATCCTTTTGTAGGTGAAAAAAATAAAATCCATAAAGAAGAGGAATGGAAAGTAGAATTTGTTGTCGAAGAAAAGTATATAAAAAATACTATTTTTGCTATGAAAAAGGCACATCCTTATGAAGTTGTAGGTTATTCTGTTATTAAGATGGAAGATTTTTAGTTTTTACATTAATTTTTAAACATACTTTTTCTAAAGGACATTCATTGCATTTTGGGTTTATTGGAGTACAAATATGTTGTCCATAATTTACTAATAATTCATTTAATATAATCCAATATTTCTTTGGCATTATTTTTTGTAATTCTTTTTCACTTTGCTCTGGGGTTTTTGTTTTTATCCAACCCATTCTATTAGCTATTTGATGAACATGACAATCTACACAAATTGCATTTATATCAAATGCTAGATTTAGTGTTAAATTTGCTGTTTTAATTCCTACCCCTGGAAGTTTCAAAAGATTTTGTGAAGTATTTGGAACTTTATTATCATATTCTTCAACTAGAATTTTGCTTATTTTTATTATATTTTCTGTTTTTCTTTTATAAAATGCACAAGGGTATATCGCTTCTTCTATAGTTTTCTTTTTAAGTTTTAATAAAGTTGTTGGATCTGTTGTAAGTTTGAATAATCTATTACTTGCTTCAAGTGTAATTTTATCTTTAGTTCTTAAAGAAATAATAGTAGATATTAAAATACAAAAAGGATTTTTATTAAAATTAAGAGCAATTAAGGAAACAGAAGGTAAAGAAATATTTCGTTTATCTAGAGTCTTTTTTATAGTATCAAAAAGGAAATCCCAATAATTTATGTCCATATTAAGTCTTTATCATATAAATAATAGATAAACAATAGGAAAAATAAAATTCTTTACTTGATTTTTTTATTTATAATGTTTAGTTTTTTTTCATGATAGTAATTTTAAATAAACAAATAAAACAAAAACAAAAAGAAGATATTATTACTTTCTTAACTAACAAAGGTTTTAAAGTAAAAGAAATTATTGGACAAGAAGAAACTGTTCTTGGTGCAGTTGGTAGAACTAGTATTGACCATAGAATAGTAGAACAAATGGATGGTGTTTCATCAGTTGTTCCAATTTCAAAACCTTACAAATTAGCATCTCGTGAATTAAAAAAAGAAGATACAATTGTTCAAGTTGGAAATGTAAAAATTGGTGGGCAAAGAATTGTAGTTATGGCTGGTCCATGTGCTGTAGAATCTGAAGAACAAATAATGGCAATCGCTGCACAAGTGAGAGAAGCTGGTGCTGTAATTTTAAGAGGTGGCGCTTTTAAGCCTAGAACCTCACCCTATTCTTTCCAAGGTCTTGGAGAAGAAGGTTTAAAATATTTGAGAAAAGCTGGTGATAAATACGGTATGCCAATAACTACTGAGGTTGTTTCTCCTTCAGATGTTGAGATGATGAGTAAATATATTGATATGTTCCAAATTGGAGCTAGAAATATGCAAAACTTTGAATTGTTAAAACAAGTTGGTAAGACAAAAATGCCTGTATTATTAAAAAGAGGTTTGTCTGCAACTATAGAAGAATGGTTGATGGCTGCTGAATATTTAATGGCTAATGGTACTGATCAAATTGTATTATGTGAAAGAGGAATTAGAACTTATGAAAGAGCAACAAGAAACACTTTAGATTGTAGTGCTATACCTATAGTTCAGAAATTAACACATTTACCTGTTATTGGCGATCCAAGTCATGCTACAGGTATTAGATCCTTAGTTTCACCAATGTCTTTAGCATTAGTTGCTGGTGGTGCAAATGGTTTAATGGTTGAAGTTCATAATAAACCTGAAACAGCATTAAGTGATGGTCCTCAATCTTTATATCCTTCTCAATTTGAAAAACTAATGAGAGATGTTCAATCTTTATCAACAGTTGTTGGTAAAAGTTTAGAAAGAATACCTAGAATTATTCCTGAAACAATACAAAGTGAAAATAATATTACTTCTACTGATAAGATTGCTTTCCAAGGAGAAAGAGGTGCATATAGTGAATTAGCTGTTAGAAGAACATTTAATGATAATGAGGTTTTACCTTGTGAAAAGTTTGTTGATGTTTTTGAATCAGTTATGAAAGGTGAGTCTTTATATGGTGTTATTCCTATTGAAAACACTTTGGGTGGAACTATAAATGATAATATTGATAATTTAATTAATTATCCTGATTTAGTAGTTGTTGGAGAACAACATGTTAGAGTTATTCATAATTTAATAACTCTTCCTAATACAAAATTAGAAGATATAAAATTTGTTTATTCTCATCCTCAAGGTTTAGCACAATGTTCTGATTATTTAAAGAAACAGTTGCCTAATGCAAAAGCTGTTCCTTTCTTTGATACTGCAGGTGCTGTACAATTTATTAAAGAAAAAGGTGATAAATCTTATGCAGCTATTGCTGGTGCTCCGGCTGCAGCATATCATAATATGACAGTACTAGATGCTGCAATAGAATCTCATCCTAATAATTATACAAGATTTTATATTATTTCAAGAGAAGAGAATGCTGAAGTATTTTTAAGTGCAAGTAAAGCTAATAAAGCTGCAATGGTATTCAATGTATCTCATAAACCAGGTTCTTTATTTGAGGCTCTTAAAGTATTAAGTGATTATGGGTTTAATATGAGAAAATTAGAATCTAGACCAATACCTGGAAAACCTTGGGAATATTCATTCTTTGTTGAAACTGATATTTTAGATCAAGAAGAAGCTTTTGAAGAAGTTATAAAAAAACTAAAAGAACAATGCTTCTCTTTCAGAATTTTAGGGAAATTTAATTCATCAAACTAAAATGGAATAATTATTAAAATTATAGATACATATCTAAGAGTAATAAAATCTTTTAGATATGTATTTTTTTATTAATGCAAAAATATAAACATTTTAATTATAGACACTATGAAGTTTAAAATAATTCTTTTTTGTTTATTTAGCCTTTTATTAATAAGTTGTACTCAAAAACTTAATTATAAAGAAATTGAAATTATAATTAATAGTGAACATCCTTTTGAAAAAACTACTAATAAGCAAATGTGGTATACAATAAGTTATACTGATGGTTTTGGAAATATAAAATATTATCATCTAGGAAAAGATCAAAGAAAGATAAAAATCTATGTAAAAAAAGATAAGCAAACATTTATTTGTGCTAAAGCCCTAGATACTTTTTCTCCAATAGCGGGAGTAATTTCTCCTAATGATAATAAGGTTGTTTTAGATTATGAAAATGGATTTTTAGTTGAATATTTACAAAATCTATATTTGCAAAACCCTAATGCAATTTGTTCAATAAAATATGAAAAACTTTTTTCTATATTAAAGCAAAAAGGTTTGTTGTATTCTTTTAATGAAATAATTTTGGCTAGAGATATAATAAATGGAAATCTAAGTGAAAAATCGATTTATGAAAATAGCAAAGTAAGTGTTTCTCTTAATCAAGCTGTTGAAGGATATTGGATAAGTGAAAACCCAAATGAAGGAGGGTTTTTAGTTTCTGATTCTAATTATAAGAGAGTTAAATTAAGTTTATCAGAAGGAAAGCATTATTATATAAATGCAGAAAAAGGTTATTTAATGTTAATCTTAGTAGATACTATTAATAAAAATTATTTTACTCATATAGAAAGACTTCCAATAGAATTGTTATAAAAAAATTCCTCCAAAGTGTTTCAAATTTTTTTGTCCACTTTGGAGGTACCATATCTTTTAGTAATACAGCCTTTTTGAGTATTATCTTTTATTTTACAACTATATTAACAAGTTTTCCAGGAACCGCAATTTTTTTGATTATTGTTTTTCCTTCAATCCAATGTTGTATTTTTTTATCATTTAACGCAATTTCAAGCATTTCATCTTTACTGATATCTTTACTTACATTTAGTTTAGCTCTTAGTTTACCATTAACTTGAACAACTAATTGGATTTCACTATCAATTGTTAATTCTTCAATGAAAGACGGCCATTGAACAGTTGCAATAGAGTTGTTATGTCCAGCTCTTTCCCAAAGTTCTTCAGCTAAGTGAGGAGCATATGGGCTTAATAGTTTTAATAAAGTTTCCCAAACTTCTTTATAAAGTTTATCAGTCTTATAGATATCATTAATTAAAACCATCATTTGACTTATAGCAGTATTAAAGTTCAATGTATCTGTATCGTGAGTTACTTTTTTAATAGTTTTATGTAGAGATTTAAGAATTTCTTTTGTTGGTTTTTCATCAACAATTTCTCTTTCTTCTGAAAGTCTCCATATTCTATCTAAGAATCTATATACTCCACCCATACCTGATGTAGACCAAGGTTTTGATACTTGAAGAGGTCCCATGAACATTTCATAAACTCTCATTGAATCTGCACCATATTCATTAATAATATCGTCAGGGTTAATTACATTTTTTAAACTCTTAGACATTTTAGCAATAACTTTTTCTAGTTGTTCATTAGCATCTTTTTCAAAATATAGACCATCTTTTTCTTCTACCATATCAGTAGGTACTAAAGATTTGTCCTTTCTTTGATATGCAAAACTAGTAATCATTCCTTGATTTACCAATCTTTTAAAAGGCTCTTTTGTTTGTACTAAACCTAAATCAAAAAGAACTTTATGCCAGAATCTTGCATATAATAAGTGAAGAACAGCATGTTCTGCTCCACCTACATATAAATCTACAGGCATCCAATAGTCTTGTTTTTCCGGAGAAACAAATTCTTCAGAATTATTAGGATCTAAATATCTTAAATAATACCAACAAGAACCAGCCCATTGAGGCATTGTATTGGTTTCTCTTTTTGCAGGACCACCACAAACAGGACAGGTTGTATTTACCCATTCATCAATTACAGATAATGGACTTTCTCCGGTACCACTTGGTTCGTAACTTTCTACTTCAGGTAATTCTAAAGGTAAATCTTCTTCTTTAACATGAACAATTCCACATTTAGGACAATGAACTAGAGGGATTGGTTCTCCCCAATATCTTTGTCTTGAGAAAATCCAGTCTCTAAGTTTATAATTTGTAGATTTTTTTCCTAATTCTTTTTCTTCTAGCCAATTCAACATAGTGCTAATAGCATCTTCTTTGTTTAAACCGTCTAAGAAATCAGAATTTACATGTACCCCATCTTCTGTCCAAGCAGCTTCTTGTACATCAATTTTGCTTTTTAAAACCTCAATAATAGGAAGATCGAATTTTTTTGCAAATTCCCAGTCTCTAGTATCATGAGCAGGAACTGCCATAATTGCACCAGTACCATAACTAATTAATACATAATCAGCAATCCAAATAGGAATTTTTTTACCATTAACTGGATTTATTGCATAGCTACCTGAAAATACACCTGTTTTGTCTTTTGCTAAGTCAGTTCTTTCTAAATCACTTTTTTTAGCAGTATCATCTAAATATTTTTCAACTACAGCTTTTTGATCTTCAGTTGTGATTTTATTTACTAATGGGTGTTCAGGTGCTATTACCATATATGTTGCACCAAATAAAGTATCACAACGAGTAGTGTATACTTCAAGTTGATCATCAAAATTTTCTAATTTAAATAATACAGAAGCACCTTCACTTTTTCCAATCCAATTTCGTTGCATTGCTTTAACAGAATCTGGCCAATCTAATTCATCTAAATCTTCTAATAATTTATCAGCATATTCTGTAATTTTAAGAACCCATTGTCTAATATTTCTTCTTACAGTTTGAGTTCCACAGCGTTCACATTTACCATCTTTAACTTCTTCGTTTGCTAAACCTGTTTTACAGTTTGGACACCAGTTAATAGGAGTTTGTGACTCATAAGCTAACCCTTGTTTAAAAAGTTGAATGAAAATCCATTGAGTCCATTTATAGTAATCTTTACTATGTGTTGCAACTTCTCTATTCCAATCATAGCAAAAACCTAAACTTTTTATTTGTTTTCTAAAGTTTTCTATATTATTTTCAGTTGTAGTTTTTGGATGTGTTCCTGTTTTTATAGCATAGTTTTCAGCAGGAAGGCCAAAAGAGTCAAAGCCCATTGGATGAAGAACATTATAACCATTCATTTTTAAGAAACGGCAATAAATATCTGTAGCTGTATAGCCTTCTGGGTGTCCTACATGTAAACCAGCTCCTGATGGATAAGGAAACATGTCCAATACGTATTTACGTCTATCTTTTGGAATTGACGCATCTTCTGTAACAGCAAAAGTTTGATTTTCTTCCCAATATTTTTGCCATTTTTTTTCAATTTTGTTAAAAGGATAATTACTCATAAATCCAATAATACATTTGCACCTTGTTTGCGTCAATAATAGTTGTATTTTTGAACTGAAAATTTAAAGATATAAGTGAAAAAAAAGATAATAATTAATAATTATCACGAATTCTTGTGAAATTTATTTCTTCAATTTTTCTTTTATTCATTTTTTTTATTTTATAAATACCAAACTTATCACTGATAGTATCTTTTTCTTTAGGAATATCTCCAGTAATACTCATTAGATAAGCCGCAAGAGTACCCTCTTTTTCAGCCTCTTTGTAATTAATATCCATTTCATCACAAAAATAGTTGAAAGGGGTTTCTCCTTGAATGATATATAAATCCTTAACCCCTCTAACTTCTTTTATCATCTCTCCTTCTCTAATTTCATGTTCATCATAAATTTCACCAAGAATTTGTTCAACAACATCTTCCATTGAGATAACTCCAGCAAATCCACCATATTCATCTAAAACTATTGCTAATTGTAATTTACGTTTTTTAAATAAGAAAAAAATGTAATCGACATGTTTTGTTTCTAAAACAAATATTGGTTCACGAATAATAGAAGAAATAGATTTATCTAATTGATTATTAATTTGGGCTTGTAGAATATCTCTTAATAAGACAATACCTATTATATTTTCTTTTGATTCTTTATAGACTGGAATTCTTGAATAACCAGAGTTTACTATTTCTGAAAAGACATCTTTAATCATAACCTCTGAATTTAAGATAAATACATCTTTTCTATGAGTCATTACTGTTTTTAAAGGGTTGTTAGAAAAATGTAAAACTTTTTGGAGTAAGTCAGATTCATACTGATGTACTACTCCTGAATCTTCTGCAGCATCTACAACATGTAAAAGCCCTTCAACTGTTAAATCTTTACTATTTCCTTTGTTAAATATATTATCAATAAAATTTCCAAAAGCTTTAATAAAAAAAACAAGAGGGAATAATATTTTGGAAAGGAAATATATAGGATAACTCATGGTTTTTGCTATTGTTTTAGCATTACTCATTGCTAATTGTTTAGGAGTAACTTCTCCAAAGATTAAAATTAGTAAGGTTAATATACCGGTACCATAAGCTATTAAATTTTGTCCTAGATATTTGATACAAAAGGTTGTAACTAAAGAAGAAACGCTAATATTTACTACATTGTTACCAATTAATATTGTGGTCAGAAGTGAATCTTGTTTTTCAGTTAATTTTGCGGCTAATCTTTCTCTTTTATTTTTACTTTTCTCTAATTCTTTTATTTGAATTAAGGAAAGTGCTGTGAAAGCTGTTTCTGTAGAGGAGAATACTCCACTTAATAGAATTAAACATATTATGATTATAATCTCACTAATCATAATTTTTGACCTTTAAATTTAATATATACGGATTACCGTCATCATCGATAGATTTACTCATATTAAAAATATAAAAGAAAATCTAAAAGCAAGCAAGCAAATTTGTCTTTTTTTAGCGATTAAGTAATATCATTCCAATAGAGAGTAATATTAAAGCTAAGCTATACGTTAACATAACAGCCGTATCACTGTATCTTCTAATTTTATAGCTATTATTTTTTGCAATAAAACTATCACTTAATGTAAATAATGATGTTGCTGCTATTAAGACAATATTTAATGTAGTTGAGCTCATTGCAATAAAGATTAATAATATAAAGGAATAAATTCTCATAGGTATTTTCAATGATTTTGATTCTTTCGTTATGTTTAGAATTTTAATTTCAGGATAAATTAATATAAGAGCTGCAATTAATATAATTAAATAGCTTTTTGTAAAATAAGAAAAAATAATAATAAATACGATATGTCCAAATAAGAAACTTATTAAACCTGTAACAAACCAATTGTTATTATTGCTTAATAATAAAATGTCTCCAATAAGATATAGTAGATATGCCATTTTTAATAAATTCGTAATTTTACAATCAAAATTCGTATTTATTAATACGTTAAACAATGCTAAAGGTGCTAGTGTTATTTTAGATAATGCAATTAGTAGTTTGTTTTTTTTTCTACAAGCTACTATATTTGTAAAACTCATTATAATAAAAAATAATAAGAAGATTAAATTCATATAAATATGATATTACACCCCTATTTAAAAAGCAAATTATTCTTATAAATATATAAATTATTAGTAAAAAATGACTGTTTGAAAAAGGGCTAAAATAATGTATAATAATCCTGATATGGCAAATAATAATAATAAATATAATGAAGACCAAATTAAATCATTAACGGCTTTAGAACATATTAGATTAAGACCTGGGATGTATATAGGGCGTTTGGGTAAAGGAAGTAACCAAAACGACGGTATCTATATATTATTTAAAGAGGTAATTGATAATAGTATAGATGAATTTAATGAGAAATGTGGTAATAGAATAGAAATAACTTTAAAAGAAAACCATGTTTCTGTAAGAGATTATGGTAGAGGAATTCCTCTTGGAAAAGTTGTAGAATGTGTTTCAAAAATGAATACTGGAGCAAAATATACAAATGAAGTATTTCATCGTTCTGTTGGTTTAAATGGAGTTGGAACAAAAGCTGTTAATGCATTGTCCTCTTTTTTTAAAGTTATAAGTTATAGAGATGGTAAATATGTTAGTGCTTCTTTTTCTAAAGGAAAAATATTAGAAGAAAAAAAAGGTACTGATAAGACACAATTAGATGGTACTTTATTTGAATTTGTTCCAGATGAAGAAATTTTTAAAAAATATAAATTTGATGAGAACTTTATTGAATCTAGGTTGTGGAATTACGCTTATTTAAATCCTGGATTAACATTAGTATATAATGGTAAAAAATTTAGAAGTACAAAAGGGTTACTAGATTTATTATCAAAAGAAGTAGATGGCGATGAGATATATTCTCTTATTCATTATAGAGGAGAGTTCATTGAATTTGCTATTACCCATATTGCAAATAGCTATGGAGAAAATTATTTTTCCTATGTAAATGGTCAACATACTGTAGATGGAGGAACCCATTTGTCAGCATTTAAAGAAGGTTTCTTAAAAGCTGTAAATGAACATTTTAAGAAAGCTTGGTCTGCACAAGATGTCAGAGAAGGTATTTTAGGTGCAATTTCTGTTAAAATTGAAAACCCTATTTTTGAAAGTCAAACAAAGAATAAATTAGGAAATACAGAAATAAGAGGATGGATTGTACAAGAAGTTAAAGATGGAGTAATTGATTATTTATTAAAGAATCCAGATGAAGCTGATAAAATTACTACAAAAATAACACATAATGAAAAACTAAGAAAAGAATTAAATGAAGTTAGAAAAAGTTCAAGAAGTTCTGCTAAAAAAGTTGCATTAAATATTCCTAAGTTAAAAGATTGTAAATATCATTTAAATCAAAATAAATCACATGTAGATGAGTGTGAAAATTCGATGATATTTTTGACAGAAGGAGATTCTGCATCAGGTTCAATTACAAAATGTAGAGACGTTAAAACACAAGCTGTTTTTTCCTTAAGAGGTAAAATCTTAAACGTCTTTAATAAAAATAAGGCAGAATTATATAAAAATGCAGAGTTATACAATTTAATGAAAGCTTTAGGCCTTGAAGATGGGATTGAAAATTTAAGATATGGAAAGGTTATAATTGCAACTGATGCAGATACAGATGGTTTTCATATAAGAAATTTATTAATGACATATTTTTTAACATATTTCGAAGAACTTGTATTAGCTAATAGAGTTTATATTTTAGAAACACCATTATTTAGAGTAAGAAATAAAAAACAAACAGCATATTGTTATTCTGAGCAAGAAAGAGATTATTTAGTTTCTCAAATTAAGAATTCTGAAATTACAAGATTTAAAGGTTTGGGTGAAATAGATCCTAAAGAATTTGGAATGTTTATTGGTGAAGAAATGAGGTTAGAACCTGTAATTGTAAATTCTATTTCTGAAATTCCTCGAATGCTAAAATTTTATCAAGGAGATAATACTCCAGATAGAAGAGCATTTATTATGGAGAATTTAATTTAATGGCACAAGTTGAAAAAATATTTAAAAAGAATTTTTTAGAATACGCATCTTATGTAATAAAAGATAGAGCAATTGCAGATTTAGAAGATGGATTTAAGCCAGTACAAAGAAGAATAATTCATTCTCTTTTTGAAATGGATGATGGTAAATTTCATAAAGTAGCTAATGTAGTTGGTTGGGCTATGAGATATCATCCTCATGGAGATTCTTCAATATATGAGGCTCTTGTAAATATTGCAAATAATGATTTATTGATTGAAAAGCAAGGTAATTTTGGTAATACATTAACAGGAGATAGAGCTGCTGCATCTAGGTATATTGAATGTAGAATTTTGCCATTTGCTAAAAAAGTTTTATATAATCCTGAATTAACTGAATTTGTAGACTCTTATGATGGCAGAAATAAAGAACCTTTATTCTTTTTATCTAAATTGCCTCTTGTTGTTATTCAAGGTGTAAATGGTATTGCCGTAGGAATGGCTACTACTATTTTTTCACATAATATTGATGAAGTAATGGATTCAATGATTTGTGAATTAAAAGGGGAATCTTTTGAATTATATCCTGATTTTTCTTGTGGTGGTTTCGTTGATGTTACTAACTATGAAGATGGTAAAGGTTTTGTAATTGTTAGAGCAAAACTTGATACATCTGATTCAAAAAGGGTTATAATAAAAGAATTACCTTTTGGTATTACTAGTGAAAGATTAATATCTTCTATCGATGATGCTGCAAAAAAAGGTAAATTGAAAATAGCGTCAATTAATGACTATACTGCAGAAGAAGTAAATATTGAAATTAATCTATCAAGAGGTACTTATACAGAAGATATTGTAAAACTTTTATATGCTTATACAGAATGTGAAAGAAAAATATCGTGTAATTCTTTAGTAATTAGAGAAAACATTCCAACAATAATGGGTGTTAGTGAAATAGTAAAATATCATTCTCATCATTTAGTTGAAGTACTAAAAGCTGAATTAGAACTTGAAAAATCAAAATTACAAGATAAACTTCATCTTAGAACTTTAGAAAGAATATTTGTTGAAGAGCGAATATATAAGAAAATAGAAACTAAAAAGAGTGCGCAAGCAATTTATAAAGCTGTTTTTAAAGGATTTGAACCTTTTAGTGATAAATTATATAGAGAACTTATAGAAGAAGATATTGATAGATTATTAAAAATTCCAATTAGAAGAATTAGTTTATTTGATATTGAGAAAAATAGAAATGAAATTGATACCTTGTTATTAAATATTGAAGAAATAGATAATAAGTTAAATAACTTAATTTCTTATTCAATTGATTATATAAATGATTTAAGAAAAATGGTTGATAAAGAGAGAAGAGCTAGAAAAACAATAATTAAGAATATTGAATTAGTTAAAGAAAAAGCTGTAGCTCAAAGAGATAAAGACTTGAAATATGATTCAGCTTCTGGTTATTTAGGATATACTATAAGAACAGGGAAGTCTGTTTTAACTATCAGTATTTTTGATAGAGTTTTGATTATAATGAAAGATGGTTCATATAGATTTATAGTAAATCCAGAGAAAGAATATATTGGAAAAGGCTTATTA
Organism: Pleomorphochaeta sp.; assembly: GCF_050031695.1. Taxonomy (GTDB): domain Bacteria; phylum Spirochaetota; class Spirochaetia; order Sphaerochaetales; family Sphaerochaetaceae; genus Pleomorphochaeta. The sequence continues at coordinate 60,425 of NZ_JBNAIC010000055.1, read as the reverse complement.
TATGTTGGATATGGTGATAAAGAAAGTTTAGAAAAAGTTGTTTTTTCAATGATATTTCAACAAAAAACATATAAATATTTATTTATAAAGAGGTTTACTATAAAATCTGGTCAATTGAATAAGGTTTATCCTTTACTACCTGATGAAAAAGGTTATAAAGTTACAAAATTGACAACTTATGAGAATGCTGAAATTAGAGTTGTTTATAAACCTAAACCTGGACTTAGGATTAAAGAAGAAAGTTTTTATCTAAGTGATTTCTTGATAAAAGGAAGTAAGACAAAAGGTGTTAGGTTAACAGTAAAGGAAGTTGCTTCCCTTAGAATGCGACAAGTAAGAGAAGTTCAAGAAGAAAAGACTCTTTTTGATTAAAGGAAAAAATGGAAAATATTAAAGATAGAATCTTATATGAAGACAATCATTTAATTGTAATTAATAAGTTACCAACAGAATTAGTTCAAAGTGATATTACTCAAGATATTACTTTAGCTGATAAAGTAAAAGATTATTTAAAAAAAACTTATAATAAAAAAGGTAATGTTTATTTAGGCATTCCTCATAGATTAGATAGACCAACTAGTGGAATTGTTATATATACAAAAACTGATAAAGCATTGAAAAGAATGTGCAATGCATTTAGAGAAAATGAAGTAAAAAAGAAATATTGGGCGATTGTAGATAATCCTCCTTTTAAACATGAAGATACAATTACTCATTATTTAACAAGAGATACAAAAAAAAATAAAAGTTTTGCATCTTTAGTAAAAAAGAAAAATTCTAAGGAAGCTAGACTTTCATATAAATTAATTGGAGCTTCAAAAAGTTTTTATTTGATGGATATTGATTTGCATACTGGTAGGCATCATCAAATAAGAGCACAGTTAGCTACTTTAAATGTTCATATAAAAGGTGACTTAAAGTATGGTTTTGCTAGATCTAATAAGGATGGAGGTATTTCTCTTCATGCAAGAGAAGTAGAATTTATCCATCCTGTTAAAAAAGAGCCAATAAAAATTATCGCAAATCCACCAAAAGATGTGGTTTGGGATTATTTTATGAGTACTTTAAAATAATTTAGTTAATCAGATATTTTTATTATACCTTTACTTTTTAATCCATTTATTTTGACAATAAATGGATTTTTACTTTTGTAATGAGTAAAGTATTTGCCTTCTTCAATAGTTTCTAAGTTTTTAATCATTTCTGTATCTAATTTACCATCACTAAAAGAAGGATTAATTGTCATATATCTAGTTCCTAATAAAGTTAAATTTTGGAAAAAGTGAGTTCCTTGACTTGGTTCTACTTGGAAAGACGGTAAACCTGTTTCAATTATAACTTTGGCATTAGAAATTTGTGACCAACTAGCAGGAATTCCTAGCCAAGGGTCGCTGGAACCTAATCTTCCAGCTACAATTAATATATATTGTTTTTCACTGTTTTCAAACTTTGAATTAAATAATTCAATTTCATTAGGCATGTTGACCATTTGAGAAGAATCGAAATCATCTAAATTAATCATAATTAAATCATTAATATCGTCAATTTTTCCATTTCCCATAACAGAATAAGACGTGACAATAGAAGATTCTTCTTCATTTTTAGAAATAGATACATCGCTTTCTTCGTTACCTTCGGCAATTGGTCTTATTTGTAATAAACTAAACTCAGGCTTTTTAGGTTCTTTTTTATTTAAGTTGATTGCAAATTCTATTTCTACAGGAGTACTCATTGCTTCTTTTCCAAGTTGCAATATATCATAAATTATAGAAGCTAATGGAAACATATCATATTTTAAGACACCATTAAATGTGATTATTTTTTCACCTTGAGCTCTAGTACTTTCACTAAGCATTCCTGTTTTTATATCAAATGTGCTAGCACAGCCTTTTAAACTTTGAGGATATTTATTTGCTTCATCGATATTTAATAAAGTTAAGTTATCTAAGTCTTTAAATGGATCAAAATTCTTTTCTAAATCAAGAGCATAAAATTGTGTTTGGCTGCTATATTGATTTTTACCTAAAAAGTGAACAGGTCTTTTTGGATTTTTAGGAGAAAATCGAAAGACACTACCATTATCAACAACACTTTTTCCAAAACCAAAACTAATATTTGCGACACCATCATTTATATCTTCTCCTGCGATAGGATAGTAATTTAGTGATCTTGCGACTCCACTGATGTTAGGATACCAATATTTCCCATGTTTAGAACCTATGACTTGTTGTATTACTATAGCCATTTTTTCTTCTTCAATCATATGCTCTGTAGCTTTAAGATATTCTTTTGCATTATGGAAGTATGTAGATGCCCAAACAGTTTTTATAGCCATTTCTAATTCATTAAGTCTTGTTTTAAAATCCCCAGAATTTCTAATCATACAAGTTTCATAAACTCCAGCAAAAGGTTGAAAATGTGAGTCTTCTAAAAGAGATGAAGATCTAATTGAAATAGGCTGTTTAATTACATTTAAAATTTGTTTTAAATCCTCAACTAAATTTACAGGCATTTCACTATTAATAAAGGCTTGAAGCATTTCTTTATCAGTTTGTTTTTGAGTAATAACTTTTCGAAGATTGTTCATTTCTATGAAATTTGTAAAACTTTGAGTAGATATTACTACTGTTCTAGGGATAGATAGATATATATCAGAATATTTTTCTAAAATATTGCTAGCTCTTAATTCCATATCTATAAAGGCAAGCCCACGACCTTTACCACCGAGAGATCCCTCTCCAATTCTACTAAAGAAAAGAGTTTCATCATAATTTTCTTTTGAGAACTGGGCTAATACACCTTTAGTTCTTTCTGCTCTATATTCTTTTATAACCTTTACTAGATTTAATCGAGATTCTTCAGCATTAGTTTCTTTGATTTTTATTGGTTTTATACGTGCTGCAGCTACATATAGGCTTTGAGCTCTTAGCCATCTAGAAAAATCATTTCTATTAGCATGATATATAAAACTATCTAGAGGAATATCTGCTATAGCATGTTGTAATTGTCTCATTGTTTTTGCTTGAGCTATAGTTTGGTTAGTTTTTGGATCTTTGAATAAGAAAGGACCAAATCCATAGTTAGCAGTAACATAATCTTCTAATTCAAATAATAAATTATCTGCTTTTTTCCAAAGAAATTGTGCTCCCACTTCTTTTGTTACTTCTTCATTAAATTTATTCATACTTTGAATTAAAAAAGGAAGTCTAGGATTATCTTGTTTAACTGTTTTGCATAATTCTAATCCAGCAAATTTATCTTCTTCATTGTTTCTCTCATAAGACATGTCAGAGATTATTCCAAGAATATTATCTTTGTAATTATTATACATTTCGACAGCTTCTTCATAAGTTTTAGCTAATAATATTTTTGGTCTACCTCTCATTCTTAATATTTTTCCCCAAGAATTTAATCCTTCTAGTATAGAAGATCTATTTTGAGTAATTAAACTCTTATATAAAATAGGCAAGAAAGATGAATAAAATCTTACAGAGTTTTCAACTAAAATAATTACTTGAATATCTGCTTCATTTGTGTCGTGATCAATATTCATTTTATCTTCAGCTAATTTAACCATTGCTAAGAAAATCATTGGATCACCTTGATAATAGAAAAAATTATTTATTGAAGGGGTTTTCTTTTTCTTAATTTGTTTATTCCTTTTGTGAACAGGAGAAGGAGATAATACGACAATAGGCATATATGGATATATTTCTTTGATCTCATCAGCAAGTTCTTCAACTCTTTCATTTCCTAAATCTAGCATAGATATAACTAATTCAAATTTTCTGCTCGATGAGCTTAATATATTTAAAGCTTCTTGCGGTGTATTTACATGTGTTATTTTTGGAGGGTTTGATAAACCTAATTGAGTGTATTCTGTGTATAGAGCTTCTTCAACTCTCCCGTCTTCTTCTAATAGAAATCTGTCGTAATCACTACAAATTAATAATACATTATATATGTGTTTTAGCATTAAGTTACTAAAAGGTAACCAAGTTGGATCTAGTTTATACATTTTATAATGATAACATAGAGATTTTTGTTAAACAATTAAAATTTTGTTAAATTAATAAAATTACAAAATTTTTAGCTGATTAATAAAATGTTGTAATAAAAATAGTGAAAAACTAAAAAAAATATTTTAAATTACTGAAAATTGAAACTTGACGATTATTCAAAGTGGGTATACTCTGTGTCCGTAACAAATAATTTTTTATCTAGAAGGAGATAAAATAAATGTATAATTTAGAAGCTTTTATGGCTCAATTGGAACAAAAGAATCCTGGACAAAAAGAATTCTTACAAGCAACTCGTGAAGTATTAGAAAGTATTTTACCTGTAATTAACGAAAACCCAATTTATTTAAAGAATAAAATTCTTGAAAGAATCACAATGCCTGAAAGAATTATTGAATTTAAAGTTGAATGGGAAGATGATAATGGAGATATCCAAGTCAACAAAGGTTGGAGAGTTCAGTTTAATAGTGCTTTAGGTCCATATAAAGGTGGATTAAGATTTCACCCTTCTGTAACATTAGATACTTTAAAGTTTTTAGGATTTGAACAAATTTTCAAAAATAGTTTAACAACACTTCCTATGGGTGGAGGTAAAGGTGGATCAGACTTTAACCCAAGAGGTAAGAGTGATGCTGAAATCTTACGTTTCTGTAAAAGCTTTATGTCTGAATTATTCAATTATATTGGACCTGATACTGATGTTCCTGCTGGTGATATTGGTGTTGGTGGAAGAGAAATTGGATTCCTTTATGGACAATATAAAAGATTAAAACATGAAAATACTGGTGTTTTAACTGGTAAAGGTCAAGGTTGGGGTGGTTCATTAATTAGACCTGAAGCAACTGGTTATGGTGCTTTATATTTTGCTCAAGAAATGTTAACTCATAGAAATGATTCTTTAAAAGATAAAAGAGTTGCAATTAGTGGATTTGGAAATGTTGCTTGGGGAGCAGCAGTTAAAGCTACTGAACTAGGTGCTAAAGTTGTAACAATTAGTGGTCCTGATGGATATATTTATGATGAAAATGGTATCAATACTCAAGAAAAATGGGATTATATGTTATATCTTAGAGCTTCTAATAATGATGTTGTTGAACCTTATGCAAAGAAATTTGGTGCAGTATTCCATGCAAAAGAAAAACCATGGAATGAAAAAGTTGATTTAGCTTTCCCTTGTGCAATTCAAAATGAATTGAATGCAGAGGATGCAAAGAAATTAGCTTCTAATGGCTGTCAATATGTTGTTGAAACTTCAAATATGGGATGTACTCCAGAGGCTATTGAATTTGTTTTAGAAAGTGATATGATTTTTGCTCCTGGAAAAGCTGTAAATGCTGGTGGTGTTGCTGTGTCTGGTTTAGAAATGACCCAAAATGCAATGCATTTATTCTGGACTGCTGAAGAAGTTGATGAAAAGTTAAAACAAATTATGAAAAACATTCATCAACAATGTGTTAAAGAAGGAACACAAGAAGATGGAAGTGTTAATTATCCATTAGGTGCTAATATCGCAGGCTTTAAAAAAGTAGCTGATGCAATGGTTGCTCAAGGATATTAATATATAAAAAAGAGAAGATTAATCTTCTAGTTTGTTGGTTTTGTTGGCGAGTAGAAATACTCGCCTGTTTTTTTGCTTATTATATGTTAAGTTAAAATAAAATATTTTCTTTTATTTTAAAAAAAAATAAAAAATCTTAGTTAAGTTAAATTACCTTTTTTAGCCTAATTCTTAGGGTGTTTTTTTAGATTAATTTAATTCAAAAGCCATTTGTTCTAAATAAAAAATAAATTTAAATTAATAAAAATTATATAAATATTATATAGAAATAGTAGAAAGAATATGTTTAGTATTCTCACTTTTTTCTAATCTTGCGGTTCTTAATCTTTCATGATAGTGTATGCGTGTTGTGTTGTTAAGGAGATAGAAGATGTTAGATTATTTATATGAAATGAAAACGTCAAGAAGAAATAGTACCCTAGATAGTCAACAGTTTAGAAAAGAAGATGCTAAAAAAATTTTTCTTCAAGATTTAAAAATTCAAGAGACTAATAAGAGGGAATTTGCAAAACCTATTGAGATGGAAAGTGTTCATGTCGATTTACAAGCTCGAAATGGGAAAAAAAGAGTTTTCTCTTTTTTAAGAAAAAATAAGAAAGATAAATTAATCTAAATAGTAAAAAATAATTAATGAAAATCAAGATAAGTTAGGTTTATTCTTTATCTTGATTTTTTTTACATTAATGAGAATCTTCTCACAATAACTAATGAATTAGTGTAATAAATAGTTAAATAATTTATTATACATTTATAAGCGTAAATTATTATAAAATAAAAAATTAATAAATCAATTATATACAATATTAAATTTACAATACTTTGCTCAGTGTACTTGAAAACACTAAATTGGTGTATTATAATTTGTTTGTTTGATGATAAAGGTTGTAAGACCTTTATTGTCTTTATAGGTAATTGAAAGATTTTAAATTAAATTAAATCAAATATTATATTTTGGTAATGGAGTGTCAAAATGGACAACAAAAAAATGGTAACTATTGATGGTAACTCTGCTGCAGCGCATATAGCATATGCATTCAGTGAAGTTGCTGCTATTTATCCAATCACACCATCTTCACCAATGGGTGAATATGCTGATGCTTGGGCAAGTACAGGTAAGAAAAACCTTTGGGGTAAAACTGTTGAAATTATTGAAATGCAATCAGAAGCAGGTGCAGCAGGTGCTGTTCACGGTGCTTTATCTGGTGGTGCATTGACAACTACTTTTACAGCATCTCAAGGTTTATTATTAATGATTCCTAACATGCATAAAATTGCAGGTGAAATGATTCCTACAGTTTTCCATGTTTCAGCTCGTTCTTTAGCAGCTCAATCACTATCAATTTTCGGTGATCACTCAGATGTAATGTCTTGTCGTAATACAGGTTTTGCAATGACTGCTGCAAGTAGTATTCAACAAACAATGGATATGGCTGTTGTAGCACATTTAGCTACATTAAAAAGTGATGTTCCTTTCTTAAGTTTCTTTGATGGTTTTAGAACTTCTCATGAAATTCAAAAAGTTGAAGAAATTTCTTATGATGATATCAAAGAATTAGTTGATGAATCATTAGTTGAAAAATTCCGCTTAAGAGGACAACGTCCTGAAGCTCCAATGATTAAAGTTGCAGCTCAAAATGAAGACGTATATTTCCAAGGTCGTGAAACTGTAAACAAATATTATGATGCAGTTCCAGAAATTGTTGAACATTATATGGCTCAAGTATCTGAAATGACAGGTAGACCTTTACATTTATTCTCATACACTGGTGCTGCAGATGCAACTGATGTTGTTATTGTTATGGGTTCTGGTGCTGATACATGTGAATGGGCAAGTAACTATATTAACAGCAAAGGTGGAAAAACTGGTGTTATAAATGTTCACCTATATCGTCCATTTAGTGCAAAACATTTTGTAGAAGCTTTACCTAAAACAGTTGAAAGAATTGCTGTATTAGATAGAACTAAAGAACCTGGTTCTTTAGGTGAACCATTATACTTAGATGTAGTAGCTGCTCTAAAACAAATGGGTCTAGAAGGTCTACAAGTAATTGGTGGTCGTTATGGATTAAGTAGTAAAGACTTCCCTCCTACACATGCAAAAGCTGTATTTGATCATTTAGCAGGAGAAGCTTTCCATGGTTTCACTGTTGGTATCGAAGATGATGTTACAAATAAATCTATTAAGATTTGTGATCAAATTGATGTTACACCTAGTGATGTTTCTTCATGTATGTTCTGGGGTCTTGGTTCTGATGGTACTGTTGGTGCTAATAAAAACTCAATTAAAATTATTGGTAACAATACTAATAAAAACGCTCAAGCATATTTTGCATATGACTCAAAGAAATCTGGTGGTATTACAGTAAGTCACTTAAGATTCGGTGAAAGCTCATTAAACATGCCTTGGTTAATTGACCATGCTGACTTTGTTGCTTGTCATAATCCTGCATATATCGGACGTTATGATATGTTAACTCCTTTAAAAGAAGGTGGTGTATTCTTATTAAATAGCCAAATTCCTTCTGACGAAGTATTTGAACATTTAACAAAAGATATGCAAGAACAAATCATTAATAAAAAGATTCGTTTCTATAATATCAATGCTTTAGAAATTGCTGAACAAGCTGGTTTAGGTACAAGAATTAATACTGTAATGCAAGCTGCATTCTTCAAGATTAGTGAAATCTTACCAGAAAAAGAAGCTATTGAATTAATTAAAGAATATATTAAGAAAACTTTCTTAAAGAAAGGTGAAGCAATTGTTAAAAAGAACTGGGCAGCTGTTGATGGTGCTTCAGATGCTTTACATGAAGTTAAAGTTCCTTCAACTGTAGGTAAATATTATGAACCTGCTAAGTTGATTAGTGATGATGCTTCTCAATTTGCTAAAGATATTATTGAACCAATTATGCACCGTGCAGGTGACAGTATTCCTGTTTCTAAAATGTCTTATGATGGTACATTACCTTCAGGTACAGCAAAATTAGAAAAACGTGGTGTTGCACCATTTGTTCCAGTTTGGATTTCTGATAACTGTATTCAATGTAACCAATGTGTTCAAGCTTGTCCTCATGCTGCAATTCGTGCAAAACAAATTGAACCAGCTAAATTAGACAATGCACCAGAAACATTTACAACTCTAAAATCAAATACTAAGAACGATAAAGATTTAAGATTCAAAATTCAAGTTTACACTGAAGATTGTCAAGGTTGTGGTGTTTGTGTTGAAGCTTGTCCTGCTAAGAATAAAGCTCTTGAATTATCTCCAATACAAGTTGAAAGAGATAAGGGTGAAGTTGAAAATGCAGAATTCTTCGAAGATTTACCATATGATGTATTAGATGGTACAAAATTAACAACTGTTAAAGGCTTACAATTCAAACAACCTTTATTTGAATTTAGTGGTGCTTGTGCAGGTTGTGGTGAAACTCCATATGTTAAACTTGTTTCTCAAATCTGTGGTGAAAATATGATTGCTGCTAATGCAACTGGTTGTTCTTCAATTTATTCAGGTACATTCCCTACAATTCCTTATACTACTCGTCAAAAAGATGGTAGAGGTCCAGCTTGGGGTAACTCATTATTTGAAGATAATGCTGAATATGGTTTAGGTATGCGTCTAGCTGTAGATAGTAACAGAAACTTATTAAAAATCAATGTTGATAAACTTCTAGAAGTTGGAACAACTAAAGAACTAACAGAAGCAATTAATGCTAGTTTAGCTGTTTGGGGTTCTGCTAAAGAAGATGCAATTGAAGCTCAAGATGCAGTACAAGCTGCTCTTCCTGCTGCTTTAGCTGCTGCTACAGATGAAAATAGAGTTTACTTAGAAAAAATCAATGAATTAAAAGATTATTTCTCAGATAAGACTGTATTTATTATTGGTGGTGACGGTTGGGCTTATGATATTGGTTACGGTGGTGTAGACCATGTTGTTGCTTCTGGTAAAAACGTAAACATTCTTGTATTAGATACAGAAGTTTATTCAAATACTGGTGGTCAAGCTTCTAAAGCTACTCCAATTGGTGCTGTTGCTAAATTCGCTAATGCTGGTAAACAATTAGGTAAGAAAAACCTTGGCTTTATGTGTATGAGTTATGGTTATGTATATGTAGCTTCTATTGCTTTAGGTGCTAACAGAATGCATGCTCAAAAAGCTCTTCAAGAAGCTGTAGCTTGGGATGGTCCATCTATTGTATTCTGTTATTCATCATGTATTAACCATGGTATGAATATGAGATACAGCCAAGTTGAAGCTAAAAAAGCTGTTGATGCTGGTTACTGGCCATTATATCGCTTCAATCCTGCATTAGAAGAAGGTAAGAGATTCTCTTGGGATATTAAGAAAGAACCAACAGTTCCTTATCAAGATTTCTTAAAAGGTGAAGTACGTTATACATCTCTTTATAAAACTAATCCTGAACAAGCTGATGAATTGTTCAAGAAAGCAGAAGATGATGCAAAGAACAGAATGAATTTCTACAAAGCTATGGGAGAAATCATGTAATTTGCAACTGCAAACTATAAAAAATGAGGTCCAATTTAGGACCTCATTTTTGTTTAAATAATAATTATAATTTTATTGGAATGAATTCTTTTTTTGAAAATTTATATATTTCTTTTATTCCAATTGATTTTAAAATATTTTCAATTTCATAAAAATAACAGTTTAAAGTTTCTATTGAATGAGAATCTGAGCCAACAATTACTTTAGAATTTAATTCTTTTAATATTTTAATGATAGGGATATCTGGATAAGGTGTGGTTCTATAACCACGACCTATTGCTCCTGTATTAATTTCTATAATTTTATCTAGTTTATTTAATTCATTTATTACATCTTTTATTGTTTCTAAGTACCATTTTTCTTCAATATTAAACAATTTTTCTTTTTCATTAAACTTGGTATATAAATCTAGATGACCTGTAATATCATAATTACTAGCTTTTGCGAAATTAATTAGTTCTTGGTAATATTTAATAATAAAATTTCTCTCACCATGACAAATATCTAGTAATTCTTTTAAGTATTCAATCTTCCAATCTAATGTATATACTTTATTGTTGATCAGAAAGTTATGAACAGACCCGATAGTATAATCAGGTTTACCTTTGTATTCCCAATTTAAAGAATCTAATTCTAAACCTTTGTATATATTTATATTTTGATATTTATTATTCAAATCATCTATTATGTTATAATAAGAAATTTGATTATTAAGCATTAATTCAGGGCAGCCTATATCGTAACCGCATTCTGCATGATCACTTATTCCAATTGATTCAAAGTTGAGTTTTATAGCTTTATTAACTACTTCTTCAATAGTATTTTTACCATCGCTAAAGGTTGTATGTGTATGTAAATTAGTTAAAATCACCTTGTCCTCCAATATTAATTAAATAATATCATAATTACTATTTGAAAGGATATAATAAAAGGGATATTATAAATAATAAACGATTGATTATAATTAGGAAATAATATGAAATTTGTGTTCTGTAAAAATAATAATTTAAATGCTTCTGATAAAAATTCAATTCTTTTCATTTTATTGGCATACAATGTAATGCTAATTTGTTTAATACCTTTTATATATTTAAATTTTAATTACCAAATATTAGCTTTTATTATTTGTTATTTACTCTTTTCAATTAATATATACTTTAAGTTTGATAAACTAGAAATAAGAGATATCTCTATTTTTAACATGTATTTTTTTAATTTTATTATATCTCCATTAATTCTTTATTTGTTTAAAGATAATATTTTAATATTAATACCCTTTATTTTTATTTCAACGCCTTTAGCTATAATTTTAAGAAGAATAAAATATCAAATATATATTGGATATTTAAATATATTATTTAAGTTAGTTTTGGTATTAATATATATTTTTAATATTGTAAAAAATCATAATATAAACTTAAAAATTATGGTTTTTGAATTAATTGTTATAGTTTCATATTGTTTTTTTATTATCACTTTTTTAAGAAATTCAAATTACAGTATAAAAAAGAGTTCCTCTGATTTATTTGCTTTAATCAATAAAGACGAATTAACTCAATTATATAATAGACATTATTTGTCTAACGTTTTAGAAAAATCAAATAAGAAATTTTCTTTTGCTTTAGCGGATATTGATAATTTTAAACAAATAAATGATATATATGGTCATTCAACTGGAGATTTTGTATTAAAAGAAGTATCTAGGATTTTCAAAAAATATAAGAATGAGAAGCTAACAATTGTTAGATTTGGTGGAGATGAATTTTTATTTATTTTTGAATGTGATAATGAAAAAGAAATAATTCGTCTAATGGAAAAAATAAGAAAAGAAATAGAAGAAAAAGATTTTGGTCAAGATTTAAGAAGTGATAAAGTTTCAATCAGCTGCGGTGTGACTAAATGTTCTATTGTTAATTCTTGGAATGAAACCTTTGAAAAAGTAGATAAAGCCCTCTATAAAGCAAAAGAAGAGGGCAGAAATAGGGTTTGTTTTATAAATTAGTGTTTTTTTCACACCATTTTTCTATAAAAACTTTTGTTGATCTATTCATTTCTTTCATAAAATCACTTGAAAATTTCTTTATATAAAATTGGTCTGCAATTGTTCCTGTATTTTCAAATGGAAGAGTGTTGTTTTCTTTTGCTCTTTTTTCATGTTTAGAGTATGTTTCTACTAATTCTTCGTTGCTTTGATTTTTATAAATATCTTTGAAGAAAATAGTATCTATATTAGGTCTTACTAATGGGGTTTTTAACTGTTTTTTAGGTTTCCCAAAAATAAGCATAGTTGCAGGAACAGCATATTGAGGTAGATTTAATAATTTTTGAACTTCTTCGAAGTTTTCAATAATATCACCAACATAACAAGATCCATATCCTAAATCATCAATAGCTACAGTAGCTGTTTGTGAAGCTATTATTGTGTCTTGTAAAGCTAGGTGTAAATCCCCTAATCCTAAGTCTCTAATTTCTATACCTGTTTTAATATCAGATTTGCTATATTTAAAATATTCTATCCAACGGTGAAAATCAGCTAAAAAAACCCAAACATGAGGAGCTTTTTTTATCATTGGTTGATTATCACAAAGAATAGAAAGTTTCTCTTTAATATTTTCATCTTCGATTTCAATTATTGAATAAAGTGATAAGTTGCCAGCTGTTGGAGCTTGTAATGTAGCTTTTTTTATTAGATTTAAATCTTTAGAATCTATCTTTTCTTCTTTAAATGATCTGTGTGAACGTCTATTTAATAATTTGTCTATCATAATATTATTACTATACAAAAAAATAAGAGGCTTATAAAGCCTCTTGTTGTTTATTAATGGTTAATTACTCAATTACAGAGAAATCTTCTTTACCTGCTCCACATAAAGGGCATACCCAATCATCTGGAATATCTTCGAAAGCTGTTCCTGCTGGAATTCCACCATCTGGATCACCTACTGCTGGGTCATAGATATAACCACATAAGTCGCATTCGTATTGTTTCATTTTTTTTCTCCTTAAGACAGTTGTCTTATAATAAATATATTAGCAAGTAATATTGTAAACGGCAAGAATTTCTTGTAAAGTTTTACAAAATTTATGTTTAAAGGATTCTGGTTCTAATATCTCAACTGAAGAACCACATTGAATTATTCTTAGAATTAATTCAATAGAATTCTCTATATCAAAGGAATAAATGAAGTGGTCTTCATTTTCAATAATAGTTGGTGTTGTATGTTTTAAGTTATTAAATACGTTAATTGCAGAAATTTCTTTAACTTTAATTTTTAATGGTATTACATCTATTGGCTCGTATGTATTTTCCTGTAAAGGCATTTTAAAAGGTTTTAAGTTGTCAGGAATAGTGTAAGTTTGTTCTAAAATAATTGCTTTGGTAATAGTTGAAATGTCAATAGTAATCATTTCTGTTGTATGTCTTAATCTTCCTGTTACACTAATTGGGTTTCTACCTGTAGTTTCTTCTCTAAATCCTATAAAGTAAGGGGCTACTTCTGAAATCCTTTTTTTTCCATTTATTGTATGTTCTATTTTTACAATTCTACCTGACACCCATGAATCAATTAGTACGTCTAATATATTATTATATTTTGAATTTCCATTTTTATTTTGGATATCTTTGTCAATTTCTTCAGATAATTGAATAATATTATTACTAATTTTTGGAGCATATGATCTCATATTTAATGCTATTTTTCTTAATCCTGATGCTAGATGTGGATTTTGAAATTCAGAGCTTTTTGCTATTGCTTCAGCAGACATGTTAAATGCAAGACTTTCATATATGCTTAATTCTATATTTTCATCTTCATTCTTATCACTATTAATTTTAATTAAATTGTTTTCTTCATATACATCTATATATTTACTTAAATCAGTAACATATCTACTGATTGTAGATCTATGAACACCAAGTCTTCTTGCAATTTCTGCTCTTCTTAAACCTTCTGGATGAGAAAGTAGTAATAATTCTAATTGAGCGACTCGTTCACCTTTCATATTATTTGTCTCCTAAGATATATTGCAACTAAATGCAACAATTATACAATATCACATATAGAATAATTTGCAACAAAAAAACAACAAAAAGTACAAAAAAAAATAATAATATTTACACGTTATGTAGATTTTTGTAAAAAAAAATCAAAAAAGTATACAAAAAAGCAACTGTTTATAAAAAAATAAAGAATTCTAATTTCTATGATATAATTAACAAGAGGTGTAAATATGAAATTAGGAGCTTTTTCAATTAGTTTGACAGTTAATGATTTAGAAAAATCTATTTCGTTTTATACAAAACTAGGTTTTGTTAAATTTAAGGGAAGTGTTGAGCATAAATGGGTTATAATGAAAAATGATAATAGTGTAATAGGACTATTTGAAAAAATGTTTGATACTAATATTTTAACGTTTAATCCAGGATGGAATCAAGATGGAAATGAAGTTGAAGATTTTGATGATATAAGGGCTTTAAAGAAAAACTGTGAAGAAAGTGGTATTGAAGTTTTTACAGACAATGTGGAAAAGGCAGGTCCTTGTAGTTTTATGTTAAGAGATCCTGATGGTAATTTAATTTTAATTGATCAACATATTTAATTAATATTGAAATTACTAGAAATTTGTAATACTACTATTTGTATTAAGGAGTCAACTATAAAGAATTATGATTAAGAAAGAAAAATATAAATTAATACATTTTAAGTTTTTCGCCCCTAATCAAAAGGGCGTAAATCGTCCTAATAAGTTTATTTACAGTAGCTACCATAGCTTTACGATGAGGGAAACCTTCGCCCCTTTTCTTTTGGTAATATTCTCCAAGGACAGGATTCCAATGTACACAACTAGTGGCCATAATATAACAATACTTTCTAAGGATTTTATTCCCCTTTTTAGAGATTTTACCATTTTTAGTTACTTTTCCAGATTGATAAATAGTTGGATCTGTACCGATGAAAGCAATAAGTTTTTGATAGGTAGAAAATCTAGTAATATCTTCAACTTCAGCCATAAAGTGAGCTGCGGAAATATCACTAATACCTGGAATGGAAGTAATGATTTCAATTTCTTTAGAATGAATTTCTTTTTCAATATTTATAAGAGCTTTAGTAAAGAATTTATCTTCTTCACTAAGATGTTTAACTGTTTTAGCACTGTGAATAGTCATAGAAGCATGCAAAGCTACTCCAATGGATTCTTTAGAAATCTTTTTAAGAGTTTTAGCAAGTTCTTTATCTCTAGGTGTTACTTGTTTTCTACTACCCTTAATAGCTTTTTCAATTTGTTTATCAGTTGCATTAAGAACATCTTTAGCACAACCATAAACAGAGAGAAAGTTAAGCATAGAATCAGAGTAAACGTTAAATTTAAGCATTTCTGGGAAGGATACAGAAAGATTGCCTTTAAATCTAGTTTTTGCTTTAGCAAGATCTTCGCTATTTGCAAGGCGACTTCTAGAGAGTATTTTGCTTTCTGTTTCCAAGGCAGAGCTCCTTCCTTCAAGTTGGACTTCAGGCCTATTGGCAAAGGAAGCAATAAGCACAGCATCCAAAGGATCTGTTTTAGTTTTCCGTCGTGTATTAGTAGATTTATATTTACTAATTAAACTGGGATTAATTATATAGGCCTTCCTGTTTTGATTCAATAAGAAATTATAAAGAGGAAGATGGTAAGAAGCCGTTGATTCCATGACGAAGGTACTATCTTTGTTAATATGGGGAGATGATAATAAGAATTTAAATCCTTCAACGCTCATGTCAAAATGGTCTTCTGAGATATAACACCAGTGTTCCCTAGAACACAAAATGTAGCCGACTTACTAGCAATATCAATACCAACGATACTCATAGTAATAAACCTCCTTTAGGTTAGAAATAAGTGGTTCCATTTTCCAATCTCCCGAGTGAATGAAGCTACAAGGCTTAATCAACCAATAGGGAAAAGCTGGGACCCGAGGACAGACTCCTTAGGAAGCTACAAGGCTTAAAGTGAAAAAGGTCCTCTGTCCCACAATTATACATTAGGTATAATTAGATATCATCTTTAATTAGGTGATAATTCGAAATTAAATATATTGGTATTATACCAATAAAAATATTAGGAGATGTGATATGAAAGAAAATAAAATAGTTGAATCCTTAGAAAAAATAGAGATTAAAATTTCATATACGGAAGAAATTGTTGCACAATTAAATGAAATTGTAACAAATCAACAAAAAGAAATAGGGATATTAAATAATCATATTAACAAATTAGAGAAAAAAGTTGCTGAACTAATTGAGGAAAGTGAATCTGGAGATCTCCCAAATAGAAGACCTCCTCATTATTAGAATTAATTACTTTTTTCCCAAACAGATTTTGCTTCAAAAACTGATGTATTTTTTCCAAGATTATCTTGTCGTACTAATTTATGATAAAAAGTTGCATTATTTTTTTGTAATGCATTTAAATCCTCACTGGTTGTAACTATTTCTACATTGTCATTTAAAAAAGTTTGTTTTAACCACGATACGTCTACAGATTTAATTTTATAATCATTTCTATAATCATTTGGCATTGATCTTAATGCCCATCTAACATAAGAAATATTATTTACATGATGATTAAAATCAGTATCAGAATAATTTATGTTAGGTTTTCGTTTAGAGATTATATGGTTTTCATCATTAATTATATCTCTTTTATGAATATAAAATTTTTCATCTTTAGTTACTTTTGGAAATCCAAAAACATCTAGAATCTTATCAGGTTCAATTGGTCTTTGAGTTTTTAAATCAATAATTGCCCATAAAGTTGTAGCTTTAAAAAGTAATTCACCATCACTATTTTTTGCTTGTATTATTCTTGGCACAAGAACTCTTCTATATGGTTTTTGAGCCCAAGTTTCAACAATAACTTTTTCTCGCCATTTTGGGTATTTATATATATCTATTTTTTCTCTTGAGATTACCCAGGTTAATCCTATTTTTTGAAGATCAAATATAGATGAATTTAAAATTGTTGCATGGGTTGCTGCAACTTCTTGAACAACTTCAAAAATCCAATCCAAATTTACATTTGCATGTACATCACAATTTGAAGAATAAGGAATAAAAGATTCATTATATATATTGTTTTTTATATAACCAACATTTTGTATTTTGCTATTCATATGAGAGACCCCTCTTAAAAAAAATACTATAAATATTTATTCTATTCAATAATTTATAAGAATAAAGTATTTATATAGAGAAGAACTGGAATAGTTATTACACAAACAAGTGTTGATAAACCTAATAAAGATGAAGCATATTTTTCGTCTCTATTAAATTTTAATGAAAAGGTAGTTGTTGTTGCTCCAACAGGACATGCCATTGCAATTAAAATAATATTTTTTATCATATCCGTTGTATTTACTTTGATTAATAGGAAAATAATTAATAAAGGAATTAAAACATTGTGAATAATTAGAATATAATATCCTCTACTATTTGAAAACATGCTTTTAATGGGGTTCATCATTATTGTAGCACCAACTATAAGAAGTGCTAGTGTAGCATTCATAGAACCAATTGATGTCATTGGTATTAATAAAGTATTTGGTAGTCTAATTGAAAAGAAATAGCAAAACAAACCTAAAAAAATAGCTATCATATTTCTTCCAGAAAAAATCTTAATTAGTTTTTCTTTTATTGGTAACTTAACAAGCATACTAATACCATAAGACCAACAGATTAAGTTAAAAGCTGTGATAAATCCAGTACAATAAAAGACTCCTATTGATCCATATAATGCAGACATTAAAGGAAGGCCAATAAATCCACAATTAGTATACATAATAGCCATTCTTTCTACTAAATAATCTCTTTTATCTGATTTTTTAATAACAATTAATGAAACTATAATAGCAACAATAATTGAGAAAATAGATAGGCAAAATGTGACAACTAAGCCTTTTACTTGCTCTGGATTATAATCTCTTTGATAAGATGTAAATATTAATAAAGGACTTACTATTTCTAGTAGAACATTTGTAAGAGTTTTTAATCCGGAATCAGAAATTATTTCTTTTTTATAAGAATAAGCACCTATAACCAAAATGACTAACATTTGAATTATTTGTAAGCTAGTTTTTGTTGCTATTTCCATTTATTTATTCTTCGCGTCTGTAAAAACGTAATATGCTTCTTCCATATTTTCTTTCATCATAATTTACTAAATCACCTATTTTTTCTGGCCATTGAGATTTTTCTTCACTAGGGTAATGTATAATAAATAATCCACCTTTATTAATTATTTGGGATTTAGCAATTAATTCAGTAAGTTCCACTTTTCCACTCATTGGAAATGGTGGGTCTGCATATACAATATCATAAGAAATTTTTGAGGTTGGAATAAATCTTTTTACATCAGCCATAAATAATTTTATCGGAGTTTCAACAAATGATATATTTTTTAATATTACTTGTTTTTTACCTCTATCTTTTTCAACTATATGGACAGGTTTTGCACCTCTTGAAGCAGCTTCAATTCCAACACATCCACTTCCTGTGAATAAATCTAAAAAGGAATAATCATCCAAATTTCCTAAAATTGAAAATAAAGATTCTCTCATTCTATCCATAGCAGGTCTAATAACTCCTGGAGGGCAAGTTACAATTCTTCCTCGATATTTTCCACCCGTAATTCTCATATTACCTCTTATTTTTCTTCAAAAGGGTTTGATTCTTTTAAAACTCTTTTTATAATTAGATTTTCTATATTAATAAAGTTTGGATCTTCTAATAATATTTTATCACAATACTTTCTTGCTATTTTAATCATTTTCAAATCATTTACAAGAGACGCAAAGTGTAAACGTAAAAAACCTGATTGTTTTGTACCTAAAATATCTCCAGGCCCTCTTAAAACTAAATCTTTTTCTGCAATTGTAAATCCATCGTTTGTCTCTCTCATAACTTTTAAACGTTCTTTACCTAACTCACTTATATTATCATCAAAAACTAAAAAACTATATGATTGTAAAATAGAACGTCCAACTCTTCCTCTAAGTTGATGAAGTGCAGATAAACCAAAGATATCTGCATGTTCTATAATCATGCAAGTTGCATTTGGAACATCTATCCCTACTTCTATTACACTGGTAGATACTAAGTAGGAAATTTCTCCTTTTTTGAATTTATTGAGTATTTTTATTTTTTCATCATCATCTATTTTGCTGTGTAATAGAGCTGAGGGAATATTGGGATATTCTTTTTTTAAATACTCAAACATATTTGTAACATCTCTTAATTCTTGAGAACCTGAATCATCTATCCTTGGATAAACAAAATAAGCTTGATGGCCTCTTTTAAATTCTACACCAATGGCCTCATACATTCTCTTTCTTGATTTTTCACTTACAAGATGAGTTATTATAGGTTTTCTTCCCATTGGTAAATTTTTTATAGTTGATACATTTAAATCCCCATATACAGTTAAAGCTAGGGAGCGAGGAATAGGTGTTGCACTCATCATTAAAATGTTTGGCTTTATGCCTTTTGATAAAAGTTTTTCTCTTTGATTTACTCCAAATCTATGTTGTTCATCTATGATGATATATCTTAAATTTTTAAATTCTACATTATCACTAAATAAAGCATGTGTTCCTATTAATAATTGGATTGTGTTATTTTTTATTCCTTCTAAGATTGGTTTTCTTTGTTTTTTACTTACAGAACCTGTTAATAAAGCTATTGATATACCTAAAGGTTCTAATAGTTCAGCCGCATTTTGGGCATGTTGATTTGCTAATAGTTCAGTTGGTGCCATAAACGCTATTTGATGTTTTTTAGAAATTTCATGTAAAGCTGAAGCCCAAGCTATTAATGTTTTTCCTGCTCCAACATCTCCTTGTAGCATCCTATTCATAGGTGCACTTTTATCTAAATCATATCTAATTTCTTTTAAAGAGTTTAATTGATCGTTTGTCAATTTAAAAGGTAAGTTAGATATTAATTTAAGTTCTAATTCTGAAGGTATACTTTTAATATTTTCTTTTGTGGTATGTATACTAATATCTTTTCTTGCAATTATTTGCATATAAAAAAGTTCATTAAATGCTAAGGTTTCTCTTGCTTTATTTAAATTTTCTTTGTTTTTAGGAAAATGATATGATCTTATTGCTTTATCAAAAGGCATAAGATTTAACTCATCCATTATATATTGGGGTAGTTCATCTTCAAATTTAATAGGTTGAGATAACACTTCAATTATATTCTTTTTAATTAATTTTTGAGTTAATGATCCTTTAAGTGGATATAATGGTATTATTTGTCCAAATGGAGGAGGAGGATTATCTATATCTTTTATTTCAAATAATTCAAAACTTGATGCTTGTAGTTCACCATTGTGAGAATAAACGGTAGCATATAGATAATATAATTTATCTGTTTTTATTATTTTTTGTAAGAAATTTCTACCAAAACAAAGAAGACTTAGTGTTCTATTTCCAAAATAACTTTCAACTTTGATTTTTAAAGTTTTTCCACTTTTTGAAAACGCTCCAAAAAAAGAATGTGATTTAATTAATACAAATGTATTAACTTGAATAGCTTCGTTAAAATGTTTAGGTAAATTTTCTAAATTAATAAGTTTAGTTCTATCTTCACGATCTCTAGGGGTTAAATATAGTAAATCTCCATAACTATTTACCCCTAAAGATGAATAACTATCTTTAGCGGAATTTCCAACACCTTTTAAGTTATTAATTTTAGTTGAATAATTCCTTATAAACATTTTATACCTTTATAAGCTTAACAAATATGTAATTATATAGGTTATTATTGTACGTGTTAATAAATAAAATAAAATAGTTACACCTGTACTTACAATAAGTAATATTCTATCAGATATTATTTTTCCAAAGAAAAATACTTTTTGAACCCAATTTAAATATCCACCAATTATTCTCTCTAAAGAACGAATAAAGTTTATAGTATTAGGGCCTCTTTTATAACATAAAACTAATCTAATAATTATTATTGCTGTAAAAATAAAGAAGAATGGTGATAATAAATATGACCAAAGAGTATTTAATATTAGTGCAACAATAATATATAAAGATATTTCACCAGTTGTTCCAAATAGTGTTAATATACTTTGAATTATTGAGAGAAGTGCAAAAGCTAAAAGAGGTGTAAAATCTATATTTTGAGTTTTTAAAATTTTTACGTTTCTAAATAAATTTAAATAAGGATCTACTATTTTCTTTAAGTAAATAAGAATTGCGCTTTGGTTGATATGAGACATACTACCAAACCAAGATAATAAAATTCTAATCCAAATTAATAAATTATAAAAAGATAATATCTGAGCAAGTACTAATGAAACTTGCATAAAAATTGTTGTTTCTTGCATTATTTTTCCTTTTTTTTAATTAAACCAAACATCAATAACTTCTGGTCTATCATTTAATTGCGAAATAAAATCATCACTATATTTTACATTAAATACTACATTACATTGTATGTTAATAGGAGAAGTTTCTTCATTTTGGGATTCTTCTTCATCTTCAATAAAGTCTTTTTGCATTATTAACCTTAAATTGAGATCTCCTGAATTACTCATTATTAATTGTTTTAAATCATTTAATCCAATTTCTTTAGCTATATTGTAATTGATTCGAATATTACATGTTGATAATGCAATAGGTGGTAATTCTTTTGGATCAACAACCTTTTCTATATCAAAATCAATTTTACTCTCATCTTTGTAATTCTTTTTAAATTTACCAATAAACCCATATATATTATCTACTTCTAAGTCATTGTTATATTGTTCATATTTCTTATTAAATAAACCGCTTTCAATAAGTCCATTCTGGTCTGCTAATTGAAGAAATGCCATTTTCTTACCATTCTTTGAAGTAAATTCTCTTTTGCTCGTTAGCGTTGCAACTAATGCAGTTGTTTTATTTAATACAAATTGCTTTGGTTTTGATAAATCAAAAATTACACTATTTCTAATTTCTTTTTTATATGTGTCTAATGGATGGCCTGATATATAAAAGCCTAATAGTTCTTTTTCTCTTTCTAGTTTTTCTAAAATATTCCAATCTTCAAGTATAGGTATTTCGAAATCATTATAACTTTCTTGTTCAAAATCATCGAATAAACTCATTTGACCCATAGCTTTATCTTCAATAATTCCTTGTGCAAATTTAACTGCTTCAGGTAAAGCTTCTAATAATGAAGGTCTATTCATTTTCAAGGAGTCAAAAGCTCCAGCAGTAATCAATGATTCAAGTAATTTAGAATTTAATACTTTTGGATTACTCCTTTCTAAAAAATCCATAAAGCTTTTATAGTCTCCGTTTAATTCTCTTTCTTCAATGATTTTTCCAACAGCGACTTCACCAACATTTTTTATACCTGCAAGTCCATATACTATTTTATTATTTACTACACTGAAACTTTTTTCAGAATAATTTATAGAAGGTGGTAATATTTCTAAACCCATGCTTTCAGCAACACTTAAATATTCCTTAAACTTATCAGGATTATTCATTTCATTTGTTAAGTTTGCTGCTAAGAATTCTGCAGGATAATTTGCTTTTAGAAAAGCTGTTTGATATGCAACAACAGAATAGGCTACAGCATGAGATTTATTAAATCCATATCCAGCAAAAGGCTCTAACATTTCAAAAATCTCTATAGCATGTTCTTTTGAATGACCTTTTTTTGCAGCTCCCTCAATAAATATCTTTTTTTGAGCTTCAAGTTCATAAACTTTCTTTTTACCCATGATTCTTCTTAAGATATCAGCTTGGCCTAATGAGTATCCAGCAATTATTTGAGCAACTTTCATAACTTGTTCTTGATAAACTATAACGCCATATGTTGTTTTTAGTTCATCTTCTAAAGCCGGATCTGCATATTTTATTTCCCCTCTTCCATGTTTACCGTCGATAAATTGAGGAATGTATGCCATAGGACCTGGACGATATAATGCATTTAAGGCAACTAAATCTTCGATGTTAGTTGGCTTTGCTTGTTTTAGGATTTTTTGCATACCTGCAGATTCAAATTGGAAAACACATGAAGATTCTCCATTTTGTAGCATTTTGAAAGTTGGTTCATCTTCTTCATCGATTGTTTCTATTTTAAAATCTTTATTTTTCTTATGTATCAACTCAACACAATGTTTAATTAAGGTTAAAGTTTTCAAGCCTAAGAAGTCCATTTTTACAAGTCCACATTCTTCAATTAAGTCCATCGTATATTGAGAAGAAACTGCATTAGTTTTAGGATCTTTATAGAGAGGTACATATTCAGTTAGTTCTTCTCTTCCTATAACAACACCTGCAGCATGAGTTGAAATATGTCTATTTAACCCTTCTAGCCTTTCCGCAACATTGAATAATGTTTCAAAAACACCACCTTGTGCTTTTATTTCTCTAAGTTCTTCACTCATTTCAAGAGCTTTTTGAACACTCATTTTTCTTTCATCTGGTATTAGTTTAGCAATTCTATTTGCTTCTGAAAAAGAAATATCGAGAACTCTAGCACAGTCTTTAATAACTGCTTTAGTTTTTAAAGTACCAAAGGTTGCAATTTGAGCAACTTTTTCAACTCCATAATAATCTGTAACATAATCAATTACATCACCTCTTCTTTCTTGGCAGAAGTCGATATCGAAGTCAGGCATGCTAACCCTATCAGGGTTTAAGAATCTTTCAAAAAGTAGATTATATTTCATTGGATCTACATCTGTGATACCTAAAGAATATGCTACTATTGATCCAGCACCTGAACCACGACCAGGACCAACTGGGATATCATTTTGTTTTGCCCAATATATATAATCTCGAACAATTAGGAAATATCCTGGAAATTCCATTTTGATAATTATATTTAATTCATATTCTAATCTGTCTTCATATTCTTTAGGCACAGGATGATATCGTTCTTTTAATCCTTCCTTTGATAAATGTATTAAATATTCAGATTCACTCTTAAAAGGCTCAGGTATTGTTGATTCAGGTAAAATAGGACCTGGAAAATTAATTGTAAGATTACATCTATTAGCAATTACATTAGTATTTTCTATAGCAGAAGGGTAGTCTTTAAATAGTTCAGCCATTTGGTCAGGACTTTTGAAATAGAATTCTCTTCCATCAAATCGCATTCTTTTTTCATCAGATAATTTTGCACCGGTACCAATACATAGTAAAACATCTTGTGCAAGCCAATCCGTATCTTCTATATAGTGAATATCATTAGTACATACTAAAGGAATATCTGTTTCTTTTGCTATTTGAGCAAGTAAAGGATTTGTCCTTTTCTGCTCTTCAAGATTATGATCTTGTAACTCAAGATAATATCTATCATCATCAAAAACGCTTTTATACCATAAAGCTCTTTTTTTTGCTTCATCATATCTGTTGTGTTTTAATAATTGTAATATTTCACCTCCTAAACAGGCTGATAAGCATATTAATCCTTCATTATATTTTTCTAATAATTCGTCATCAACTCTAGGTTTTTTATAAAACCCTTCTGTGTAGGCAATAGAAACTAATTTGATAAGGTTTTTATAACCTGTTTCATTCATTGCTAATAATATTAAATGATATCTTTTAGTATCATCTTCAACGCCTAAGCGTTTTTTTAAAGTATGTCCTTTTGGATTAGTATAAACTTCACAACCAATAATTGGATTAATATCTTCTTTTTTACAAGCGGTATAAAATCTTAATGCACCAAATAAATTTCCATGGTCAGTAATAGCTAAACTTTTCATGTTATATTTTTTTGCTTTTTCTATATATCTGCTTATTGGCGCAGCTCCGTCTAATAAGGAAAAGTCTGTATGATTATGAAGATGAACAAATTCTGTCAATATTGTCTCCTATAGTTTGTCATTGTATATTTTTTATTTGTCATTTTTATCAAATAAGTTTTTTGAAGGAGTTATTTGATAAAGCGTTGATTGTAATATTCTTTTAGCTCGCTCTTTTTGTAAAGGGGTACCCCCTTCAATATTTTTATCTATTTCAGAAACTAGCTTATTTGAAATAGAATTCACTGTTTTTGGAATAATAGGTATTTGAGCGCCTTCTAATTCTGATGAAATAAAAGAAGTAAAATATATTCCAGATTTAGGGAAAGTGAAACTCATTTTTACATTATTTATAATAGTTTGATTAATGTTAGCACCAAAAGCCAATATTACTGATTTTTCAGGGTTTTTTATTGGAGAGTCGATACAATAAAATCTTTCAAAGTCAAAATGATTTAAAGGTATTCTTATTTTTTTTACAAGAGAATTTTTTTCAATTAGTATATTATTATTTTTATACATTTTCTCAATTGGAATAATTTTAGAAATAATTTTATTTTTAGATAAAGAAAGTAATTCAATACTTGAATCCATACAAGCAAGTGTTCCAGCTAGAGAATATCTAATATCTTTAGTGCATAATGCACCACCAATAGTAATTTGATTTCTTATTATATGTGTTGCTGTATTGCTTAATGTGTCTAATAATAAATCATTAAATGCTAAATTACCTATTTCTAATAATTTATTAGTAGTTACCATAGCTCCTACTTCTACATATTTTATATTTCTAGTAACTTCAAATAACTCTTTTATTTTTTCTAATGATATTATTACTTGAGAAGATGAGGAAGGATATAGTTGTTTATTTTGCATAAGGTGTGTACCTCCTGCAAAAAGGATGTTGTCAGAATTTTTTAGAATTTCTTGGTGTAATTCATTAATTGTTTCTGGAATGATTAATTTTTGATTTTTATAATACACGTCTTTTTATCCTATCTTCTAATGCTTTAATTACAATTGTATATAATTCTTTTGAAGTTAAGCAATTACAATGATTAATTGAAAATTCTTTTTCTGCTGAATCAAAATCTATTTGATTTTTAGAATCTTCTTCTAAAGCTTTAGTAAGAAATTTTTTACTAAAGTCATCCATTTTATTATCAATTCTCTTTGTTTTAGCCTTCAATAATAAAGATTCAATAATTAGTGTTTTTGCTTCATAACAGTTAGGACAAGGTTCGTAACCAAGAGAATCATATGTTCTTCTTATATTTCTATAATGGGCACTTTGCTGAAAGGTATCAAAGGTTGTTATAGTTTTTCCTTGAAGTTTAAATGCCGGAATTAAACAGCTTATTACTGGTTCATTATCTAAAATAACTAAAGCATTACCACAAATTATATCAGAGCTTTTTCTAATTGGAAGATTAACATCTAAATCTTCATATAATATTTGAGATAAAGGTTTCATTTCATCGACTATTAATTCAAAAGCTGTTTTATTAAGTTTTAAAGCTAATTTAATCATTCGATTTCTCCATTTTTTCTAATATTATATCACTTGTAATTGGAAGAATTGTGTTATCTGTGTTTAATGCCATTTCAATGGCTGTATTAAAAGCAGCATATATTACCCCTCTAAGTCCAGATGTAATGCTATCACTTATTTTATCAGTATTTTGATTTAGTTTTATAGTTAATTGGAATTTGTTTCCTTTTGCTATTTTTGCTCCTAGTTCATCTAATGTGTTTAATATTTCTACTTTCATATTTGTTTTATAGCTTTTTTCATTAACTAGATTTCCAACAGAACAATTAATATTTACACTAAATACTATTGGTTCTAAAGTAATTGGATCAATGCTAACTTCCATAACAATAGCTACCCAAGTATCACTTTTAAATAGAGGAGCTTTTGTTGTTTTTTTAGTTTTTCCTAAACTAACACTAATAGGAAGACCTTCTAGAAATCTTTTTTCATTAATTTTATCACAGGCTAATCTAATTTGTTCAGACATAATTTTACTGTTTGCAGATAATGTGCAAGGGCCACTATCAATAAGTTCTAGACTGTTTGTACAAAATGTTACGTTATTTTTATCAACATCAAGTTCTTTATAAATAATATCTTTCCATAGCTCACTTGTTTTACTTGAATTATAAAAAGAGGTATTTATTTCAACTTTTCCATCGAAATTAAGCGTTAATTTAACTTTAGGAGAAGAGAAATTCTCATTGTTAGAAGAAAAGCCACTAATACTAGGGCCAATAGCTAATCCTATACCTCTTGCATAAGGGGTAAATGTTGAGAAATTACGATCAATTGCTGAATTAACTTTATATGCAGCATATTTTCTATTATAAAAACTTTCATCAACTAAATTACTAAGGTTTTCTTTTGGTGTTTGTATATTATCTATATCTAAAACCTTTTTGTGAATAGAACTTTCATAAAAACTCTTATTTATCCATAAAAATGGCGATAGTTGTAAAAAATTACCTAATTTTGTTGTATGGATTTGAGTAGCTGCTAAAGCGTTTTCATAACCTAGTCCTCCATAGAAATTAGCAGGAGCTAAAGATGTATGTAAAAAAGTAAAGTTAATTAAAATTGCTTTTAAATTATAATAAGGTATTAATCCAGCTATTAATTGATTGCACATCTCTTTATGAAAAATTGACGTAGACCCTTGGTAGATATTTACATCTATTTTTTCTATTATTGTACGTTTATTTTCTTTTTCAATCCAAGTTTGTTTTTCAATCTCAATTTTAGGTCTTGAATTAGAAATGTTGTCATGAAGATATATTACTTTTTTTGTTTTTATTGCGGCTAAGGCTGCAATACTTGTAAGAATAGCAGGTTGGATTAATAATTCATCTTTTAAAGAATATGCTTTCTCCTTGTGAATAATTATCTTTTTTTTATTGTATCCACATATGTTACTTATATTATTAATTATTAAAGATGGCCATTGTGTTGGCGTGTGTACATTCAATATATCGTTATCTAAATCTACTATAATTTTTGTAGTGTTATAAGTTGTAGAATTAATTCTATCAAATGTTATTTTTGAATTAAATGATTTATATTTCTTATCTTCTTCTAAAGTTGTATTATTTCTCTCTTGTATTTCTTTAAAGGTAGAGTCAAAACCACCTTTTTTGTATGTGAAATTAATGTCTTCTTGACTTTTGATATTTTCTTTTTCTCTTTCTTTATACTCAATAATGATAGAAGATGAAATTTGTTCTGCTTTTTCAAGAGTAGGTGCAAAAATTGCATAAAGAGGCTGTCCTATATATGTAATATATGATGAAGCAAATAAAGGAATATTTTGTTTTTGAATCTCTATAATATTAGATCCTGTAATATCTTTAGGAAATATTAGTAAGCAATCATCAGGTATTTTTGGTAAAGTAAATTGTGGATTTTTATTAATACCTTCTTTTGCCTTTACTACAATACCATGTAAAAAGTCTTTGTTTTTTAATGAAAATTTTATATTTCCCATGACGTCCTCTTTCTAATAAAGAATAGCATGAAAAACTCATGATGGAAACTAGGAAAGTTTTATAACTTTTGTGGAAAAATAGTAAATTGTGTTGTACCATATGTGATATGAATAATAAAGATAAATTATTAGAAGAAGTTAAAAATATAAGTGATAAACTAAGAGCTTTTCAAAAAGCTTATTACGTTGATGCAAATTCCCAAGTTAGTGATTTAGAATATGATAGATTATTTGATCGATTAGTTGAAATTGAAAGAGAATATCCAAGTTTTAAACTTGAAGACTCTCCCACACAAAGAGTTGGTAGTGATTTAGACTCAAATTTTGAAGAAGTAGAACATAGTATTCCTGTTTTAAGCTTAGATAAGTCATATAGTGATAATGAGGTTTTATCTTGGATTACAAAATGTCAAAATAAAGTTAATAATGATTTAAATTTTGTTTTAGAACAAAAAATAGATGGAATTTCTATAGTTCTATATTATGAAAAAGGACTATTAGTTAGAGCTGTAACTAGGGGTAATGGTTACATCGGTAATGATGTTACAAATAATGTAAAAACTATAAAAGAAGTTCCTCTTCGTTTAACACAAGAAGTTGATGTAGCTGTTAGAGGTGAAATTTATCTAGAAAAGGCAGTTTTTGAAAAAGTGAATGCTGAGCTTGAACAACCTTTTGCAAATCCTAGAAATTTATGTGCTGGTACAATTAGAAGAAAAAAAAGTAGTGAAAGTGCAAAAATACCATTAAATATATTTATTTATGAAGGATTTTTTGAAAATTCTGATTATTCTTTTAATTCTCATGTTGAGATTTTAGCAAAATTAAAGGAACTTGGTTTTAGAACAAATCCTAATATTTGTGTGTTTTCGAAAAGTAGTGATAATGCAAAGAACCTATTGGCAAAATATGAAATGGACGGTAACTTTTTAAGTTTTGATGATATCAATATTGAAATTGAAAAAGAAACTGAAAATAGAAATGGTTTAGAATATGAAATTGATGGGTTGGTAATAAAAGTAAATGAGATTAATGTTAGAGAAACATTAGGTTATACTGTACATCATCCTAGATGGGCAATGGCTTATAAATTTGAGTCTCCTTTTTCTCAAAGTGTAATTAAATCTATAGATGTTCAAGTTGGAAGAACTGGAAGACTTACTCCAGTTGCTAGGATAAAACCTGTTGAAATTGGAGGCTCTACTGTAAGCAATGTAACTTTACATAATCAACAATATATTGATGAATTAGAATTAGCTTTAGGAGATATTGTTGAAGTTAGTAAAAGAGGTGATGTAATTCCTGCAGTTGAAAAAGTAATAGATAAAAACGAAGAAGGTAATACAACCTATAAAATGCCTGAACAATGTCCTATTTGTTCAACTCCTGTTGAATTAATTGGTTCTCATACTTTTTGTCCAAATGAGTTTTGTCCTAAACAGATTTTTGGCCGTCTTGAGTTCTTTGTAGGAAAAGGACAAATGGATATAGATACTTTAGGTCCAAAAACAATAGAAACTCTATTAGAGTTGGATTTAATTAAAGATGTTCAAGATATTTATAGTATTAATTTTGAAAAGTTAAGTTCACAAAAAGGTTTTGGCGATAAAAAAATTAAAGGTATTATAGATGCAATTGAAAAAAGCAAAGAACAACCTTTTAGTAGAGTTTTAATTTCTTTAGGTATTCCAGAAGTTGGTAAGAAAATTGTTGATATGTTATTAAAAAATGGTATTGATTCAATAGATACTTTATATAGTGTTGTGGATAAAAAAGATAATGAGTTTTTATGTAATATACCACTGATAGCTGAAAAAACTTCTACAAATATTATTGAAACTTTAGATAATCCAATTATGAGAGATAGAATTGCTGCTTTAAAAAAAGCTGGTTTAAAAATGAAAGTTGAAAATGAAAACAATATGATTGATCATTCTTTTAGTGATCAAGTTTGGGCAGTAACTGGTTCTTTTAAAAATTATAATCCTAGGACTTTAGCCTTGGAGGAAATTGAAAAGAGAGGGGGAAGAACAGTATCTTCACTTTCTTCAAAAACTACACATTTGCTTTTAGGAAAGGGCGGAGGAAGTAAAAAAGCTAAAGCTGAGAAATTAAATATTCAAATTGTTGAGGAGCCTGAGTTTATTAAACTATTGGGTAAAAAAGATATCAATGATGAAGAAACTATTTATGAACAAGGTGAATTGTTTTAAAATTTATGAATAAATATACAAAAAAACGTATAAACCTGTAGAAAAATAATCATTTTTTTTATAATTTTATAAAAAATTAAGAGATGGAGAGACAAGAAATGAATGAATTAGCTAGAGAATTGAATGAAATTTTAGAAGGTAGTGTTGTTTATGACTTACTATCAGATTATGGGAAAAGAATGTATTTCCCAAAAGGAATTGTAGCCCAAAGTGCTCAAGCGAGAGCTAAAGCAACAAGATATAATGCTACAGTAGGTCAAGCTTTTAAACAAGGAACACCTTTGTTTTTAGAAAGTATTTATGACAATTTTGATAAAGAAAAAATGGGACCAGCAGATATTTTTACATATGCACCAGGTGGTGGACTTCCTAAGTTAAAAGAGTTATGGAAAGAAGATATGCTAGAAAAAAATCCTTCACTAGTTGGAAAATCTTTTTCTTTACCTGTTGTTACTGGAGGTTTAACTCAAGCATTATCGATTACACTAAGATTGTTTTTAGATGAAAGTGATTCTGTAATCTTACCTCATTTATTTTGGGATAATTATGATTTAGTTATTAGAGAAAATGTAAATGCTTCATTTACAACTTTCCCATTATATGATGACAGTTTGACTGCTTTTAATGTTGAAGGTTTTAAAAAAGCTATTAAAGAAAATAAAAGTGAAAAAGTAGTTGTTGTATTAAACTTCCCTAATAACCCAACAGGTTATACTCCAACTAATGATGAAATGGATAAAATAGCAAATATTTTAATTGAAGCGGCTGATAATGGCAAAAAGGTTTTAGCAATTTGTGATGATGCATATTTTGGATTATTTTATGAAGAAAATACTGCAAGAGAATCATTATTTGCAAAAATAGCAGATGCACATGAAAATCTTTTAGCTGTTAAAGGTGATGCTGCAACTAAAGAAGCTATGGTTTGGGGCTTTAGAGTAGGTTTTATTACAATTTCAACAAAGAATTTTTCACAAGAGCAATATGATGCTTTTAATAAAAAAGTTTTAGGTAGTATTAGATCTTCTGTTTCTAACTGCAGTAAACCTTCACAAAGTTTATTAATAAAAGCTTTAGAAGATAAAGATTCTTACAATAAAGGAAAAGAAGAAGCAAGAGTCGAAATGGAAAAACGTTATCGTCTAATAAAAGATAAATTAAAAGAAAAAGAAGGCGTAGAGTATTTAAAACCTCTTGCATTTAATAGCGGTTATTTCTTATCATTTGAATGTAAAGGTGAAGTTGAAGACTTGAGACTTTATTTATTAGAAAAGTATAATATTGGGGCAATAAATATTATGAATAAAGTATTTAGAGTAGCTTATTGTTCTGTAGATACTGAGAAATTATCAGATTTATTTGATATAATTTATAAGGCAGCAGGAGAGCTATGGACTTAAAAACTAAAATATATTTAATTAATTCCGAAAATGAAAAATTTATGGGAATAGGCGTTGTTTGGTTACTAGAAGAAATAAAAAAGCATTCTTCTTTACGAGCTGCGGCAAATGAAATTGGCATTTCTTATTCTAAAGCTTATTCTATGATGAATATGCTAGAAAATTCATTAGGAAAAATTATTTTAGTAAGAAGACGTGGTGGTTATTCAAGACAAGGTGCTTATTTAACTGAATTTGGAGAAGAATTTCTAAAAGCTTATAAAGCTTTCCATAAAGAAATAAAAGAGATAACAAAAGGTCCTTATGATAAATTTAATGATGAAATAGATTCGTTATTAAGTAAATATGATAAGGAAGGTAATGAATTATAAGATTTATAAATTCCTTTATCATTATCGATAGAGGAATTTATGTTTTTATATTAGGAGCGTTTTTATGAAAAAGAAGCCAGAGGGTCTACAATATAATTTTGATATCACTAATTTAGGTGAGCCAAAATTAGCAACACCTATTATCATGAGTGATAACAGCGGAGATGGTCAAGCAGATTATGTTAGTGATGATGATAGGGTATTCTTTAGTGTTGAATCACAACTTGATGACAATGGAAATCGTGTTCCATTAATTAAAGATACTGTTGAAAAAGCTGGCCCAAGAAAAAAAATATATTTTAATCCAGCTCATGTGCATGCAGCAATTACAACTTGTGGTGGGCTTTGTCCAGGTTTAAATAATGTTATTAGATCTGTTGTAAGATGTTTTTGGTATAGATATGGTGTTAGAAGGATAAGTGGAGTTCAATTTGGATATAGGGGCTTGTTAGAAAATTCCCCTTGGCCTTTAATTCCTTTAGATCCCGATGTTGTGGATGATATTCAAGAAAAAGGTGGTACAATTCTAGGTTCTGCTAGAGGTGGTGGAATGCAAGTAGATGAAATTGTTGATTCACTTGAAAGATTGAACATTAATGTTTTGATTTCTGTTGGTGGTGATGGAACGCTTAGAGGTGCTTACGATATTGGAGAAGAAATTAAAAAAAGAGGATTGAAAATAGCTGTTATTGGAGTTCCTAAAACTATTGATAATGATTTATCTTTTATTCAAAGCTCTTTTGGTTTTGATACTGCAGTTGGAGCTGCTGTTCCTAGTGTAAGAGGCGCTCATATAGAAGCAAAAAATTCAATTAATGGTATTGGTCTTGTAAAAGTTATGGGTAGAGAAAGTGGTTTTATTGCAGCACATACTTCTTTAGCTCAAAGTGATGTAAATTTCTGTTTAATTCCAGAAAATCCTTTTGATTTGTATGGACCAAATGGTTTATTAGCACATTTAAAAGAAAGATTAATGACTAGAAAACATGCTGTTATTCTTATTGCTGAAGGTGCCGGTCAAGATTTAGTTCCAGCAACTGGACAAAAAGATGCCTCTGGTAATGTTAAGTATGCAGATATAGGGATTTTCTTAAAAGGTGAAATTAAAAAATATTTTGACGAAGAGGGTTTAGAAGTAAATGTAAAATATATTGACCCTTCATATATTATTAGAAGTGCACCTGCTAATTCTTTTGATTCTATATATTGTGCAAGACTTGGAGCTCATGCTGTACATGCAGCAATGGCTGGTAAAACACAATGTTTAATTTCTCAAATAAATAATAGATTTTTACATATTCCTATAAAGCAAGCAGTATGTAAAAGAAATTATGTAGATATTGAAGGAAGTTTATGGAGAGATGTATTAGAAAACACTCGTCAACCTTTTTCAATGAAGAATGATAGTAAAATAGATTTATAAATTAAGTAAAACGATAAATTTTTATTAATTTAATGTATTTTTTAATAAAAGGGGTTGAATAAAAAAAATATTTTAGGTATCTTACGCCTTGTAAGAGGATAATTCAGAAATGAATTTTCTCTTCAACCTCCTTTTGTTTTGCCTCGGTAGGCTTTTACCTCCTTTTAGTCTACTGGGGATTCTTTTTGCCCATTTTACTAGAATGAAATTGAAATCCCAGTGCTAAATTGAAGATCACTATAACTAGATTCAGTTGGCTGTATTGTTTTATTAAAAATAAATGATAATGTAGTTATATTAGAAATCGAAATATATTTATTAGTATATAATTTGTAATCTATACCTGAATAAACTACATGTTTCATTGAATAAATACCGTTTTTAAAAATCATATCTCCATAATTAGGTTTTCCATCATTAGTGGTAGTACCATCATTATTGATATGAGTAGCTGTATATATATCAACTTCACCTTTTAATAATAAATAATAATAAGTTATGATATTAAATTTATCTATGACATTATATTCTGCTTGTAATTTAAAAGCTAAGGAGTCTCCTCCTTCTTCAAATCCTATAAAAGTTGGCTCAATTACATAACTTTGATTAATTACAAATGTTTTTGTAAAAGTAATAAAATCAACTTCATCTCTTCTATATAGACAAGGAGTAGCTATTAATGCTTCTGCACTTATATTTAATATATTATCATTAAGTATAGAAGTGTACCTTAATCCTGTTGAAAAGCCCCAAGCCGCTGATTGACTATCATCTTCATTTGGAGCTCTTGCTTGATCTAAAACAAATTGAGAATACCAAGATATATTATTAAAAAGGTAAAAATCAGTCTCTAAAGAGGCTATAGCATTGAACATACTTCTATTATTAATATTATGATAAATATAAGCTGGGTTAAAATATAAGAAGGAAAGAATTTCATTTTGATACATAACATTTTCACTTATAGCAAATCTAAAATTAGTTGTTGGTTTAAATTCTAAGCGATGAGTAAAATACATTTTAACTTCATCATCAATATTTTCTCCACTTTCTGTTTGTGTATTATAGAATGCAACAGTATTATTTAAATTAAAATTTTTTGAAAAATATTTATAATTTATATAGTTATTGATTAAATGATCATCAAATATAAAATTGCCAATTATACTATTTCCCCATTCTAAAGTGTCTTTTGAATAATTAAAATTCCAATTTTCTCCACCTACAGATAATAAAGCTCTTTTGGGTGTGTCAAAATCTATATATTTACTAGCAAGAGGTATATTAGTACTAAATAGATTGTTATATTGATTTGTTAAGATGTTATAAATAACATCTGAATTATTAGATATTGTTCCAATTCCATCAGGAGCATACTCATCAAAAAAGTCACTGTTTTCAATATAATAAAGACTATCATCACTTGGTTCATATTTTCCCATTTGATATTGCATTTCGCAGGTTGTGTACATGATTTCATCAACATTAATATCTAATTCAAGTTTTAATAGTGGTAATCTATTTTCTTGATCATAAATCCAATCTCTATTAGTTTTAATATCAGTATCATTATAATGTGCGTAGATTTCTAAAGCTGTAATTCCATTTACATCTATGGATGATTTATCATCTAATTTGATGTCTAAATCTTTTTCATTAACTAAATTTAAAAGATAATTAAAATATTTAATGCTAGAAGTATTTAGTTTATTATAATCAATTCCATTCAAATATATTCTCATTTGGCTAATTGAATATGGTTTAGCTGAAGTTGGTGGAGCACTATTAGTTAAAAGATAAAGATAATCTATATATTCATATGCCTTATCTTCTAAAGGCAAAATTTGTTGATCTTTAGAAGATAAATTAAATGAAAGACAAATGAAAATTGCTATTAGTATTAATTTTTTCATAATAATTAAATACTATAACTTAGGCTTAATACAAGCTGTAAGTCTTGAGTATTTTCACCTGATATATTTTCATAATTTTTGATGTTGATATAATCAAGCTGAACAAAACAATTAATTTTTTCAGTTAAATCATATGAAACACTACCACCAATTACTAAAGTTCTAGAAACAGAATCTTTAGCAGAATTATCAACATTATCTGAATTATTCGAGTCGTTATCATTTGATGTGGTTGGTGTTGTATATGAAGATGGATCATCAGTATCTTCTATTTGTTGCCAACAAGTAAACATATCGAATGTTCCATGTAACATATAGAAAATATTAGCTTCAATGTTCCATTTTCCATAATTAACTAATGTAGAATTAATATTTGCAACAATTGCATCTCCTCCATATTCATAACCTAAATATTCACTATGGTAATATGTTCCTTCAGCGAACTCCCTAAATGCTACTACATAGTTGATGCCATATTCATCTGATTCTTGAGTAGAATCGTTATATGTTCCACTTCCTCTAAGATATAAATAAGGGTCGGTGTAAGCTAATTCAAGTGAAGTATTACCTTTATATTTATCTGCTACATCATAGTGATATCTAACACCTCCTAAATATCCTAAAGCTTTAGGATTAGCTAAACTTGAAACACCTTGTACCGGTTCTCCTGGGAGTGAAAATTCGTCTACAGCTACTTGTCCATAAATATTAAAGTTTTTAATTGGTGTATAATCAAGTTCTAGAGTTACAAGTGAATTTGCATTAGCTCTAATATAATAATTATGGAATAATGCAGTAGGAGATAAATATCTTAAATCTAAAACATTCTCTTCAGATTGATACATTATTGATTCATTAAGGGCTAATCCCACTTTATTATTAAATAATCTACCTTCCCCTCTGTGAGCAATTAATGCTCTAGTCCCAGAAACTTCATTTCCTTGTCCTAATCCTGTGGTTGCATCATAATCAGAACTGTTTATATAATTACTAGGATATGGGAAGAATGATAATAGGTATGTATATTTAAACTGATTTGAATAAGTTGTGTATCTTAGTTCATCAAGATATTTAAGATTATCGCCTATCATTAGATTAGATGTAACACCGCTTCCCCATTTTACTCTATCTCTACCTATTTGAAGAGACCATGAATCATCACCTACTGCAATAAATGCTCT
This sequence comes from Pleomorphochaeta sp., assembly GCF_050031695.1. GTDB lineage: Bacteria > Spirochaetota > Spirochaetia > Sphaerochaetales > Sphaerochaetaceae > Pleomorphochaeta. The sequence continues at coordinate 23,523 of NZ_JBNAIC010000055.1, read as the reverse complement.
GTATGGGAAATTGAAATCTAAATCTATAATTTTATTAGGATATAGAAAAAGTAGGTTTGAATTAAAGTTAGTGATACCAAAAGTATTTTCTGTTGTATATGTTGTTCCTATTGAAAAGTTCCCTAAACCATAAAAAAATGAACCAGTCCAAGCCTCAACATCTAAACTTAAGAATTGTTCTTGATCTTGAAAATCATAAATCCAATTATCTCGAGTTAAAAAATCTGTTGTATTAGTATGATTATAACTTTCAACATTAATAGTAGGATTCCATTCAATTTTTCCAAGTTTAGTGTTATTTCTATCATCTAATTCTAAAGAATCTAATATATATTCATATACTTTAGTATCTGCTTTACTGAATTTACTTGTGTCTAATAGCTCAAGCATCATATATAATTCACTATCTGAGTATGGTGCAGCTGAAGACGGCTGAGCTAAACCTTGGGAAAGATATAAATCTCTTATTCCATTATAAACATCACTGTCGATATCTAGAATTCTTTGATTATTATTAATGGCGAAAAGTAAAGTGTTTGCAAGTAATAAAACCATTAATAAAACTATTGTTTTATTAAATAATTTTGACATGGCTAAACTCCTATATATGCAAATGTACATTATATTGAAGAATTATCCATATTGCAAGGAATCTAATAGTTTTTATAGTCAAATGGGTTAATTTATATATAAATTAACCCATTTACTTATTTAATTGTAAAAATTATTTTTAATTATTTAATAAAGATGAATAAGCAATTAAAAGTTCATCACCTTCACAGCCATTCAATACTTTTTTAGCAAGAATTTTTCCTAATTGTACTCCTTCTTGGTCAAAAGAATTTAAATTCCAAATAAAGCCTTGGAACATTACTTTATTTTCAAAATGAGCTAATAATGCGCCTAATACACTAGGTGTTAATTGATTAGCAGAGATTAATGAAGAATATCTATTACCCTCAAATACTTTATTAGGATTTTCATCATCCTTACCAATAGCAAATGCAACAATTTGTGCTGTTAAATTTGCATTAAGTTTTTCTTGGCTTGTTGATTTGTCAACAACAATGTCTTTTTCAAATTGACTTTTTTTAAATCCAATAAATTGAAGAGGAATTATATCTGTACCTTGATGTAACAATTGATAAAAGGAGTGTTGTCCATTAGTACCTGGTTCTCCTAAAATAACAGGTCCTGTTGAATAGTTAATATCTTCACCAAATCTATTAACATGTTTACCATTACTTTCCATGTCTAATTGTTGTAAATGTGCTGGAAATCTTGATAATGCTTGTGAATAAGGAAGGACTGCAGTTGATGGAAGATTTAAGGAATTTCTTAAATATACACCTATCATTGCATCTAGAAGAGCAGCATTTTCAACAACATTTTCATTTAAAGCGTTTTTATCAGCTTCATTTGCACCTTTTAATAAATCGTTAAAGGTTTCAAACCCTAGTGAAATAGATAATATTACACCACCAACAGCACTAGTTGAACTATATCTTCCACCAATATAATCATCAATGAAAAATGCGTCTAAAACTTCATCACTATCTGCAAGAGGGCTTGTTTTACTTGTAACAGCAATCATATGTTTACTTGGAATAAAACCTTCAATATTGCAAGATTTTAATGTATCAAATACTAAGTCTTTATTTGTTAATGTTTCTTGAGTTGTTCCACTTTTAGAAACTAATACAAAAAGAGTTGTTTCAAAATCAATATCTTTAGTAACATCACTTACATCATCAGGATCAACATTACTGATAAATTTTGCATCAATAATTTGTTTATCTTGAGCTGCTACATAGCCTTTTAATGCAAGGTATAAAGCTCTAGGACCTAAATCACTACCACCAATACCAATTTGTACAACTGTATCAAATTTCTTATTAGTAGAACCAACAATTTCCCCATTTCTAACTTTGTTTGAAAAATCTTTAATTCTATTTAGTTGAGATTTATAGAACTCACCTTTATTTTCACCATCAATTTCAACGTCATTTAATAGTTGACCTCTTGTTAATTGATGTAAAACACATCTATTTTCACCAGTGTTAATTCTTTCTCCATTTAATAATAATTTATATTTTTCAATGAGAGATTGTTCTTCACTTAATTCTTGAAAAAGTTCAAGATGTTTGTCATTAATTGGCATTGTTGCATAAGAATAGTTTAATTGTGTTCCATTGTTAGTTTGGTATTTTTCTATTCTATCTTTATTAAGACCTGATTTTAAATCAAAAGGTTCAATATCTTTTAATTTTTTGAATGACTTTAATTGTGTGAAATTTTTATATTCCATTTTCGTCTCCTATGAGAGTATAATATTTATAGATAAAAAAAAATTCAAGAAAAAAGGCTTTGATATTAATCAAAGCCTTAATATTTTTATTCTTGAATATCAGGAATTCTATTTTTGAAGCTTTCTTGGAGATCTTCTTTTGTCATTCCTTCTCTAAGAATAACAAAAATTGTATCATCTCCTGCTAAAGTTCCAAGAATTTCAGGGATTGCTAAAACATCTAATGCTATTGCAACACTATTGGCATGGCCACTTCTTGTTTTTATAACTCCAAAGTTACCACTAAATTCTATTGATAGAATACCACGTCTTACATCTTGTATATAACTTTTTTCAGATTCGCTAATTAAATCATTTTCAGGTAAAGCATAGTAATATCCAGACCAACCATCTGAAATTTTACCAACTTTTAACATCTTTAAATCTCTAGATAAAGTTGCTTGAGTTACAGAATAACCTTCTTTCTTTAACATTTCTAATAATGAGTCTTGGTTATCTATTCTGTTATTTTTAATTAATTCTTTAACAAGATTAAGTCTAGTATGACGTTCTCGCATTTGTTAGCTCCTTTGATACTATGCATTCGTACTGTATAAATATACATTAAATTTATTAAAAAAACAAGATAGTAATTGTTTATATTAATAAAATAGATTGATAATAAATAATTATATCAAACGATAAAAAGTTTATATTTATACTATGGAAAGGTATTTATTGTTTATTGTTTTGTGGTATAAGTTTAATAGCAGTTATTTGAGAGAGGTGTTTTAAAATTATGAATACAAATTGTATAGGATTGATGTTTTCCATGATTTATATAGGATTAATTTTAATATTAGCTTATTTGTTAAAGAAAAAAACTAAAGTTAAAGATGAGTTTGTAAGAAAAACAATTCATATCTTAACAGCTAATTGGTGGATTATTTTAGTCAATTATTTTGATAATATTTTATTTGCTATTGCCGGTCCTATTTGTTTTGTTTTTTTCAATTCATTATTTGTTTTTTATCCTAATGTGGGAGAGAAAATAGGTTGTCCAAATAAAAAGAGAAATTTAGGATTAGTTTATTATCCTTTTTCTGTCCTTATTTTAGTTTTATGGGTGTATACTGATGTAATTACTTTATATGCTGCAACTATTGGCGTTTTTGCAATGGGTTATGGCGATGGGTTTGCTGCTATTTTTGGATCTTTATGGGGTAAAAAGAGAATTCCTTTACCAACTGGTGGAAAAACATATTTTGGTAGTATTGTAATGCTTATTGTTTGTGTTATTTCTTCTTTTGTTGTTTTATCTGTTATGACTAATTTTTCAATTAATGATAAACTACTAATATCTATTATAGTAGGAGTTAGTGCTGCCTTTTTAGAAGTTGTAACTCCTTTAGGTTTAGACAATATTAGTGTTCCTTTATTAACTGCATTACTTGTTGGAGGTTTATTTTGAGTGATAGATTTTTACAAAGTTCAGACCCAAGTTCTTTAGCTGCAGTAATTGATAGATTTTTCCTTTCTATAAATAATTATGTAATTTGGATTATTTTATTATTATTAATTTTGGCAGTAGTAGCCTATTTAACAAAGCAACTTACTATTGGTGGTGTTTTTGGTGCTTTTTCTTTAGGTGTTGTAATTATATTATCATTTGGCTTTGGTGGATTAACTATACTGCTATTTTTTGTAATTGGGGCAGGGATTTTATCAAAAATAAACAAACATAATAAAATATATGAAGAAGCTCAAGAAATACAAGAAAAGAATGGAAGTCGAGATATTATTCAAGTTTTTGCAAATGGGGGTGTGAGTTTTTTCTTAGGATTAATTTATTTAATTTCACCTTCTCCTTTAATATTAATAATGTTTGGTGCTAGTGTAGCCGAGGCTCTAAGTGATACTTTTGCTGGTGAAGTTGGGATGCTAACAAAAGGTAAAACTGTTTCTATATTAACAGGTAAGCCTGTTAAACCTGGTTTATCGGGGGGTGTATCTATTGAAGGAACTTTAGCAAGTTTAATTGGTTCTTTTTTAATTGCAACAATGTGGTATTCAACTTATTTTAATCCTTCAATAAGAACTGTTTCTTTTGTTGCAATAGTTACTTTAGCTGGATTTTTAGGAGCTTTAATTGATAGTGTTTTAGGTATAACGATTCAAGCTCATTATTATGATGAGGATAAGGATAAGATTGTAGAAAAAGAATTTGTAAATGGGAAGAAATTACCTTTAGTAAAAGGACTTAGAATAATTAATAATGATAAGGTTAATTTTATTAGTAATTTGTTTAGTGTAGTATTTGTTGCACTATTTTATAAAATACTTGTATAAAAAAATAAATAATTACTTGCTTATTGATAAAAATGTTTGTATTTTTTTATAGATGGCAAAACGCTAATTAATTTAAATATGTATATAAATTGAAGAGAGGAAAGAAAAATGGCTAAACAACTACAATTTAGTGAAGAATCAAGAAAGTCTTTAGTAAATGGTGTTGAGAAAATTTCTCGTGCAGTAATGACTACTTTAGGCCCTAAAGGTCGCTTGGTTTTATTAGATAAAAAATTTGGTGCTCCAACTGTAACAAAAGATGGTGTTTCAGTAGCTCGTGAAATTGAACTTGAAGATCCTTTTGAAAACATGGGTGCTCAATTGCTTAAAGAAGTAGCAACTAAAACTAATGATGTTGCAGGTGATGGTACAACAACCGCAACTGTATTAGCTTGGGCAATTACAAAAGAAGGAATGAAAAGTGTAGCATCTGGTGTAAATCCTATGGGCATTAGACGTGGTATTGATAAAGCTGTAGCAGATGCAGTATCTGAAATTAAAAATATGTCTAAATCTATCAAAGATAAAGAAGAAATTGCACAAGTTGCAACTATTAGTTCAAATAATGATAGAACTATTGGTGATGAAATTTCTAATGCAATGGAAAAAGTTGGTATTGATGGGGTTATTACTGTTGAAGAATCTAAAACTTTCGAAACAACAACTGATTTTGTAGAAGGTATGCAATTTGATAGAGGTTATTTAAGTGCATATTTCTGTAATAATAGAGAAACAATGACATCTGTATTAGAAGATCCATTTATTTTAATTTATGATAAAAAGATTTCTAATATGAAAGAATTACTTCCTATCTTAGAAAAAATTGCTCAAACAAATAAACCTTTATTAATTATTGCAGAAGATGTTGATAGCGAAGCTTTAGCAACTTTAGTTGTTAACTCAGTAAGAGGTATCTTAAATGTTGTAGCAGTTAAAGCTCCTGGTTTTGGTGATAGAAGAAAAGCTATGCTTGAAGATATTGCTATCTTAACTGGTGGTGAAGTTGTAAGTGAAGAAATTGGTTTAACTTTAGAAAAAGCTGAAATCTCAATGCTAGGTAGAGCTAAGAATGTTAAAGTTGATAAAGAAAATACTACAATTATTAATGGAGCTGGAAAAAAGAGTGATATTGAAGAAAGAACTGCTCAAATAAAAGCTCAAATTATTGAATCAACAAGTGACTATGATAAAGAAAAACTTCAAGAAAGACTTGCAAAACTTGCTGGTGGTGTTGCTGTAATTAATGTTGGTGCTGCTACAGAAGTAGAATTAAAAGAGAAAAAGCATAGAGTTGAAGATGCACTAAGTGCAACTCGTGCAGCTATTGAAGAAGGTGTTATTCCAGGTGGTGGAGTTGCTTTAGTTCAAGCTGTAAATGCTTTAGAAAATAAAGATTTAGCTACTTTAACAGAAGATGAAAAAATTGGATATAAGATTGTAAGAAGAGCTTTAGAAGAACCAATTCGTCAAATTGCTCAAAATGCTGGATTAGATGGATCAATTATTGCTGATAAGTGTAAAAACAATGAAAGTGGTATTGGTTTTGATGCTAATGCAATGAAGTGGGTAAATATGGTTGATAATGGTATTTTAGATCCTATGAAAGTTACAAGATGTGCACTTCAAAATGCTGCATCTATTGCACAATTAATTTTAACAACAGAATGTGCTATTACTGATATACCTGAACCAGAAGCTCCTGCAGCTCCAGCTCCAGGAATGGGCGGAATGGGCGGCATGATGTAATTTAAAATGTTATATTATAATTAGGACTTCGTATATCGGAGTCCTAATGTTATATTTAACATAGACAAAACTAAAAACTTGACTATAATTAACTTAACATGTTATTTTAAATGGCATTGATATTAATTATTTTCAAATTTTTATCAATAATAATTTTGACATAATTTATTTATGTATATAAAGGTGGTTTAATTAATGAATTCATTATTTGCATTAATGGGAACAACAGCAACATCAAGTTCTGCACAAGCAGGTAGTATGGCTACTTCAATGGTTACTTTCGGATTAATAATCGTAATTATCTATTTCTTAATCATTCGTCCTCAAAGAAAACGTGATAAAGAAGCAAAAGATATGATATCTTCTATCGCAAAGGGAGATAAAATCGTTACTATCGGTGGTATTCATGGTACTGTTGTAGCAGTTAGAGAACAAACAGTTGTTATCAAAGTTGATGATAATGCTAGAATTGAATTTAGTAAATCAGCTATTAGTAGTGTAGTTGCTAAGAAAGGTGCTTCAAAAGCTTCTGCAAAAAACAAAGCTAAATCTAAAAATGCTAAAAAAGCTGTAGAAGAAAAAGTTGTTGAAACTAAAGATGAAGCTAAAGAATCAGTAGAAACTAAAGAATCAACTGAAGACAAAAAAGAAAATTAAAAAAAATCACATAAGTTACTATTGGAGAATGTTATGAAAAAACGTGATCGATGGATCATAGTTCTTTTGGTATTACTTTTGTGCGGTTATTTTCTATACCCAACTTTTAAGTGGTATACAATCGTACCTCAGGAAACCAAAGATCTCGCAAGTGGCTCAAATGAGCAAATAAGAGAATATGCACGTGGACAAGCAACTCGCGAACTTCGTGCAATTAAAGGTTTAGTAAGTAGTGATGCTTCAGCTGATGTTCCAGCAGAGTATTCATACCTAGAATCATTTGCTAAAGAAAATTATCGTCTAATGGACAAAGATACTCCTTCTAATTGGACTATAGAAGAACTTTGTTCTGGTTTCTATAATGAACAAGATATGTTTGATACAATTGAACAATATTATAGATCTTCATTATTAGAAGTAAAAGATTTAAGCGATAGTGTTTTACAATTAGGTTTAGATTTACGTGGTGGTATGAGTATTTTACTTGATGCTGATGTTGATTCTTATAATGAAAAAGCTGGTAAAAGCGCTAGTTCATCAGAAATTAATGAATTAGTTCTTCAAGATATAGAAATATTGCAGAATCGTATTGATGAATTTGGTGTAAGTGAACCTGAAATCAGATTACAAGGAAATGATCAAATATTAATTGAAATTCCTGGTGCTGCAGATCCTGAAAGAGTTAATTCATTCTTACAAGGTAAAGGTTCTTTATTATTCCAAGTAGTTGATGAAACTTTAACACAAGAATTAAATACTTATTTTGCTGAAAACCCATCAGAAGTATATACTGAAAGTGGTTCAATCAAACAACCTGAATTCTTACCAGCAGGTAAAATTGCTGCAGGTTATTATGTTCAAGATTCTTATGGCATAGATGAGTTAGAAAGTTTTGTGGTTTTAGATTCTGAAATTGGTTTAGATGGTATTCATTTAGAAAGTGCTCAAACTGGTTCTAATTCTATTACAGGTCAACCTGTAGTTAATTTCCATTTAGATGCAAGTGGTGGTGATGCTTTCTATAAATTCACATCTACTCATGTTGGTGAAGCAATGGCTGTTGTAATGGATGGAAAAGTAAAATCTATAGCAACAATTAATGAACCTATTCGCCAAGATGTTCAAATTTCTGGATTTAGCCAAGAAGAAGCTTCAGCTTTAGCTATTGTATTAAGAACAGCTGCATTACCAATTGAATTGATTGTGTCAAGTCAACAAGCTGTTGGTGCTACATTAGGTGAAGATGCTGTTTCTGCAGGTTTAAATGCTATTTTAATTGGTTTATTATTAGTTGTTGTATTTATGTTTATTTATTATGGTGTAAGTGGTCTTGTTGCTGATTTAGCTCTAGTTCTAAATTTAGTACTTATGTTATCTGTACTTTCAGCATTAAAATTCACATTAACACTAACTTCAATCGCTGGTTTAATATTAACTCTAGGTATGGCTGTAGATGCTAACGTTATTATATTTGAACGTATTAAAGAAGAATTAAGATTTAAAAAGAGCCCACAAGCAGCTATTAAAGCTGGTTTTGGAAAAGCTTTCTGGACAATTATGGATGCAAATATTACTACAATAATTGCAGCATTAGTTCTTTCTCAATTAGGTTCAAGTGCAGTTAAAGGATTTGCTAATACATTAGCTATTGGTATTATAAGTTCATTATTTACTGCATTGTTCGTATCACACTTAATTTTTGATGCTACTGTCACAGATCGTGAGGGAGCAAAATTACATATAACTTGGAGGAAAAAATAATGAAAAAGAATCTTCCTGTTATTAAAACACGTTTTATTGCGTTAACATTCTCAATTTGTTTGTTAGTAGTAGGTATTGTATCTTTTATTTTAAATAGCGGATTCAATACTGGTATTGACTTTGAAAGTGGTTTGAGTCAAAGAATTCAAATTGCTCCAGTTGGATTAGAATTAACATATTCAGGTTCTGATGATGTTGAAGTATCTGTAAATAATGATGCTTTAGTTGTTGAAGTAAGAGGTGACTCTGGTGTTGAATCTACAACATTTGAAAGTTCACAATATAGTACTGTAAGTGATTTAGCAGCAGCTTTATCTTCAATAGAAGGTGTAAGTGCTAATGTTCTTAATGGTAATATAGACTCTTCAACTATGATTTCTGGTTATGGGTTCCCTGCAACATTATCAAATGAAGCAACTAGTATTAATTTTGCTACTGGTGGTGATGTTGATATTGAACAAGTTAGATCAGCATTAACAAGTTTAGGAAATGTTCAAGTACAAACTGTAGGTGACGAATCAGATCAAATCTTCCAAATTAGACTTGGAACTAATGATGGTGATACTCAAGGCAGTATGGAAGCAGCAGTTTCAGACGGGTTTGAAAGCACTTTTGATAATGGCTTTGTTGTTTTAGAAAGTAACTTCGTTGGTCCTAGATTTAGTCAAACATTGATTACTGGTTCTTTATTAGCAATATTAGTAGCTATGGTATTAATTTTATTCTATATTTGGGTAAGATTTAGATTTGCATATGCTGTATCTTCATTAATTGCATTAACTCATGATGTATTATTATTATTAGGATTTATTGCTTTATTTAGATTTGAAGTTTCAAGTACAACAATTGCAGCTGTATTAACAATTATTGGTTATTCATTGAATGCTACTATCGTTATTTTCGATAGAATTCGTGAGAATAGTAAATTAATGAAAGATAAACCATTTAAAGAAGTAATCGAACATAGTGTTACACAATCATTAACACGTACAATTATTTCAAGTGTTACAACAGTATTAGCTGTATTACCTCTTGCTCTATTAGCTAGTGGTTCAATCAGATTATTTGCTATTAACTTGATTTTTGGTATTATTATTGGTACATATTCTTCTAACTTTATTGCTCCATCTTTCTTATATTGGATTAGTAAAGGTGAACATGTTCAAGAAAAAACTAAAGAAAATTAATATATAGATTATATTTTATATATGCCGCAAGAGTTTTCTTGCGGTATTTTTTTCTTTATAAAGATTAATTTTTAATTTATAATAAAGAAAGGATAGAAAATGGAAGTAATTAAATCGGATGTGATTGGCTATTGTAGTGGTGTTTCAAGAGCAATTTCGATAATGAAAGAAGCTGTAAAAGTTGGAGATATATTACATAAGAAAGTATATTCTCTTGGCCATATTATCCATAACCCTCAAGTTGTGGAAAGAATAAAAGAATATGGTGTATCTGTTATTGAAGAGGCTGATGCTGATAAAGTTAATCCTGGTATAGTTGTATTAAGAGCTCATGGAGTAAGTGACAAGGTTAGAAGGTTGTTTTTAAACAAAGGCTTCTATATCTTTGATGCGACATGCCCAATTGTTTTAAAAGAACAAGATATGGTCTTAAATGCTCAAGAAGATGAAACTATTGTTATTATTGGAGGGAAAACACATCCTGAGGCAGTTGCTTTAAAAAGTGTTGAAACTCCGACAAAAAAGATTATAATTAGTGATGTAAAAGATATTATAGAAATTCCTACAACTAACAATTTATTTGTAGTTATACAATCTACTTTTCCAAGTGGAAGAAGTAGAGATATTGAAAATTCTTTAGAAACTTTTGCAAAAGAAAATAAAATAAAATATAAATTTGCCAATGAATTATGTAATAGTAATCAAAGAAGAAGAGATGCTGTTGCAGAGTTATCTAAAAAGTGTAACTGTATAATTGTAATTGGCGGTAAAAATAGCTCAAACACTCGAGGGCTATACAATTATTGTAAAAATAGTGGTGTTGAGAGTTATTTAATAAGTAATAAAGATGAAATACCTAGTCATTTATTTGATTATGATACTGTAGGTTTAGCTACAGGAACTTCAACACCCTTGTTCGTAATAGAAGAGATAGAAGAAAAACTAAAAAGAGGTAAAAATGAAACATAAAATTCCAATTCCAACAATTAAGAGATTCCCTTCCTATATTAGATTAATTAATCAATATAAAGAAAATGGATTAAAGAGTGTAAGTGCAACTATTTTAGCAAATGATTTAAGACTTAATCCTATACAAGTAAGAAAAGACTTAGCTTTTTCAGGTATTGAAGGAAAACCAAAAGTTGGTTTTGATATTGAACAATTATCTGAAGCATTAATAGAAGCTTTAGGGTGGAATAACTCTACTGATGCAATTTTGATTGGGGCAGGTAATTTAGGATCAGCTTTAATTGGATATAAAGGTTTTGAAAATTACGGTTTAAGAATTGTTGCTGCTTTTGATAAAAAAGAAGATATTGTTGGTACAGAAATTGACGATTTAAAGGTTAAATCTCTAACGGAGTTAGAAGAATATGTATTAATTAATGGAATAAGCATAGCTATATTAACTGTTCCGGCTCCTCAAGCACAAGCTTGTGCAGAGTTGTTAGTTAAATGTGGTATTCAAGCTATTTGGACTTTTGCTCCTAAAGATTTATCTTTGCCTGAAAATATTGCAGTACAAAGAACTGATTTAGCAACACAATTTGCTGTTCTTTCAGCAAAGCTAAGATCTAATATAATGAAAGAAAAAAGCAAATCTGAAAATACTCTTTGGTAATATATATTTATGTGATATTATTCACATAAATATATATTTTTAGGATATTAAATTAAAAAAAAGATAATTATAATAAATTATTAACAATATATACGATTTATTTTCATATATTAGTTTAATAAATTGTAAAAACTGGAACTTATTTTTAATTTTTTCTATTGACCTCTATCTATAAAAAATATTATAAAATTAATGGATGGAGAAAAATATGGAAAGAGTCGTTGTTGAGTTATGTATGGGTAGTTCTTGTTTTTCTAGAGGGAACTCAAGAACTCTAGAATTAATTGAATTATTTGTAAAAGAAAATGATTATTCAGATTTAATTAAAATCAAGGGACATCTATGTTTAGGAAAATGTAGTTTTGGACCAATAATTAAAATTAATGGCAAGGATTATGAAAATATTAATCCCGAATGTGTAATTGATTTAATTCGTGAAGAATTAGAACAATAATAACAAAGGGAGAAAATATATGATTCATCCAATATATACTGAATTAACTGAATGTAGAGATTGTTATAAATGTGTTAGAGCCTGTCCTACAAAAGCTATACAAGTAAAAGAAGGCAATGCTGTTGTAATTCATGATAGGTGTACTTATTGTGGAATATGTGTTGATGTATGTCCTGCAAATGCTAAAAAAATTCGAAATGATATTGCACGAGTTCAATTATTCTTAAAAAGTAATAGAAAAATAATTTGTTCTTTAGCTCCTTCTCATAGTAGTGAATTTGTAAATAGAGAAGCTGCATTATTAACTGCTTTAAAAAAATTAGGATTTAGTGATATAAGTGAAACAGCTATCGGTGCTGATTTAGTAAGTTCTTGTGTTGATGAATATAGAAGAAGAGGAGAAGAAACTTCTTGGATTTCAACTGCTTGTCCATCTGTAGTACAGTTAGTAAAGAAGTATTATTCAACTCTTGAAAAAGATCTAGCACCAATTCCATCTCCCTTACAATTACACAGTGCATATTTAAGAGAGCTTTATGGCGAACATATTGGTATTGTATTTGTTGGTCCATGTATTGCTAAAAAATGGGAGGCTGATGAATGGCCAGGATATCCGAATTTTGCATTAACTTTTGATGAACTGAGAACTTGGTTTGAGCAAGAGAATATAGATTTAGATAGGATAAATGACCAATTATTTATAAATAATTTAGATTATCCACAATTTATTCCATCTAAAGCAGCTAAAACTTCTGCTTATAGTGTTGAAGGTGGGATGATAGCTTCTTTTAAAGATGGTGATAATTTCTTCCAAGAAAATTCTATAGCATTATCAGGTAGTTTAGCTGTTAAATCAACCTTAGATAATTTAGTACATTCTAAAAATAATCAATTTTTAGAATTATTAAGTTGTGAAGGTGGTTGTATCAATGGTCCTTCTACCAATAAAAAAATTGCTCTATCTAATAAAAAGTATATTTCAACAGGATATACAAGAGATAGATTACATGAAGAAAATTTATTTAAATCTCCAATGGATTTTGTTAATAAAGTCGTTGAAAAAGGGTATGGAATATTAAAAGTAAAACCTGCTACAACAATATATAGACATTATGATACAGAAATTTATAGTGAGAATGAAATTCAAAAGGCATTACGCGCTTTAGGTAAGGTTCATTTAAAAGATCAAATCAACTGTGGTGGATGTGGTTATTCTACTTGTAGAGATATGGCAATTGCATATTTAGATGGAATGGCTGAAGTTGAAATGTGCGTTACAAAAATGAGAAAAGAAGCTCAAACAAAAATGGATGTCTTATTAAGAACTATACCTATGGGTGTTGTAATAGTTGATGAGATGTTAAATATTGTTGATTGTAATGCGAAATTTGTTAAATTGTTTTCTGAAGTAGATTATGAAATAGACAATGCATACTTAGAAATAATAAAAGGTCTTCATGTTAGTAAATTTATTTCTTTTGAAGATCGATTTAAAGAACAATTTAATAAAGAATATTCAAAACAAGTTAAAATAAAAGTAAATGAAATGTTTTTAAAGGTTACTTTCTTTTCAATACCTAAACATAATTTAGTCGGTGCATTATTTGATGATATAACAAATCCTACTGTTAGAAGAGAAACTGTTGTAAAAAAAGCCGAAACTGTAATTCAGCATAGCTTAGAAACTGTTCAACAAATTGCTTCATTACTAGGTGAAAATGCTGCTGATACTGAAATAACATTAAATTCATTAATAGAAGCTTTTGATGTGCCTTCTGAAGAAAAAAATAAATATTAGGTGATATAATATGAATGATATTTTTATAGATATAGATTATTGCCAAATATATAAATATGGACAAAAGATTGGAGGAGATGTTTTCCTTCAAAAAAGAAATCCTGAGAGAAAGCAAATAGTTGCAGTATTAAGTGATGGGTTAGGCTCCGGTGTAAAAGCTAATGTTTTAGCATCATTAACTGCTAATATGGCAAAGAAACTAAGCTTTTCTCCTATGGATTTAAAACATTCAGCTAAAATAATTATGGATACACTTCCCGTATGTAAAGAAAGGAAGATAAGTTATTCAACTTTTTCTATAGCAGATATTAGATATAAAAAATTTAATTCTGATATTAAAGTAAATTTTTTAGAATATGATAATCCTAGAGCATTATATTTTAAAAATGATAAAAACTGCGAATGGTTTGGTGACAAAATAGTACTAGATAGAAAAAAAGCTTTTAAAGATGAAGAAATAATTCACAATGAGTTTAGTTTAAAAGTAGGTGATAGGTTAATTATTTTTAGTGATGGAGTTACTCAATCAGGACTTGGAACATCAACCCCTTTAGGTTGGAGACTTCAAGGAGTTAAAGATTATATAGGTGTTATATTAAAAAATAATCCTTCAATTAGTAGTAGAGAATTAACAAAGAAAATTGTATATAAAGCACTAAATCTAGATGGGCTAGCTTCCAAAGATGATATAACTTGTTGTTGTATTTATATAAGAAAGCCTAGAAGAACATTAATAGTAACCGGTCCTCCTTTTTTAAAAGAATCTGATGAAAAAATGTGTGAAAAAGTTTCAGAGTTTAAGGGTAAAAAAATAATTTCAGGTGGAACTACTGCTTTAATTATTTCTAGGATAATGGAAAAGAAAATTGAAGTTGATTTATCTTCATGGTCAAAAGATGTTCCCCCATATTCTAAAATGGATGGTATGGATTTAGTTACAGAAGGAATGTTAACACTTACAAAAGTTGTTAATGTTATTGAAAATAAAATAGCAATCAATAATTTAAACAATGATGCTGTTAAAAAATATGTAGAGTTAATATTAGATAGTGATCAAGTTCACTTTTTAGTAGGTACTAAAATAAATGAAGCACATCAAGATCCAAGTATTCCTGTTGAGATTGGAATAAGAAGGACTTTGATTGAACGATTAAGAAGAGCATTAGAAGATAATTATCTAAAAGAAACTTCAATAGAATACATTTAAAGGGGATATTTTATGAGTAAGAGAGTAGCAATTAAAATATGTGTTGGAACATCTTGTTTTGTACAAGGTGGAGCAGATTTATTATTATATAATGATTTTTTAGATCCAGAAATAATTGAGAAGTGTGATATTGAAGGTGTTTCCTGTATCAATGCTTGTAAAAATATAAGCAATAAAGAAGGTGCTCCATTTGTAATGATAAATGATGTTGTTTATGGAGATATGACCCCAAGAAAATTAAAAGAAATAGTAAATGAGGTATACAATGCTAGAAATAAATAATCAATTTACTCATTTAAAAAATAAAGTTTATGCTTATGTTTTAAGAAGTTATTTCAAAGGAACTCTTGAAGAAGATATTGATAAAATCCCTTATTGGATTATTCCTAAAGATACTGATCCAAGTCGTTGTTGTATTTATAAAGAAAGAGCGATGATTCGTTATAGAATTCTAGCTTTTTTAGGTGTGAATATTGAAGAAGATGATGATGAATTAAAACCTTTAAGTGAATTTTATAAAGAAGCTATATCTACAAAGATTAAACAAATTCCAGTATTAACAACAATTAGTACTGCTTGTAGTGCTTGTCCAAAAGACAGGTATTATATTAGTGATGCTTGTAGAGGTTGTTATGCAAGACCTTGTTTAGCAAACTGTCCTGTAAATGCAATTAAATTTGTAAATGGGAAAGCTAAAATAGATCAAGAAAAATGTATTAGATGTGGAAAGTGTCAAGAAGTTTGTCCTTTTAATAGTGTTTTACACACCCCTGTTCCTTGTGAAGGAGCTTGTCCTGTTGGTGCTATTAAGAAAAACGAGAGAGGCTTTGTTGAAATTGATTATGACAAATGTATAAGTTGTGGTAAATGTTCAAGAAGTTGTCCTTTTGGTGCAATTGTTGAAAGAAGTAGTCTGTTCTCTATTCTTGAATTATTAAGAAAAGAAGAATCTGTAACTGCAATATTTGCTCCAGCTATTGATGGACAATTCCCAGGTAATTTAGGTCAAATTAAAACTGCATTAAAACAAGTTGGTTTTAGTAATGTCGTAGAAGTTAGCGAAGGAGCTGAGTTAACAAGTATTAATGAAGCTAAAGAATTAGTTGAAAGAATAGAAAGAGGTGATAAATTAATGAGTACTAGCTGTTGCCCAGCTTATGTTGAATTAATTGAAAAACATTATCCTCATTTAAATAAAATAAAGAGTGATACTCTCTCTCCAATGGCATATACAGCAAAAATAGTAAAAGAAAGAGATCCTAATACAAAAGTTGTCTTTATTGGTCCTTGTTTAGCTAAACGTGTTGAAGCAACAAAATACAATGAAATTGATGGAGTTATGACCTTTAGTGAATTAGCTTCTATATTTGTAGCTAAAGAAATAGATGTAAAAGAGATAGATGAAACTGATTTAGGGGACACAGAATCTTTTGCTGATTGTAGAAACTTTGCTATTAATGATGGGGTTACAGCATGTGTAATGAGCAGGATTAGTGATCCATCTCTTGTTAAAGCTTATGCAATAAATGGCTTAGATAAAAAAGCATATAAAATGTTGAATGTTATTGAAAAGATGCCAGCTAAAGGTAATTTTGTAGAAGTTATGGTTTGTGAAGGTGGTTGTATAAATGGACCTGGAACTATTGTAAAACCAAAAGTTGCTATGAAATTAAGAAATGGTAATACAAAAGCTATAGCAAAAGCTATGAAAAAAGAACCTCTTTATTGACCATAAATAAAATTAAGTTTATTTTTTAGCAAAGAGGTAATTATGGGTAATACAAAAGAATTAGAAGCATTATTAGAAAGTTATGATGGTTCAATTGAGAGCAGATATTGTTCTTTAGCAAATGCAATAGCCTATATAAAAACTTTGTTGAATGAGATTTCTTGGATTGGTTTTTATTTGAAAAAGGATTCTTTTTTAGTTTTAGGTCCATTCCAAGGAAATGTTGCATGTGAAAAAATACCTTTTACAAGAGGTGTTTGTGGTGATTGTTATACAAAGAAAGATACTATTAATGTAGACAATGTTAATTTGTATGATAATCACATCGCATGTGAAAGTGATACATGTAGTGAATTGGTAATTCCAATAAAATCTAACTCAAGAGTTGTTGGTGTATTAGATATAGATTCTAAATCTTTTTCTCGTTTTAAAAATGAGGAAATTAAAATGTTAGAAGATCTTGTAGAAATAATTGGAAAAAAATTATTTTAAATAATATTACATCTTGACAACTGAATTTAAAAATAGCATATTTTTAAATAACAGCAATGATAAAGACGAGTAACAAAAGTCTGTGCTTTAGAGAGAATATCCTTAGGCTGAAAGATATTTAGTAACGCTTTTGTGAAAACCCCTTTTTAGCTGCAACCCTAAAAACTTTAAAGTTTATTAAGGAAGCCGTATACTCAACGTTATGAGATAATTAAGTGCCTTTTTGATTTTTGAAAAGGAAACAAGGTGGAACCGCGGGAGCTATTATGCATTCGTCCTTGTAATTGATGATTATGTCATCATTTATAAAGATGAAGACATAATAGCTTTTTTTGTTTTTTATTAGGAGAAAAGAATATGGCAGAGAAATTAAGTGCAGAAGAAAAATTAGCTAGAATTAGACACTCTATGGCTCACGTTATGGCTGAGGCTGTTTTAGAAATGTTCCCTACAGCTCAAATAGCTATTGGACCTTCAATTGAAAATGGTTTTTATTATGATTTTGAATTACCAAGACAATTGGTAAGTGAAGATTTAGATGAAATAACAGAAAAAATGAAAGCTATTATCAAAAGTGATAAAAAGTTTGAAAGAATTGAAGTTTCTAGAGATGAAGCAAGAGAGAGATTTAGCGATCAAAAATATAAACTAGAGTTATTAGATGCAATTGATGAAAATGAAGTAGTTACTCTATATAATCAAGGTAATTTTACAGATCTTTGTAGAGGTCCTCATGTTGATTCAACAAGACAATTAAGATTTGACTCATTCAAATTAATGAGTATAGCTGGTGCATATTGGAGAGGAAAAGAATCTAATCCAATGTTAACTCGTATCTACGGTACAGCTTGGGCTAATAAAAAAGATTTAAGATTATATCTTAACAAACTTGAAGAAATTGAAAAAAGAGATCATAGAAGACTTGGAAAAGAATTAGATTTATTCTCAATTCATGAAGAAGCTGGTCCTGGTTTAGTTTACTGGCATCCTAAAGGAGCTAGAATTAGATTAGCTATAGAAGATTTTTGGAGAAATGAACATTATAAAAATGGTTATGAAATGGTTTATACTCCTCATGTTGGAAAATCTTGGCTTTGGGAAACAAGTGGTCACTTAGACTTCTATAAAGAAGGAATGTATCCAGAAATGGTTATGGATAAAGCCAACTATTATGCAAAACCAATGAATTGTCCTTTCCATATTATGATTTATAATAATAAAAAACATTCATATAGAGAGCTTCCTTGTAGATGGGCTGAATTAGGTACTGTTTATAGATATGAAAAAGCTGGGGCTTTACATGGATTATTAAGAGTAAGAGGATTCACACAAGATGATGCACATTTAATTGTTACTCCTGAACAAATGGATGAAGAAATTTCAACAGTATTAAAATTCTCTCTTCATATGTTACATAGTTTTGGTTTTGAAGATATTAAAGCATATTTATCTACTAAACCAGAAAAAAGTGTAGGTGAAGTTGAAAGATGGGATGCAGCAACTGCAGCACTTAGAAAAGCAATTGAAGCTGAAGGTCTTGAATATGATGTAGATGAAGGTGGTGGAGCATTCTATGGTCCAAAAATTGACTTAAAGATTAAAGATGCTGTTGGTAGACAATGGCAGTTATCTACAATTCAATTTGATTTTAATTTACCAGATAGATTTGATATGACTTTTGTTGATAAAGATGGTGTTGAAAAACGCCCATATATGATTCATAGAGCACTTCTTGGTTCAATTGAAAGATTCTTTGGAGTATTAGTTGAACATTATGCTGGAGCTTTCCCTGCATGGTTATCACCTGAACAAGTAAAAATCATACCAATTAATGATTCTTGTTTTGATTATTGTAAAGAGTTAGAAATGAAACTAAGAGGAGAAAACTTTAGAGTTTCTGCAGATTTAACTTCTGCTCACTTCAAAGCTAAAATTAAAGAAGCTCAACATGAAAAAATTCCTTATATGGTAATTGTAGGAAATAAAGAAGTTGAATCTAAAGAGATGTCAGTAAGACTTAGAAATGGAAAACAACAGAATTGGGGAGACTTTGATTCTTTTGTAAGTAAATTGCATAATATTATTGATACAAAACAAATTGAATTATAATAAAATAAAATATAGGGTGACAATTATTTGTCACCCTTTTTAAGGGTATACCTATGAAAATTGAAAAGTTTAAAGAATTAGAAGAGATTGATAAGAGAATTACAATGATAAATCATATTACACAAATTTTAGAATATGATTTAGAAGTTAATGCTCCAAAGAAAGCAAGCGAAGAGCGATCAAAACAAATGTCTTGGACTTCATTAGAAGCTCATAAATTAGCTTCTAGTAGAGAAATCGAAGAATTATTAAAAGATTTAGGAGCTTGTGATTATAAAGAAGAAGGGGAAGGCGATACAGATTATCAAAAAGCAATAATAAGAAGAAGGTATAAAGAGTTTGTTAGAGCGAATAGAATTCCTGAAAAGCACATAAAGAGAAAAAGAGAAATATTAACACTATCTTATGATAAATGGGTAGAAGCTAGGAATAATAATGATTTCGAATCTTATGTTCCATATTTAGAAGATGTTGTAAACATTTTAAGGGATGAAGCTAGTTATATTAAAAAAGAAAATCAAAGTTTATATGATGCTTTATTAGATGAATATGAAGAAGGAGCAACTAGCAAAATGCTAGATCAAGTTTTTGATGAACTTCAAACAAATCTTATACCTTTAGTAAAGAAATATAGTTCTAAAAATATAGAAGATGACTTTTTATATTTAAAGTATGATGAAACAAAGCAAGAAGCTTTTGCAAAAGAAATATTAACAGAAATGGGATTTGATTTTGATAGAGGTACTTTATCATTAGCAATACATCCTTTTACAACAAGTCTTGGTTCTGATGATATAAGAATTACAACTAGATACACAGACCCTAATTTTAATGATCCATTAAGCTCAACTATTCATGAGGGGGGACATGCTCTATATGAAATGAATGCTTCTAAAGGTTATTTTAAAGGCTCAAGTATAGGCGAAGGTGTTAGTATGGGTATACACGAAAGTCAAAGTAGATTTTGGGAAAATATGATATTAAAAAACCCTGCTTTTTGGGATGTTTGGTATATAAAACTACAAAATTTATTTCCGACTCAATTAAATAGTGTGTCAAAAAAAGCATTTGTCAAAGCTATAAATAAAGTTAATCCATCTTTTATACGAGTTAATGCAGATGAGGTTACATATAGTTTACATATTATATTAAGATATCAATTAGAGAAAAAATTAATTGAAGGTAGTTTAGAAGTAAAGGATTTAGAAAAAGAATGGAATAAACTTTATGAAGAACTATTTTCTAGAAAAGTTGATGTAGCAAAAAATGGGTGTTTGCAAGATGTCCATTGGGGAAGTGGATTAATAGGATATTTCCCAACATATGCTTTAGGGAATTTATATGCTGCACAATTTAGTAATCAAATGATAGAAGATTTTGGTATGAAAGATTTAGGTGAAATAATAAAAAAAGATGGCCTTTCTAAAATTAGTGAATGGTTAGATATAAATATCCATTCAAAGGGATGTTTATATAAACCTGAAGTTCTAGTAAATAAAATCACAAATAAAACACTTGACGCGAACTATTTCACACAGTACCTTGAGAAGAAGTTAAATGATATCTATAATGAATAATAGTTAAATATAAAGCTATTATTTATAAATGCTTTATACTCTAAGTATGAAAAAAGAGATAACTCTTGGCTAAAATATATAATAAATTGCATTTTATAGGAGAGAAAAGTGAACTTACCGAATAGATTAACTCTTGCGAGATTAATAATGACTCCATTGTTTTTTGTAGCTTTTAATTTACCACAATGGTTTGGTACTAATTTGCAAACATTATCGACAATATTAGTTTTGTTATTGTTTATTGCAATCGAAGCTACGGATTTACTAGATGGTATTATTGCAAGAAAAAGAAATATGGTAACTGATTTAGGGAAAGTAATGGATCCCTTTGCTGATACTTTTGCAAGATTAACTTATTTTGTATGTTTGATGAGTGTTGGCATTTTTCCGATAATAGCATTTGTAATAATATTTTGGAGAGAATTAGCACAATCTTTTGTAAGGTCTTTATTAATGAGAGAAGGAAAAGCTTTGCCTGCTAATATATGGGGAAAATCAAAAGCTGTACTTTATGCAGTTTCAGCAGTTGCTGGTGTTTTGTATTTAATACTAGTAAGAAGTGTTCCTGATTTTTCATATTTATCTAAGATTCATTTGATTTTGAATATCTTATTTTATTTATCAGCATTTGCCTCTATTGCTTCTTTTTTTACTTATATATTTGAAATAAAAAAAAGTGGGATATTAAATCATTTAAGCAGATAAGAAATTAAAATATAGGTTGTTACATTAATTTGTAGCAACTTTTTTTTGGAGGTTTTATGGGTAAAAATATTTGGGTAACAATACCTACTTTTTGGGGTAAAAATGAAATAAATAGTTTAGAAAACCAAATAATCTTTGATCATCCAACATATCCAAGTTCTAGAGAGACATTAAGTAGGACCATAAATAGTTTAAATAATATAAACGGGAAGTTTAATGTTTTGATTATTTTAGCAATTACTCATAAAAAGTATTATAATGAAGCCAAATCAAAAGTTGTTACTATAATTAATAAATTAAATATAAGAAATAATATATTTTTAGTTTCTGAAGATGAAATAAATCTGATATCTAAACAATTGCATACTAATTTATTAAATTTGAATTCATATGGAAGTGTTAGAAATATTCAATTGTTTATACCTTATTGTTTAGGTTGTGATTATGTTATTGCAATAGATGATGATGAAATAATAGAAAATAAAGACTTTATTAAAGATGTTGTTACGTCTTTAGATAACGAAGATAAAGCATGTGGCCTAGCTGGGCCTTATCTTGATAAAAATGGAAATTATGAAATAAAAAATGCTGATAAGCTAAATCAAGAAACTAATTTATATAAGCGTAAAATATATTACATGAATGAAGCTGTAAAAAAAGAAATGAATCATAAAGATGATTTTCATCCTAGTGTAATAGCTTTTGGTGGTAATATGTGTTTTAAAAGAAGTACAATTAAAAATATACCTCACGATCCATTTATTCCAAGAGGTGAAGATTATGATTATGTATTGAATGCTTATCTTTTTGATTTTCAATTTTATTTTAATAAAAACACTCATATAATTCATCTTCCACCAAGTGCAGAAGCTTCTAGTGATAAATCAAATTTAAACAAATTAAAAGCTGATATTGTTAGATTTATTTATATGAATAAAAAAATAAATGAATATAATAAAAGGTTTGGATATAAAAAAATGGATAATAATTTGTTTTATCCTTATCCTGGGAATTATTTTATAAAAGAAGAACTACTTATAAATGATGTAAAAGAGATATTATCTATAGTTTTTGAAAATAATAAAAATAAAATAGATGACTATATTAATGCTGCATTATCTACTTGTGAAATTAAATGTAGTGAATATTTTAAATTTAAAGAAAATTGGAATAGTTTATTAAATGATTGCAATAAGATAAATTTAGTTAAACAAATATTTTCTGAAACAAAATATTAAAATTTGGCTAAAATTGTCAAAAAAAATTGGTGTTTTTAAGAAAAAATAGTCTAATTTTAAGGTATATAAAAATAAATAAAAAAAATTAAAAAAAGTACTAGACAAAAATCTAAAGTTTTCGTAATATCCGTCTTGTTGTTTAGCAAGAAATGTTAATTCAAACCTTAAAAAACAACAATTTTGTTGAAAAAAACAAGAAAAAATAAATTAGCTATTGACTATAATTTTTATACGTGCTATTTTCAACAAGCTTGTTAATAATTTTAGATTATTTAGAGCAGATTTTTGACATAGATATTAGAGAAGAGAAGAGAAGTTTATTTTACTTTTTGATTGCCATTATTGGTCGTTGTAAAAGTAATACATAGAAAGCATTAGGGCTTTCTGTCAATTCAAAATAGAACAAGATGAAATAAGCTAATGTTCGTTAAAAGCGAGTGACAGGAATTAAATGAATTTGTTAATTTAGTGGTCTTCGGACCATATTTATATAACGGAGAGTTTGATCCTGGCTCAGAACGAACGCTGGCGGCGCGTTTTAAGCATGCAAGTCGAGCGGTAAGCTAACTTCGGTTAGCCTAGAGCGGCGGACGGGTGAGTAACACG
>NZ_JBNAIC010000054.1:0-16026 GCF_050031695.1 Pleomorphochaeta sp. | reverse complement strand
AAGTTATACTATTCAAATTGTTGATAGAGTTGGTGGTGGAGATTCATTTAGTGGTGGGCTTGTTTATAGTTTGTTTAATAATTATGAGGAGCAAGATGCAATAAATTTTGCAGTTGCTGCTTCTTGTTTAAAACATACTATTGAGCATGATTTCAATTTAGTAACTATAGATGAAGTAAAATCTTTAGCTGCCGGTAATGTTTCAGGAAGAGTAGTTAGATAAATTTATAGTCGAATAATTTTATTTATTAATAAACACGAAAATTATTAATTATCGTGTTTATTAATTATTTTTGGCTTGTACAAGTTCCAAAAGTGATGAAAAATATTTTTGGTAACAATAAACCATTTTTTTTGAAAATAGCAACATGTTAAGTGGATATTGTATTTTTAGAAATTAATTGATTTACCATTCAGCAACAGAATTATCCTCATGTCTCCAAAGAGGATTTTTCCAAGAATGAGGCGTCTTATTTTCTTCAATAACTAAGGCTTTATTTATTTCAATTCCAAGTCCAGGTTTTGTTGGCATATTTACCCAACCGTCAGTGAAACTAAAGTCTTGAGGATTTTGAATATAATCTAGTACTGTTCTACCTTTATTATAATGGATACCTATACTTTGTTCTTGAATAGTTGCATTGTAACTAGTTGCATCAACTTGTAAACAAGCGCTTAGAGCAATAGGGCCTAAAGGGCAATGTGGAGCTAATGCAATATCATGAGCTTCTGCCATTGAAGCTATTTTTTTAACTTCTGTTATTCCACCAGAATGTGATAAATCAGGTTGAATAATATCGATTCCACCAATAGAAAAAAGTCTTTTGAAATCATATTTTGTAAACAATCTTTCTCCTGTTGCGATAGGTATATTACATGCTGCTGCAATTTCAGGGAAGTATTCCATATTTTCACACAATACTGGTTCTTCGATAAACATTGGATTAAATTCTTCTAGTTTTTTTGCTAGAACTTT
Organism: Pleomorphochaeta sp.; assembly: GCF_050031695.1. Taxonomy (GTDB): domain Bacteria; phylum Spirochaetota; class Spirochaetia; order Sphaerochaetales; family Sphaerochaetaceae; genus Pleomorphochaeta. The sequence goes on along the minus strand of NZ_JBNAIC010000054.1, from coordinate 15,050 downwards.
TGCCATTGGTTTATGTACTCTACCATGGAAATCTATTGCAATTCCAAAGTCTTTACCACAAGCTTCTCTAATAGCAGCTACTCTTTCTAAAACTGAATCAATTTTTGAATTTGAATCTATATAAGTTAATTCACTTGTTGCATTCATCTTAATAGCTTTAAATCCCTGATTCATTTTTTCTTTAGCTGCATTACCTGTATCATTTGGACGATCACCTCCAATCCAAGAATATACTTTAATTTTATCGCGGCATTTTCCACCCATTAGTTCATATATAGGAGCATTAAATATTTTTCCTTTAATATCCCAGAGGGCTTGATCTATACCAGAAATAGCACTCATCATTACGCCACCGCCTCTATAGAAGCCCCCCCTATATAAAATATTAAAAATATCTTCAATATTTGAAGGGTTTTTCCCAATTAGATATTCGCTCATTTCATTTACACAAGAAAGAACTGATTTAGCATGTCCTTCCAATACAGCTTCACCCCAACCTGAAATATTAGAATCAGTAATAATTTCAACAAAACCCCATCTAGGTCTTACAAAATAAGTGTTAATTTTAATTATTTTCATATTTATACATTCCCTTAACCTTTTACTGCACCAGCAGTTAATCCTTGAACAACATATTTTTGGAATATCATAGTTATAATAATAGCTGGAGTCATAATTGCAACTGCTGCAGCCATAACAGCACCCCAATCTACTTCTACATATGATAAAAAGTTATATACAGCAATTGGTAGTGTTCTTGTTTTTTGTTGGCTTAAAACTTGTGAGAACATAAAATTATTCCAACTAAAAATGAAACTTAGAGTTGTTGCTGTGACAATACCAGGTGTTGATAAAGGTAACACTATTTCAACAAATGATTGTTGGCGGGGTAATCCATCAACCATTGCTGCTTCTTCTAGTTCCATTGGTACTGCATCAAAATATGGAACCATTACCCAAACAATTAGGGGTAAAGCTATTAACATATGTGATAAAATTAAAGCTGTATAAGAGTCCATTAAATGTAATCTAGAAAACACTATGTACCAAGGCATAAGAAATGAAATACCAGGTAATAAACGTGCTAATAAGATAAAAACTGATAATCTTCGTTGTTTATATCTTGCTATTGAATATGCTGCAGGTAATCCAATTAAAAGAGATAAGAAAACAGCAACAAAGGCAACTATGATTGAATTTTTTAAATAATGGAAAAAATTTTGCTCTATAAATACTCGTTCAAAATTTGTAGCAGTTGGTTCAAATAAGAATCTTGGGGGCCAAGCAATTATATCAACTTGAGTTTTGATTGAACTCATGCACATCCATAAAAATGGAAATATTATTGGTATAACGATAATGATTAACACGATAATATTTAGTATTTTACTTTTTAAACTTCTTTTTCTACTCATTTTTCATATCTCCTACATTTCAAAGCTTTTTCTTATTTTCATTACACCAAGACTGAAAGAAGAAACTAAAATAAATAAAAAGACCAACATAACAGCGCTTTGTCCCATCCTAAAATATTCAAAACTATATTTAAAAGCTAAAATATTTAAATTTTCAGAAGAATATCCAGGGCCACCTCCTGTCATTGCATAGATAATATCATAAGTCTTTAAAGCATCAATAGATCTTAATATTATTGCAGTTAAAATTGTAGGCATTAGCATAGGTAATGTTATTTTGAATAAGACTTGTCTAGGTGATGCGCCATCTACAATTGCTGATTCAAAAGGTTCATTAGAAAGACCTGCTAAACCCGCCATGACCATTAATGTAATCATAGGTGTCCATTGCCAAACGTCGACAAGAATTAAAGAAGGCATAACGGTTTTTGAATCTGATACAAAACCATTTGCAGGTAAATGTAGAACACTTAATACCCAATTTAAAATTCCTATATTGGGGTCATAGAATAAATTCCAAACAATACCAACTGCTACAGGAGTGGCAACTAAAGGTAATAATAATACTGTTTTTATAGCACCTTTACCCATGAATTCATTTTTTAATAATAATGCTATAGTAACACCTAAAATACCTTCTACTATTATTGCTCCAAAAGTAAAATATAGAGTTCTTCCAAGTGCTGCTAAAAAACGAGGTTCTTTCAAAACTTCAAAATAGCTAGCAAACCCTACAAAACTTAATGGTCTACCACTAGTTAATGACCAATCGGTGAAACTAAGAAAAAAAGTGTAGCATACTGGAAAAACCATAAGTACAATTACAAAAATTACAGCGGGAAGGGGAAATATATATTTTATATTTCTCTCAAAAAAACCTGTTTTCATGAATTATCTCCAATTAAAAAGATGCCAGCTTATCAAATATTAACATTTGAATTGCTGGCATAATCATTAATTTAAATTATTTAGAATATTCTTCATCTTCCATTAATAATTTATCTACTGCCATAACTTTTTCTTCAGCTAAAGTTTCTAATTTTGTTGAAGTTCCGTTTGTATTAATTGATTCAATAATTAATTCACCAATTAAATCTCTTGCAGCGCCGACACTACTCATATATGGTCTATCATAAGGATAACCATTTTGAGCTGCAGAAGCTTGAGATTGAACTAAACCAGGATTCATTATTTCTAATACTTCTTCATCAGTCCATGCAGAATTTCTAGCCATAGTAATGTTACTTAACATTCCTTCTTTTGCAAAATTAGCAGAAGTTGCCCATTCTAAGAATTTTTCAGCAGCTGTTTGATTTTTTGTTTTGTTAGAAATTGACATACCCCAAGAAACTACAATATAAGGATTGTTTGTTTTTGGACCAGCTGGGAAAGCTGCAACTCCAACATCTTCTTTTGGTACAACACTCTTTTCAGGATCAATTAGGTTGCCATAGAATACTGAAGCATCTGTCCACATAGCTACTTTTCCAGCTTGGAAAATAGGCATTATATTTTCCCAAGACATGCTTGTAATACCTTGAGGGCCATACATACCATTAATTTTGCCATAATAGCGAATTGCATCAATAGCTTCATTTGAATCAAATACTGAATGACCACTTTCTAGATATCTACCACCATAGTTATAAACATAACTAGACATTTGAGTTACACCAGCAGCTCCTTTACCTCTAGAAGCAAATCCTGCAACACCATTTTTATTTAATACTTTAGCGGCATTTAATAATTCATCAAAGTTAGTTGGAACATCCAATCCAGCAGCTTTAAACAAATCTTTTCTATAATATAATACTTCCCATTCAGTTACTAAAGGAACGATATAGTTTGAACCTTCTTTTGCACCAATATCAATAGTGCTTTGTGGATAGTCATTAAAATTATAATTATTTAATGGTGCATACCAGCCATTCTTCATGAATAGTAAACCTTCTTGAAGAGGTCTAGTCATAAATACATCAACGGTTGAAGAGCCTGTTGCAAATTCAGTAGTTAGTTGTTGAGTAAGTTGTGATTCTTGTAATTGTTCAACATTAACTTTTATTCCGGTAGCAGCTTCGAATTCAGGGATTTTTTTCTTTAATAAATCACCATAAGGATGGTTAGCAAGTAAAACACGTATTTCTTGTGTTTCTTGTTCCATTTCGTTACTTCCTTGTGCAAAAAGTGGGAAAGCAAGACTTAGAATTAATAGTAAAGCTAAGATTTTTTTATTCATAATTATTTTCCTCCTTTTGTAAAATTAATTATGTATTTCTAAAGAACATTATGTAACAAAAAAAGTTAGTTGTAAATAAAAATAATTTTTTTTTTATTGCATGAATATTTTTTTCATATTATAATTTTAAAAAAGAATAATAAAATAAAGGATTATTAATGAAACCTATTAGTGTAATTTATTCAATAAAGAATAAATATAATGAATTAAGTAAAAAAGAAAAACAAATTGCTGATTATATTATCAAGTATCCAAATGAATCAGTAAATCCAAGTATTGATGTACTTGCAAAGAAAGTAGGAACTAGTGAAGCAACACTAGTTCGTTTTGTTAGAAAATTAGGTTATGGTGGATATCAAAAATTTAGAATTGCATTAGCACAAGAAAGTGTTGCAGTAAACAGCCAAGTATTTGAGATTGATTTAGATAAACAAGGAGACATTCCGTCTTTGATATTTAAGCATACAATTCAAGTATTAGAAACAAGTGCTCAAACCTTAAATCAAGATGACCTGATGAAAATTGCAAATAACATGGCAACTTCTAAAAATGTATATTTATTTGGACTAGGGGGGTCAAATATTGCAGCAAGAGAAGCTTTTCATAAATTTATTCGTACAGGTATTTCCTGTCAATTTGCAGAAGATTTTCATATGCAATTGATGTTGGCTTCTCAAGCAACAAATAAAGATTGTGCTATATTATTTAGTCATTTAGGTAACAATTATGACATTATCTCAATTGCAGAATCTTTAATAGAAAAAGGTTGTAAAACTTGTGTTATTACTAGTTATTCGAATTCTCCATTAGCTAGAATGGCAGATATTGTTTTACAAGCTTGTCCTTTAAATAGTGAAGTTGTTGCAGAAGCCTTTTCTGCTAGCATAGCAACAGCGACATTTATTAATATTTTATATGTTGAATTAATGAACTTAAAAGAAAAATCTGGTTTGGATTCTTTGAATGCTATGAGAGAAATAATAGCAAAAAGAAGGTCATAGCAAAAAATATAACATAAATTTTATTTTATGAAAAAACAAGGATTGGAGCTTTATATGAAAGCAAATATTGGATTAATCGGATTAGCAGTAATGGGTGAAAACTTGGTGCTAAATATGGAGAGAAATGGGTATAGGGTTGCAGTATTTAACAGAACAACTTCAAAAGTTGATGATTTTGCACATTCTAGAGCTAAAGGTAAAAATATAATTCCAACTTATTCTCTTAAAGAATTAGTTGAAAATCTAGAAACTCCAAAAAAAATTATGATTATGGTTAAAGCAGGAAAACCAGTAGATTCAACAATAGAACAATTAATTCCTTTATTAGATAAGGGGGATATTATTATAGATGGTGGTAATTCTAATTATTCTGATTCTACAAGACGAACAAAATATCTAGAAAGTCATGGTTTATTATTTATTGGAACAGGTGTATCGGGTGGTGAAGAGGGTGCATTAATGGGACCTTCAATGATGCCTGGAGGAAATATAAAAGCTTGGAAGTTTGTAAAACCAATTTTTCAAGCAATAGCAGCAAAGGCTGGAGATGATTTAAAGCCTTGTTGTAGTTGGCTAGGATTAGGCGGTGCTGGCCATTTTGTAAAAATGGTTCATAATGGAATAGAATATGGGGATATGCAATTAATTTGTGAAATATACGATATAATGAGAAAAAAACTGAAAATGTCTTCTCTTGAAATATCTCAAGTATTTGATAAATGGAATAAAAATGACTTGCAATCTTATTTAATCGAAATAACTAGTGATATTCTATCTTTCAAAGATGAAGATGGATCCTATTTGATTGATAATATATTAGATACAGCAGGCCAAAAAGGAACAGGTAAATGGACAGGCATTAATGCATTTATGCATGGAATTCCTCTGACATTAATCTCAGAATCAGTTTTTGCTAGATGTTTAAGTTCTGAAATTGAACAAAGAATAATTGCTAAAGATATATTTAGTGTTGATTTGCCTAAAACTAAAATCAATAAAGACGAAGTGTTAAATTATTTAGAACAAGCCTTATATATTTCAAAGATAATTTCATACTCTCAGGGCTTTGATCTATTGAAAAAAGCAAGTGATGATAATTCATGGGGATTAGATCTTGGTGAGATTGCATTAATTTGGCGGGGTGGATGCATAATCAGATCTCAGTTTTTAGATAAAATTAAAGAAGCTTATACTGATAATCCTAATTTATTAAATTTAATATTAGATCCATATTTTTCTAAAATAATCATGCAAAATCAAGCTGCTCTTAGAAAAATTGTTTCTTTAGCTATAGAATCTGGAATACCAACACCAGCTCTTTCTTCAGCTTTATCTTGGTTTGATGGTTATAGATGTAATAAACTTCCTTCAAATTTACTACAAGCTCAACGTGATTATTTTGGTGCACATACCTATGAACGTATAGATAAAGAAAGAGGTCAATATTATCATACTAATTGGACAGGGAAAGGTGGTTCAACTTCGTCTAGTACTTATAGTATTTAGATGGAAATAATTAATAAAGGAGAAAAAAGTGGCTACTCTTAGTATAAAAGAAAAATCAATTGATTCGATTGATTTTATGGCTTTTGGGGCTTTAGTTGTAAGATTAGATAGTGGAGTTGTTCCTCTTGATTTTGCAAATAATGTAGATTTGCACGTCTCAGGAGGAGAATTTAATGTGGCAGCAAATCTAGCAAAAGCCTTTAATCAAAAAACAGCGATTGCTACTGCTATGGTAAATTATCCCTTGGGAAATAAAATTGCTAATGAAGTTGCAAAAATGGGGGTTGTTCCCTTTTATAAATATTATGATTTTGATGGAGTGCGTGGTCCCAATATGGCTTTAGTTTATAGTGATAGAGGGCAAGGGGTAAGAGCTCCAGTTGTTTTCTATAATAGAAGTAATGAAGCGGCATCATATATAAATACTGAAACTTTTGATTGGGCATCTATTTTTTCTAATAATATAAGATGGTTTCATAGTGGGGGTATTTTCAGTGCATTGGGAGAAGCTATTCCTGAAACGATAATTAAAGCTATGAAAGAAGCTCATAAAAGAGGGGCAATTGTTTCTTTTGATTTAAATTATAGAGCAAAGCTTTGGGATTCTTTAAAACTTGATGGAAAAGATTCTAAAATTGAAGCACAAAAGATTTTATCTAAAATAGTTGAAAACGTTGATGTTCTTTTTGGTAATGAAGAAGATTTACAATTAGGGTTAGGTTTAAAAGGGCCAAATGTAGAAAAAAAGAGTAAATTAGATTCTGAATCGTTTTATTCTATGATGAATGATGTGTCAAAAAAATTTCCAAATATTAAAGCGGTTGCAACTACTATGCGAGAAGTTGTATCTACAAATAAGCATAATTGGAGTGCCGTATTATATTATAATGGTAAAGGTTATCAAGCTCCAACTACAGTTCTTGATGTTTATGATCGAGTTGGAGGAGGAGATGGCTTTGCCGCTGGATTAATTTATGGGTTATTAGAAGGTAAATCTCCAGAAGAAGCTCTAAGATTAGGTTGGGCTCATGGAGCTTTATTAACTACATTCCCAGGAGATACTTCGATGGCAAATCTAGAACAAGTTATAGCTTTTGCTAATGGAGCAAATGCTAGAATACAAAGATAATTTTTAATAATATATTTATCATTTATTAACTATAATGTTATACTAGTTTATAAGAGGTATTTAATGAAAAGAGATGAAGCTTTAGAGTTATTAAAAAAATATAATGAAAGTGAAGCATTAATTAATCATGGTAAAGCTGTTGAAGCTGTAATGAAAGCATTTGCTAAATATTATAATGAAGATGAAGAATATTGGGGTAATGTTGGCTTACTTCATGATTTAGATTATGAAAAATGGCCAGAACAACATTGTGCAAAAACTGAAGAGCTATTAAAAGCTGCAAATGTTGAAGAACCTTTTATTAGAGCTATTTGTTCTCATGGTTGGAAAATTTGTACAGATATCGAACCAAAATTACAAATGGAAAAAGTTCTATTTACTATAGACGAACTATGTGGGCTTATTAATGCAACAGCTCTTATGAGACCTACTAAGATGGAAGGTATGAAAGTTAAGAGTGTTAATAAGAAATTCAAAAGTGCAGGATTTGCTGCTGGTGTAAATAGAGATATTATTAAAGAAGGTGCTACTATGATGGGTATGGATCTTCCTCAAATAATGGAAATCTCTATTAAAGCAATGGCTGAAGTTGCAAGTGATATTGGATTATAAATAAAACAATATATATAAAAAAGGGAGTGTAAAATTAGCACTCCCTTGTTTTATATTAGAACTCAAATAACAAAATATTTGATGGATAAGTTATCATTTTTCTTCCCATATTGCATAGAATGATGTGTCACTGTCAGTTACGGTATAGGTGCTTCCTGTTTCATAAGTAGTTCCAGTGCCATCTGCTTTTGTGTTCCAATTTATTTGAGTATAGTTAGTATCTGTATATAATTTATCTTCATCAAAAGTGAATACCTCATCTAAAAGCATAGGATAAGATTCAGCAGAATCGTAAATATCTAAATTATTATATAAAATTATATCAGATATTGTTATGTCATTACCTCTTGTTACATTAAAATATATTTCTACATCATAATTACCAATTAATGTATCATCACTGCTATAAATAGAAGTGTTTTTCATAGTAACATTCCCATTTACTAACTCACCTACATTTCCAATATTATAAATTGAAATATATTTACTATCACAATCACTGCAATTAAATGCAAAATTATCGTAACTATTTAAGCTACTATAAGAAATTAACTCAAATCTAGTATTATCACTAAGGGGTAATTCAGTTCCTTTTTGATTTTCAAATTTTAATGCTAAATAAGTATAATTATTAGGATAATTTCCTTTACTATAGTTTTGGAGGTCTATATTTTGATTATAAGCTGTACCAATGAAAATATTGTTAAAATAATCTTCGCTATCGTAATTGACTAATTGTATATTTAAATCTGATGTAATCTCTAATAATGAATCATCTTCTTCAAGTATTCCTTGTTCAAAATTTGTTGCCCCATAAAATAAATAAAGTTCTTTTTCTACGTTAGTAGTATCTTTAGTATAGATTGTAACTTTTACATAGTTATCAGGGAATACTATATCGATAACACAACTACTTGAAGTAATCATACCATCTTTAGAGCAAATAACATCAATATTATGTCTACCAATAGAAAGTGTTTCTGAAATAGTATATTCATTAGATGTCTCATCTTCTTCTTTACCATCTAAGTACCAACTATAGGTATATTCACCCTCATCACCTGGAGTTGCTGTTAATGTTTCGCTAGAACCTTCATAAAGCGTTATTTGATTAGAAGATAGAGTAACGTCAAATGTCGTTTCTATATTGTTAGAAACCGATACAGATAATGAGCCATTTACATTTAAGTCATCTGTTGTTGTAGTTAAAGTATATGATGTATTTTGATCTTTTACTATTCTTAGTGAATATACTTTACCTATAAGTTTGTTGTTAATATCCGTAGTTTCTCCATCGTACAAATTAAGGTAAAGCGTATAATAACCAGCATCTAAATTACCACTATATGAAGCACTTGCTGTTTCACTATTTATTGTAAATTCTAAATCAGTATTAGTATCATCATTTTCTGATATTACATATGAGACGATATTAGGGTCTTCTATATCTTGAGATGGCCATTTAACATCTAAATTTAATTCTCCTTCTCCTGAAAATTCTTCAACAACTATGCTAGTAGATGTTGTAGTGTTTGCTATGATTTCAACGGATTTCGTTCCTTCCCCAATAGGTGTTCCAGAGGAATTTAATCCTTGAACAGTTATTTCCCAAGTTCCCTTATATAAATTATCAATGATAACATCCTCTCCATTACTAGTAACTTCTGTGAAGCTCCTATCTTCTGGGCCAATTCCTGTTATTGAATAAGAAGCTACTTCCATTTCAATAGAAGGAACTAATGATGATTTTGTATTTTCATTATTAAAATGTATAGTTAAATTACCATTTTGGCTTTGAGTAGTAAAATCACAACTAACAAATAAAAATGAAAAAACAAAACTGAAAATTAATAATGATTTTAAGTATTGTTTTTTTAGCATGTTTTCTCCTAACAAGATTATATTTTAATTATAAAATAGTTTTTATTTGAAAACAATAAATAATTATGCTATGTAACAGTAACAGCTAATATTGATTTATTTATTTATTTTAATATAATGGATTTGTTATTGCTAATTATAATAAATTTGTAATATAAGAATATTTGTTATTAGAAAGTATAATATAAACAAGGGTGTATTAATAATACATTCCCTTGTTTATGGTCTTATTCAATATTTGTTAAAATTAGTCTAGAGCCCAAACAGCATAAAGAGTTGTTTCGGATTTTTTTACAGTATATTTATCCTCTAGACCGTAATTGGATCCAGTTCCATCAGCTTTTGTATTCCATCCTACTAAATGATAACCCTCTTTTGTGAATGATAAATTAGTAGGAAAATCAATTATATCTCCAGGAAAATAATATCTGTTCTCAGGCTCTTCATTTCCACCATTAGAATCAAATATTAAATCTTCTATTGTTAAATCTTCACCTCTTTTGGCATTAATTGATATTTCTATATTGTAGTTCCCAATTATTGTAAAGTATTCGCTGTTTTTATATAAAAAATGACTTATAGAATCAATTTGATAAATAAAACAATTATTAACTGTAATGTTTGACACTATTCTTTCCCCAATTGCACTTTCATTTATTGAAAGAGTTACATTATCGTTCAAACCAAAATAAAAATATATATTTTCGCTATTATTTATTCCAGTGTTTGCAAAATAAGTTATGTCACTTACCATATCAAAAGGGCTAGTTATGATAAGGCTTTGTAATAAAGAAAAATCATTAGGTGGAGTAAATTCTTCTAAATTTGTTGGAATTGATTCTAGCTCTTGATTATAAGAAAATGCTGAATAATACTCTATTGAATCAGGGTAAATTTCTTTTTTTGAGATTGATAATAAACTAGGTTCCAATATTTCAATATTATTAGAACTAATTTCAATTATTTGTTCACTATTTGCTATGCAGTATTTTTGTGTTGATTCATGTACAATAGTGTTATCTTCAGGATTAATTATTTTTATAGTAATATTACTATCTGCATCATTAGTAGTAATTATAGCTGAATCAGAAGCATATAAACCATCATTATCAGCAATAATTTTTATGGTATGTGTACCTATTGTTAATTCTTCATTTAATGAAATTGAATTCGTGCTAGAGGTATTTAATAGTATTTCATCTAAATACCAATAGTAATCTAATGCAGTGTTAACATCTGTTGATGCTGATATATTGAGATTATCTCCAATTGTAGATTCATAACTATCTGAATCTAATGAAACTGAAAAAGAGTCATCAGTAATTTCATCATTCTGTTCTGTAAAAGAATCATTAGCTAGCTCTAAATCTAATTTTGTGATTTTATCTTTTGCTATTCTAACAGTGTAATTTTTACTATCAATAATATTATTAGAATCATCTGTTGATCCATCATAGAATATTATGTTTAACAAATAGTAACCAGATTGAAAATTATTACTGTAGGTTGCTGTTTTATTATCTGAGTTAATAATAAAATCAATATCAGTACGGGTTTTTTCGTTTAGTATACATAGGCTTGCGACAATGTTAGGCTCTGTAATGTTTTCTTCAGCCCAATCAATTTCTAATGAAAGAGTTCCTTGACCTTCAAATTCATGTATGGATAAATGGGAAGAAGTTTCTTTATCTTCTTCAATGTTTACTGTTTTAGTTTCTTCTCCAAGGATATCACCATTTTCATTTAAAGCTTGCACATTAATGGTCCATTCACCTATAGATAGATTTCTTATTGTTACCGATTCATTACAATTACAACTAACATCTTCAAATATTTTTCCATCTGGTCCTTCACCACTAATCAAATATGAATCGATATCTATAGTGATATCAGGCATAACAACTGATTTTGCACTTGTATAATCAAAATCAATAATTAGACTTCCTTGTGGGTCTTTTTCTTCAGTAGTAGTTTGAAGAGAAAAATCACAACCAATGAATAATATTAGAACTACTGCAAATATAGATAACACATATTTTGTTTGTTTATTAATCATTTTTTTCTCCTTAATTTGTTTTAATTTAAATTATAAATTATTTTTATTAGTTAAACAACTTTATAGTTAGGTGTATAATTTAATTTTATATAAAATAAAATGATTATAAAATTAATATTAGATTGGATTATTAGTTTAAACATGCTTAAAGGGTTGTTTTATGATTAATTTTACTGTTTGTTGAAAAAGAGAGAGACTAGAGAATTATTGAGGAGTTTTTTATATTAAAATATAATTAATTGTTCATATTATATTTGTTATATAAAAATAATGTATAATTACATAATAAAAAAGGCAATAGCTATAAAATAACTATTGCCAAAAAAGATAAGGACAATGACTAATTATATTCGTGTCCTGTTAATTCCTCTATTATTATTTTATTTTTTTCTTCAATGTCTTCTTTCTTCCCACCGTTTTGAATTCTCGAGATTTCTTCTCTAGCTATTTTAAAGGTTTCCGGGTTGACTTTGTAGTTTCTACTAACTAAGAAACCAAAGATCATTAAGATTAATGGAACAATGCTAAACATTACTCGAATTGTATTAACAACTAGTGGAGTTTGAGTTAATAATTCACCATCAAATCCAACTATTGCTAATACATTACCAAATAACCAAAGTACTACAGCTTGAGTTAATTTTCTAATAAGTGTGAACATACCTGCTACAGCACCTGATCTATCTTTACCATGACATAGTATTTCGATGTCACATGATTCAGGAAGCATTGCCCAAGGCATGGATATAATTGCTGAAAACCCAAGTCCCATTACGACACATAGAGCAATAATCAAAGCTGTTGGAGAATTTTCATTTAATAATATAGTAAATAGAATCATAACTACTATTATTATTCCAGCACCTATTCTATAAGCTGTAGCTTTTCCTTTTTTGTTTGAAAAAGCAATATAGAAGGCAAGTGCTAATAGTTGAGACAATAAAAATACACCTAAGAAGTAGTAAAAACTATCTGCTTTAAATAAATAATATGTAGCATAATAAATAAAGCTTGTTGATAAAATATCCATAGCTACATAAGCTAGAAGATACATTTCAATATGAATCTTAAATGTTTTATTAGATAATAATGTTTTTAATTCCTTAAAACTTTGCCCAAGTGATAAAGTGCTTTCTTCTTTTTGAATGTTATCTTGTTCAAAGGTACCAATAAATACGAAAATCCAAGGAATCGCATATACAACACCAAAAATAATTCCAACAAGTCTAAATCCCATAGCAGGATTATCTTTGTATAAATTATTTACAATGTAGCCTGGAATTGTTCCTGCAATTAATGCAGAGAATTGAGAAAATGCCATTTTTGCACCAGATAATCTAGCTCTAGTTTTATATTCAACACTCATCTCACTAACTAGTGCATTATAAGGAACCATAACAGAGGTGAAAACTGTTGAAAATAGGGAGTAGGTAAATGTGTAGTAAATTACTTTTAGGGCTAATGAGTCAAATTTAACACTATTCCAAAGCATTGCATAACTTACAATAATTGGAACTATGCCAATTAAGAAATAAATTCTTCTTCTACCCCATCTTGATTTTGTTTTATCAGAGAGTATTCCAAATAAAGGATCACTTATAGCATCCCAACCTTTTCCAATCAGTACTACAATTGCTGCATATTGTGGTGGTATTTTAGCTACATTAGTTAAAAATACCATAAATAATGTACTAATAATTAGAAAAGAACCGCCTCCAAAGAAGTCTCCACATCCATAAGCTAAAATATTTTGTGTTTTAACTTTTCTTGTATCTTGTTTTGCATTTATTTCCATAAAGTAAATAATAGCTTACAGTTTTTGCTTTGTAAAGAAAATAATTTTAAATATATGTATAGTAAATATTTATGTAACATAAAATTAAAAAAGTGTATTTTAGTATGTGTAAAAAATATTAATTATTATGATAAATACTAATTTCTTAATATAAAAAAGCTCTTTTATTTTCAATAAAAAAGAAATAAAGATAATTTAAATATATTGTCATATGAATGTTGCTAATAACAAGAATTTAATTATTATCAATTATTGATAAAAGTGTATTTTATTATAGTAATTTCAAAAATTTGGGTATATTCTATAACTAACGTATAAAAAGGAGTTTATATGCATACATGTACGGTATTATTCGATAATAGTGTTGAAAATTTTCCACATGCTAAAAATGGGCATGGATTATCTTTATTTATAGAAGTTGATGATTTGTCTATACTTTTTGATACAGGGCCTAATTCAGATTTTATATATAATGCAACATTACTTAAAAAAAATCTTAATGCAGTCGATACTGTAATATTAAGTCATTCTCACTATGATCATTGTTGTGGTTATAGAGAATTTGTAGAAAGATATAGATGTAGAGAATTGATTTGTGGGTCAAGATTCTTTTTTGACAAATATGCATTAATAGATGGTATGTATTATTATAAAGGTGTTAACTTTGATGATAAGTTTTTGAATTGCCATGTTATACATACAGACTTAGTAGAAAATTGTTTAAAATTGACTAAAAATATTTCTATCCATTCAAGTATTAAGAATACCGAATCATTTGAACCATTACCAAAAAGATATTTTTTTAGAGATTCTAAAGGTTATAAAAAAGATGAATTTTTAGATGAATCAGTTATGGTAATTGATAAAGGTAAGGATTTAACTCTTATTGTTGGATGTTCACATCCAGGTATTGTATCAATTGTAAAACATGTTTCAAAAGTCCATAAAAAGCCTGTTAAAACCATAATTGGTGGAATTCATTTATTAAAAGCAAAGAAAGAGAGAATAGATAAGGTAATTGATGAATTAGAAAACCACGGTGTAGAAACTGTATATTTTGGACATTGTACTGGCAAACATGTGGTTGAAAGGATGAAAGAGAGAGAATCTAAAATAGCTGCACATTATTTTTCAACAGGTGCAGTTATTGAATTATAGTTAACAAATTTCTATATATATAATATTAAGGGGTAAGATATAATTTAATTTGTCTTGCTCCTTAATTTTCTATTGGTACAATTTTTATAGTTTTTCCTAAAGGTGCTAATATTTTAATTAATGTATCAAGTCTAGGATTAGTTTTTCCTGTCTCCAATCTTGCGATAATCGGTTGTTTAACACCACTTAATTCTTCTAATTTTTTTTGACTAATTTTTTTGTCGTTTCTTGCTTTAATAATTTCACTTATAATTGAGGTTC
>NZ_JBNAIC010000053.1:0-10390 GCF_050031695.1 Pleomorphochaeta sp. | reverse complement strand
TCATTTAAGTAATCTTCAAGCAATTAGAGAAAAAGCTCCAGATATTTTAACTAGTGTTACTACAAAAGAAGTTATTCCTTTATTATTAAAACAAAAATTAAATATATTACCTAAGAAATTAGCAGATAGGAAAATTATATTTCAAGTTCCTGTAGCTCAAGGTGTTATTAAAGTTATTACTCCACGTTTTATAAAAATGATGCATGAAAGAGGAGCCGTAATAATGGTTTGGACAATCAATGATGAAATGGAAATGGAAAGATTATTTAAGTTAGGAGTTGATTCCATTATGACTGATGATCCAACCACTGTAATTAAAGTTGCTAAAAGATTAAAAATAATTAGTTAATTTCTTTTACTGAACTTCTCTTGATAATAGAATAGGGTACAATAATTTTATTATCTTTTAAATCATATTTTTTATTATCAATTATATATTCTGGTTTATCATTTATAATTGATGCAACAGCTAATTTTCCAATAAGTTTAGCTGGCTGTGCTATAGTAGATAGAGCTGGCCTAAAAATTGATGATAAGAAAATATTATCAAACCCTAAAATTGAAATATCATCTGGAACAGAAAATCCATTATCCATTGCAGCATTTAGAGCTCCGATAGCCATTGTATCACTTGCTGCAAAAATAGCAGTAGGACGATTTTTTAAAGAAAATAATTCTTTAGCGTTTTGATATCCTGATTCATATGAAAAATCACCTATTTTGAAAAAGCTGTTATGAACTTGAAGATTATTATCTTTTAAAGCATCACAATACCCTTTATGACGAAGAAAGCCACTAGTGGTATCTTTATTCACACTTCCAATCATAGCAATATCTTTATGTCCATTATTAATTAAATATTTAACGGCTTCATATGCAGCTTTATAATCATCAATATTTATATTTATTGAATTATAACCTTTGATCATTATACTTGCTTGAATCACAGGAAATGTACAATTATTTAAAAGTTCAAGTATTTTGCTATTAACTTTCTCATGCATTAAAATTAGTCCACATATATACATTTCATTAAATAGTTTTAGATACTTGATTTCTTTTGCTAAATCTTCTTGAATACTACAAACAATAATATTGTAGCCATTTTTGCTAGCTTCTTCTTCAATTGTTGATATCATAGTTGAGTAATAATCATAACTTAAATCTGGAACAATAACTCCAATAAGTGTTGATTTTCTGCTAGCAAGACTTCTAGCAGCTTGGCTAGGTTGATATTCAAGTTCTTTTACAACTGATAAAACTTTTTTCTTTAATGAAGGACTAACTTTGGCTTGTCCGTTTAGAACTCTTGAAACTGTAGAAATAGAAACACCAGCTTTTTTTGCAACATCAGTTATTTTTGCTCCCATAAGCACCTCATTATCATTTTAACAATTTTATAATATCATAAAAGGAGTTATTTGTCTTATAAAATTGATAAATCAGAATTTAATAAAAAAAATAAATTATTTCTTGACAAAGAGAAATATGTAGTGCAATATTGTTATGAAAACGTTTTCAAGAAATTAAGAGAATATGGCTATTTTATGAAAACCTTTTCATAAAATATGTTAATAGAAAGGGAGATTTATATGAAAAAAGTAAAAAAGGTATTTTTGTTTCTTTTAATTAGTTTTTTTACAATTAGCTCTGTATTTGCAAATGGTGCAAAAGAAGAAACTGGTAAAAAAACTTTAACATTAAGTATTTGGGATGAAAATCAAAGACCAGCAATTCAACAAATTTTAGATGAATTTAATGCTCAAAATAATGATTATGAAGCTGTACTAGAATTGACACCTTGGAATTCATATTGGACAAAATTGGATGCAGCTGCAGGCGCAGGACAAGCTGCAGATGTATTTTGGATGAATGTTTATTTGCCAAAATATGTAGAAGGAAACGTTATGTTGCCTTTAGATGATTATGTAAAAGATTCGGGAATTAATTTAAATGATTATGTTGAAACAACTGTTAATATGTTTAAATATGACAACCATGTTTGGTGTTTACCAAAAGGTATGGATACTGTTGCAGTAGCTTTTAATAAAGAACTTTTTGATAAATATGATGTTGATTATCCGAAAACAGGATGGACTTGGGAAGATATGAAAGATACTGCTATGCAACTTAAAACTGCTATTTCTGCAGCAGGAGGATCAGAATACCCAATTTTAATGGAACTTGATGCTCAACCATCCCATTTTAATTTTGCTTATCAAACAGGTGGTTATGTAATTAGTTCAGATTATAAAAAATCAGGTTATAATCTAGATAGTACTGTGGAATCATATCAAAATGTTGTTGATTTATTTAATGAAGATTTATTAGCTCCATATACTGTTTTATCAGAAACTAAAGGTACAGATTTATTCTTATCTAAAAGAGGTGCAATAGTATTTATTGGATCTTGGCAAGCTTCTGTATTAGAAAATTCTTCAATAGCTAAAGAAGGTAATTTAGGCTTGATAACAATGCCATTACAAGAAAAAGATAATACTTCTGTTATTGGTGGCTTAGGATATGGCATATTTAAAAATACTAAATATCCTGAAGGAGCTTTTGAGCTAATCTCTTTCATAACTGGAGAAGTTGGGAATAAGATTCAAGGTGAAGCAGGTATTGATATTCCAGCATATAAGTCAGCTCAAGTTTATTATAAAGACCATTTTAAAAATATTAATGCTCAAGCTTTCTTTGATGCAGCAATTAATTCTGTTCCATTCCCTGCAGGTCCAGATATTAATGCTTGGCTTGGAATTATAAATGATAATGTTGCAAGAATTTATGCTCAAGAAATTTCCGCAAAAGAAGGTTGTGATATAATATATAAACAGATGCAACCAATCCTAGATAAGTAGTTTTATGTATATATTCCAGTATTAAATTACTGGAATATATAAAATATAGTTAAAGGTGGGGTATATGACTAGTAAAGAGAAGAAAGAAGCAAAAAGTGCTTACTTATTCATTTTACCATTATTGTTGGGCTTGTCTCTTTTTTATTTTTTTGCTTTTTTTCAAAACTTTGCATATAGTTTTACAAATTTATCATCGTTTGGAAAACCAGATTTTATTGGACTAGAAAATTATAAAAAACTATTTAGTGATGAGAAATTTATTATATCTTTGAAAAATACAATTATTTATGTATTGCTTGGCGTTCCTTTTGTTATTGTTTTCTCAACATTAACTGCAACATTTCTGAACTCAATTGGAAAATTTAAAACTTTTTTTAGAACAAGTTTATTTTTGCCTGCAGTTACAATGCCAGCAGCAATTGGATTGCTTTGGAGATGGTTATACAATTATGAATTTGGAATAATTAATTTTATTTTAGTTAAACTAGGTTTTGAAAAAATTGCTTGGTTATCTAATAATAATTTGGTACAAATATCAATTACTATTGTTTTGGTTTGGAGTATGGTAGCTATATATACAATAATAATTATGGCTGGGTTACAAAATATTTCAACAACATATTATGAGGCTGCAAAAATTGATGGAGCATCATCTATTAAGATTTTTTTTAGAATAACATTACCTTTATTGACTCCTACTTTATTTTTCTCAACAGTAATGACGACAATAGGAATTTTTCAAATTTTTGATTTTATTTTTCTTATGATTCAACCAACAGCACTTAGTTTAAGATATAGCATGTCATTGGTTTACTATTTTTATGATCGAGCCTTTATAGCCTTTGATAAAGGGTTTGCAGCTGCGATATCAATGGTTTTATTTTTTATAATTTTATTTGTGACAATAATTCAATTGAAATTTCAAAATAAGTGGGTGCATTATGAATAAAAAAATTAAAAATAATTCAAATATTTTTGTGTATTTGATTTTAATTATAGGGGTATTTATAACTGTTGCTCCATTTTTTTGGATGTTCTTAACTTCAATAAAAACTTTTGAAGAGGCAATTGCAATTCCTCCAATTATTTTTCCTAAAAAAACTCAGTGGATAAATTATTTAATAATTGCTGAAAAATTTCCTTTTGTTAGATTATATTTAAATACCATAGTAGTAATAGTATTTGTTATTATTGGGCAATTAATAATTACTTCTTTAGCTGCTTATGCATTCGCAAGATTAAAATTCCCTGGTAATAATATAATTTTTATTTTTGTTCTTGCTTTATTGATGTTACCAAGCCAAATATTTTTAATTCCTCATTACAATATTATGATTTGGTTAAAGAGCACTGATACAATAAGAGCTTTGATTTTACCTAATTTATTTAATGCGTTTGGAGTATTTATGCTTAGACAATTTTACTTAAGTATTCCAAAAACTTTAGATGAAGCTGCGACAATAGATGGTTGTTCTTATTTTAGAATTTATAGACAGATTTTATTACCATTATTAAAACCTGGATTGGTTTCATTGGCAATCATAACTGCATTGAATACTTGGAAAGCTTTAATGTGGCCATTAATTGTTAATAGATCTATTAATAAAATGACTTTGTCTGCAGGACTGGGTTTATTAATTGGTGAGCATACTACCTATTATGAACAAGTTATGGCGGGAGGTGTAATTTCTGTTTTTCCAATGTTAATAATATTTATGATTTTTCAAAAAAACATTGTTGAAGGAATTGCAAATACAGGTATTAAAAGTTAAGGGAGATTTATATGTTAGATATTTTGTTTATTGGGGCTCATCCAGATGATGAACAAGCTATAGCTGGAACATTATTATTAGCTAAAAAAGAAGGTTTAAAAACGGGTGCAATAATTTTAACTAAAGGTGAATCTGGAGGCTTTGCATCAAAAGAAACTAGGGTTA
The DNA here is from genome assembly GCF_050031695.1 of Pleomorphochaeta sp. GTDB lineage: Bacteria > Spirochaetota > Spirochaetia > Sphaerochaetales > Sphaerochaetaceae > Pleomorphochaeta. The sequence continues at coordinate 5,592 of NZ_JBNAIC010000053.1, read as the reverse complement.
AAGAATTAAATCAAGCTGCAATTGTAATGGATTTAGATTATTTAAAGAACTTAGATTTTGAAGATAGTAATGTGGAGTTTTCTAGAGAAGCCGTGGATAAAATAATTCCTTATTTAGTAGAAACAAAGCCTAAGATTATAATTACAATACATCCTGATGATTATCATCCTGATCATTTAGCTGTATCAAAAATTGTTGACAGAACAGTTTTTGTTGCTGGATTAAAGAAATATATGGGAGATGAAACTTGGCATCCTTGTCAATTATTATATGTTTCTCTTGATTCCAGAACAAATGAAAAAAGGCCAGATATATTAATAAATATTGATGAAGTAATTTCTGAGAAAATAAAAAGTATGAAATGTTATAGGTCTCAACAAATTGATGAACATTTATTAATAGGTTGTAAAAATCTAGGGACTTTAGCTGGATGTGAATATGCAGAAGGTCTATATAATAGACAACCAATCGTTTTGGACAAAATCAATTCACTAATTACAAAAAAACAATATGGTAGATAGTTGGTATAACATGACTGATTTTAAAATTAATTCAGAACAAATAAAGAGTGCAATTGCGGATAGAAGATGGTTGCATGAAAATCCTGAATTAGGGTTTGACCTTCCCAAAACTACAAAATATATTATTTTTTATTTAGAGAAAAATAATATTAATTATAGTATTGATCAAGATAATATAATAAGTGTTAATTTTGGAAATAAAGGTAAAACTTTATTATTACGGGCTGATATGGATGCTTTACCGATAAAAGAAGAAAGCGGGTTAGAGTTTTCTTCAAAAAATGGTAATATGCATGCATGTGGGCATGATTTTCACAGCGCAATTTTATTAAATGTTGCAAAACTTCTTAAGCAAAAGGAACCTCTATTAAAAAATAAAGTTAAATTAATTTTTCAACCCGCTGAAGAAATAATTGAAGGTGGAAAGAAAGTTGTTGATAATGGTTATTTGGATGAAGTAGATAATGCAATAATGTTACATTTATATCCTTCTTTAGATGTAAAGGCTGGCACAATAATTATTCCTGAACCTGGAGCAAATACCCTTTCCACTGATTTTTTTAAAATAGAAGTAAATGGATCAGGGGGCCATGGAGCAATGCCCGAAAAAGCAATTGATCCAATAATTGTTGCATCTCATATAATTATCAATTTAATGAATATTTGTGAGCGAGAAATATCTTTTTTAAATCCAACATTAATTACCATCGGTAAAGTTATATCCGGTGAAAAAAGTAATATAATTGCATCAAAGGCTATAATTGAAGGTTCAATAAGAACTTTTGACGAACAAAATAAACCATTTATTTATTCGAGAATTAAAGATATTTCGAAATTCACGGCACAAACTTTTAGAGCAACAGCAGAGGCTGAAATTTTAAAAGGCTGCCAAAGTGTAGTTTCAGATAAATTGTTAATTGATAAGATAAAAGACCTATTTATAAGTGAAAATATTAAATTTGAAAATGCAATTAATTTATTTAATAAAGGTAAATTCATTTTTGGAGAAGACTTTTCATATTATTCAGCTAAAGTTCCTTCAGCAATATTTTTAGTAGCTGCAGGGCGAGAAGAAGATGGATTTAAATATCCATTACATAATCCAAAAGTTCTTTTTGATGAAAGCTTATTAGCAAATGCTATAAATGCTTTAATTGCTATTGCTTTAAATTATTGATTATTTTAGGAGAAAAAAATGAAATTAGCAGTTTTAGGTGGTGGTGGGGTACGTTCAATGTTTTTGGCAAAAAGTATCACTCAACGTGCTAAAGAATTAAATATAGACGAAATTGTATTTATGGATACAAATGAAGAGAAATTAAATATTTTTGGAAAAATGGCTCAAGAAGTGGCCAAAAGAATTGATAAAGATATTTTATTTACTCTTACTACAGATATAATTATAGCAGTAAAAAATGCAAAATACATTATAACTACTATCAGAGTTGGTGGTGATTTAAAGAGAATTGATGATGAATCAATTGCTCTAAATAATAATGTAATTGGGCAAGAGACAACAGGTGCTGCAGGTTTTTCTTTTGCTATGAGATCTGTTCCTGTTTTAGCAAGATATTGCGATTTAATAAAAAAATATTCACAAGAAGATGTTAAAGTTTTTAATTTTACAAATCCTGCAGGAGTAGTATCTCAAACTTTAAGGGATATGGGATATGAATTTACATATGGAATTTGTGATGCTCCAAGTGGTTTATTAAATGATTTTGCAAAAATTTATAATGTTTCACCTTCAAGTATAGTTGGAGAATGTTTTGGATTAAATCACTTATCTTTTTTTAATAGCATTAAAATTGATGGAAAGGAATATTTAGAAGATATAATTAATAATTCTAGAATATATGAAGAAAGTGAAATGAGATATTTTGATAAAAATATAACAAAACATTTTGGTTATATTATAAATGAATATTTGTATTATTTCTTCTATAGAGAACAAGCTTTAAACAATATTCTAACGTCTCCAAAAACAAGAGGACATTTAATTAATGATGTTAATATTGGATTAATTGAAGAATTAAAACAATATAATATTAGTAAGGATTTTGATGTTTGCTTAAAAATTTTTGAGAAATGGTATAATAAAAGAGAATCCGCTTACATGAAAAATGAAACAGGAATAACTAAAGAGAAAAAGCCTTTTAGATTTGATATATATTCTCCAGATTTAGGAGGATATGCAGGCGTTGCTTTAAATTTCATAAAGGCTATTGAAACTAAAAAAAGTATAAATATGATAATGTGTGTTCCAAATAATGGCTCAATAAAGGATTTGGAAGATTCTGATGTTGTTGAAATAACATGTACAATAGAAAATAATGATGTAATTAATCATAGGTTTTTAAATCTAAATGAAACTCTTTTGGCCTTAATTAAAAAAGTTAAAACATATGAAAGATTAGCTTCAAAAGCAATTCGCGAAAAGGATAAGCAGACTGCAATTGACTGTTTATTTTCACATCCTTTGGTTAATTCTTATTCTATTGCTACTAAGTTAGTTAATGAATATCTGGATTCAAATAAAGAATATATTAATGGTTGGGAGTAGAATATGAGTTTTGTTGCAAGTACTGGAATCATTAATGTTGATATACTATATGGAGATGTAAAAAATGTTCCAAAAGAAGGTACCGAAATATTTTCTAAAGCCTTTGATATACAGTTAGGTGGCGGTGCAGCTGCTACGATGATTAATTTATCTAGATTAAATGTTCCTGCTAAATTAATTACATTATTAGGAGAAGATACTTTATCATTATTAGTTAAAGAGCAACTTAATAATTATAAGCAACCCTATATTAATATTTATGAAGGTAGTGAAATGCCTTTAACTGTTACCTCTGTTGTAGTTACAAAAAAAGATAGAACCTTTATTTCTTATAGAAAAGATATTCCAATAACTGATGGAATGAAAGATAAAGTGTTTGATAATTGTAAGGGTGCAAAAATTATTCAAATGCAAGAAGGTTATGAGGATGTTTATATAAAATTGAAGAAAATATATCCCCAAACAATTTTTGTTTATGATACTGGATGGGTTGATCATTTAAGTATTGAAAAATTTGAAAAGTATTTAGAAATAGCAGATTATTTTACACCAAGTATCCCTGAAGCATTAAAAATTACTAATACTAAAAATATAATTGATGCAGCTAAAATTTTGCATAAATATTTTAAGAAAGTTATTATTAAATTAGATAATAAAGGCTGTTTTGTCAGCACAGATACAGAACAATATGTAGTTCCAGCATTAGATTGGATAAAGAAGGTTGATTCAACAGGTGCAGGAGATGCTTTTTTAAGTGGGTTTATTTATGGCCTTTTTTATAATAAAAATATTGCAGACTGTGTTATTTATGGAAATATTTCTGGGGGCTATTGCGTTAAAGATTTAGGCTGTTTAACTTCTTATCCTAGTGAGGTTGAGTTTGAAACAAATTATAAAATGATTAAGGATTTAATTGATTTTGATATTGAGAAATATCTATAATAAAAAAGGATTTGATTTTGAGTGATGAAAATAATAGAAAAATAATTGATATTCTTGAAAAGGAATTAGTTGTTGCATTAGGGTGTACAGAACCTGCATCAATTGCTTATGTTTCATCAATTGCACAGAAATATTTTAAAGGAACTATAAATAGAATAGAAATTGAATGCAGTACAAATATAATAAAGAATGTACATGGTGTATCTATTCCTAATACTAATAATAGGAAAGGCATAAAATATGCTGTAGCAGCAGGAATAATCGTAAATAATTGTTCAAAAAAATTGAAAATTCTCGATTCTTTAAATAGTTCTGATGTAAATCTTTTAGATGAATTCGTTAATACTAAAGATATAAAAATTATTAAATCAGATGAAAATGATGCTTTATTTATTAAGGTTAATTTATTGGGGTCTGGAGAAAAAGTTAGTGTTGAATTGAAGGGAGAGCATACAAATATAATCAAAATAATTAAGAATGATATTATAATTTTTGAGAAAAATAATGATGAATTATTATCTGATAAAAAATATGATTTAAATTTTGATGAAATATATGATTTCGTGAATAATCTCGATTCAACATTAATTCCAAGTTGTATTGAAAATCAAGTATATCTTAATTACGATATAGGGAAATGGGGTTTATTAAATAATAAAGAAATTAATATTGGCCAATATTTTGTTCATGAAAATTTTGATGTTGCTATTACGGCTTCTGCTAGTGAAGCTAGAATGTCAGGGTGTGATATGCCTGTTATAATTAATAGTGGATCAGGCAATCAAGGATTAATAGTTTCTTTACCAATTATAAGTTATGCTAAACGAAATAATATTGATCAAGAGGTTTTATATAGAGCCATAATGCTTTCTAATTTATTGGCGATTTGGCAAAAACAAGAGTTTAATAAACTTTCTGCATTTTGTGGGGCTGTAAATGCCGCAGCAGCAACAGGTGCCGCTATAACTTGGTTAAGAGGTGGTAATAAAAATCAAATTAAGTCTTGCATAAATAATACTCTAGCATCTATTGCAGGAATCTATTGTGATGGCGCAAAAGTCTCTTGTGCTTTTAAAGTTGCTATTAGTGTAGAAAATGCAATTTTAGCTAGTTCTATGGTAATGAATAATAAAGTTTTCCATAGTGGCGAAGGACTTATTAAAGCAACTGTTGAAGAAACAATTCATAACACGGCTTCAATAGTAAATAAATGTTCAAACTTAGACAATTTAATTTTAGATGCAATTTTAAATTAAATAATAAGTCTTTTTCATTAAAAATATTAACAGTCTCATTACTGAGACTGTTAATTTATATTAAATGTTTAAACAAAAGTTGTCTCCAATTATATTAGCTTTGACGCCTTGTTTTGTTAGATTTTCTGCTTCTTTATGACAAATAATATATTTATTCTTCTTTAGAAGCAGTGAATCCAAGTAGTTTTCTGGTTTTGTTGTATTTTCTTCAAGGTCTGTATTGGTTTGATCACTTAAAATAATCATAGTTTTAAAGCCTGTTTTTTCTGTTTTGCATGGAGAAAAATGCAATGTGTCATTATATAATAAT
>NZ_JBNAIC010000052.1:0-7585 GCF_050031695.1 Pleomorphochaeta sp. | reverse complement strand
CGCACAAAATAGCACCAACTAGTTTGTTATTAATTCTGCAAATAAAATTTGTATTAGGATTTCTATTTAAGAATTTAGAAATACCTTCTTTTGAATCATCAAGAGATCTCAATCCCATACCTTCAGTATTTGACCATAACTTATACATTTCATCATAATCATCAATATTCATTTCTAAAAAATTCAAATTATTCCTCCTAAAAAAGCATTTATAAAACAACTATAATAAAAAAAATTATACACATAAATATAATTTTAATTTAATATGTTTAATAAAAACAAAAAAAGCCTAGAATTCTTACTTTTTTAAGAACTCTAGGCTAATAGTTATTTAAAAAATTTGAACTTACAAATCTTTTATTCTCTTTAAAATTTTTATTCCATAGGAAGGAAGTGTTATTTCATTTATTACCTTTTTTTTGCTTTCTAAATCAATATATATATTTTCACAAATAGGTAATAATATTGAATTATTGTTGAAATTCATTATAAAAATGTAATCTTCCTTATTGTTGCTCCTTTTTTGACAGGTTACCCCTTGTGGAAGTGTTGCTTTTAAATTTCTTTCTATATCTAATTTATCACAAAGATTACTATAAAAATCATCATAAAAAGAATCTTCAGCCCGAGCTGCAAAATACCAAACTGTTCCTTTTTTATATTTATTTCTAGTAATAGCTGGTGTATTAGCCATATGATTTAAAGAATATTTTGCAACCACTTCAGCTGTATCTATTCTTAACCTATCAGCATAATGAAATACTTCATATTCTTTTTCTTGTAAATCATCAAATTTAAGTTTAATTTTCTGTTGTAATGGAGAACTTATTACATCAGTATCTTCAACTACTACTCCAGCTAAATCTTTTAATTGACCAGGGAAGCCTCCCATAAAACATAAATCACTTGAATTCACTAACCCAGTTAAATATGTAAGAATCAAAGTTCCTCCATTTTCAACAAATTTATGGAACTTTTCTGAAACACCCTCTTTTAGCATATATAACATTGGAGCTACTAGTAATTTATAATTATCAAAATCTAAAGCCTTACTGTCTATAATATCACAAGAGATTCCTAGATTCCAAAAAGCTCTATAATTTGCTATACATCTATCTTGATAACATTTATTTTGACTTCTTGGTAATTGAGCTAAGGATAGTGCCCACTCATTTTCTAAATCATATATTATAGCAACTTCAGAATTTGTTTTAGTTGAAACAATTGAGGAAAGATTACTTAACTTATCTCCTACCTCAACAACATCTTTAAAAACTTGTGTTTGATCATCACCTAAATGATTTACAACAGCTCCATGAAATTTTTCTTCTCCTCCACGGCTTTGGCGCCATTGAAAATATTGTACTGAATTTGATCCATGCGCTATTGCCTGCAAAGAAGATAATAAATGCATATTAGGTTTTTTGGGAATACTAATTCCTTGCCAATTTGTAGCACTTGGAGTTGATTCCATTAACATGAATGGAGCATTTTTATAGGATCTGTGCATATCATGAAAGAAAGATGTTTTGACCCCTTCCATCCATTCTTTATCTCCTAAATGCCATCTAGGATAACTATCCCAAGAAACAATATCCACATATTTCGCAAAATCCCAATAATTCAAATCAACATTAGGTAACATAAAATTTGTTGTTATAGGGACATTAGGAGTTTCATTTCTCAGCACTTCTATTTCTGATTTAAAAAAATCTAAAGTTTGATCACTTATAAATCTTTTCCAATCTAATAATAATCCATTAATTGAGGTATCTGATGGGAATATTTGTTGCCAATCAGTATATTTATGGCTCCAAAAAGTTGTCCACCAAGCTTTATTTAAATTATCTAAAGTAACATATTTTTTCTTTAACCAATCTCTAAAAGCATTTACACAATGATCACAATAGCATTCACCAGCATTATATTCATTTGAAACATGCCACAAAAGTAAATTTTTTCTATTCCCATATCGCTGTGCTAATTTCTTATCAATAATTGCAACTTTTTCTCTATATATTGGAGAAGTTCTACAATGGTTATGTCGTTCTCCATGAGGCTCCCTATTTCCATTAATATCAACTCTACAAACTTCAGGATACTTATAGCTTAACCAAGCTGGTTTTGCACCACTTGGAGTCCCCAATATTGCATATATATTATTTTCTTCAAGTCTATCAAAAAGATTATCTAACCAATCAAAATCAAAAACACCTTCCTCAATTTCTAAAACTGACCAAGAAAAAATTCCAATACTCATAACATTGCATTTAGCTTTTTTCATATACTCAAAATCAATATCAAGAATATCTGGATAATCTAGCCATTGTTCATAATTATAATCAGCACCATGAAGTAGCATAGATGATTTAAGCCTAATAGGCTTAATATTATTTGTCATAATTAAATCTCCTTATTTAATTGATCCTGTAATACCTTGAGTGAAATATCTTTGCATTGCAAAGAAGATGACTAACATTGGTAAAATACAAAATAGAACAGAAAGCATAAGCACGCCATAATCAGTAACATAACCAGATTGCAAACTAGCAATTAACATTGGCATTGAAATACTATCGTTACTTTGCATTATTATTTTTGGCCATAAAAAGTTATTCCAACCATTCATAAAAACAACAGTTACAGCTGCTGCAAATACTGCTTTCTGTGTAGGAATATATATGTGTGTAAAAATTCTAAATTCTCCTAACCCATCAATTCTAGCAGCATCAATAATCTCATGTGGAAAGGATCTTGAATTTTGTCTAAATAGCATTATCAAAAACGGAGTTGAAATTGTTGGCAATATAAAGCCAGCAGTTGAATTTAATAGTCCAAATTTAGCAACCATTTGATATAATGGAATCATCAATGCAGCAAAAGGAATCATCATAGCTAAAAGCAAAATAGAAAATAATCTATCCTTATGTTTATCATGATAAATTTCAAATCCATAACCTGCAATTGAACACACAATTAAACTAATGATTGTCATCATTCCAGCATATTTAAAAGAATTCCACATAGCTTGCCATAAATTTGTTGTTTCTACTAATTTATGATAATTTGCTACTAAATTACTTCCAGGAATAAGAGTCCCAGAAATTACATCTACACTTTTATTTGTTGCAGCTATCAGCATCCAAAATAATGGGAAAACTGACAGTATTACTGATATAATTAAAAAAGTATAAGTTCCAGCGCCTAAGGCTTGAGCATTTTTTGTTTTTTTATTTTTACTAATCACGGACATCCACCACCTTCATTTGGATAAAAGCTAAAAAAGCAACCAAAACTAAAATAATATAGGAAAGAGCAGCAGCATAACCAAAATTTGGTACATATTTAAAGGATAAATTATAAATATAATGCGACATAGTTATTGAAGCATTAGCAGGTCCTCCTGAAGTTAAGTTTACTGACTCATCAAACAATTGTAGAGTTCCATTAATTGACATAATGCTTGTTAATAAAATCATAGGTTTTAATAAAGGAGCTGTAATACTAAAAAAAGTTTGTATCTTTGAAGCACCCTCTAATTTTACAGCTTCATAAATTGATGGATCAATATTCTGCAGTCCAGCTAAATAAAAAACAACATTATAACCTGTCCATCTCCAAATCAAAGCTACGATTATTACAATTCTTGCACTAGTGGGATGTCCTAAAAAATTATAAGCTTTAGATAAAATTCCTAAATTTAATAAAATGGTATTAAAATATCCATCAATAGCAAACAAACTTCTAAAAATTACTGAATAAGCAACTAAAGGTGTTGCACAAGGCAAAAAAAGTAAAATTCTAAATAGTCCTTTGTATTTTAAATTTGGATTATTTAATATTGAAGCTAAAATAATAGCTAATACCAACATAACAGGAACTTGAATAATTAAATAAAAGAAATTGTTCTTTAAAGATTGAATAAAGATTTTATCTTTTGTCATTCTTATAAAATTATAAAAACCTGCCCATTCCATATTTGCACCAATACCTGTCCTAAAAGACATATACAAAGCTTTAAACATAGGAAAGAAACTCATTGCAAAAATCAGCAATGCTGCAGGAAGTATAAAAAACCAACCTGTAATTGATAATTTCTTTTCTATAGTTAATCTATTATTAATTTGCCGTGTTTTCTGCTGTTCAATCTTCAAAATAAAATACCCCTCCAAGATTCAAATTAACACACATAGCGAAAAGCTCTAAAACTTTCCACTATGTAATGTTATAAATTATACTATATTAATTAATTACCCATCATGAAATTAACAGTATCTTGTGCATCCTGGAAAGCTTGCTTAGGGGAAGTTCCAGTTTGAATTTGTGTAATTGCAGTACAAACAGCATCTCTTGCATCATAGTAATAAGCACCACCAGTAATCGCAGGAACTTTTCCTGCAAATTCTGTAATAATTGACATGATTGGTTGATTATTAAAGAATGCATTTGGTTGGCTATATACTTGAGAACTAGCAGCAGGAAGATAAGTACCTAATACACCATTTTGAGCAACAGCATCATATAATTGTGTTGAACCACCAAATGTTTTAGCAAAGAAATCAGCTGCTAAATCTACATTCTTACAAGCTGAGGAAACAGCCCAAGATGATCCACCATTATTTGAATAATTTGTGGCTGAAGCAACTCCATCCAATGAAGGCATATTTGTAATTTCCCATTTTCCTGCTTGATCAGTTGCACCTTGAATTGTAGCAGCAATCCAACAACCAGTCATTGTTCCTGCAACTGCACCACTAGTGAATGAATTTGTATAACCAGACCAATCTGTTGCTTCAACACAAGTTCCATCATCTAACATTTTCATATATGTATCGGCAACTTTATATAAAACATCGTTATTTACTATGTTAGGAGTTCCATCAGCATTAAATAAGGATACACCAGCTGATTGAAGCATCATGTTAATGATATCAGATGATCCAGCTTGAGCTGAAAGTAAAGGTTTTCCTGTTTTCTCTAAAACAACTTTAGCTTGTTCTAACCATTTTGACCAAGTAATATCTGTAAAATCTTCAATTGTATAACCAGCTTTTGCTAATACGTCAATTCTATAACCAAAAATTACAGCACCATTATCAAAAGGTACTCCAAAATTCTTACCATCAACAATAGAATAACCTGCTTTTCCTGCAGCAAATTGACTATAATCTATATTTGTATTACTTAAATCAGTAAAAACATTTGGAAAACTCATATAATTCTTTTGAAATGCATTATCTTGAATCAAGAATATATCTGGCAATCCTTTTAAATTTCCAGAAGAAGCAATTGTTGTTAATTTTGTTTGTAAAGTATTCCAATCGCCTTGATCTTGAATATCTAATTTAAACTCAGGGTGATCCTTTTGATATAATTCAGCTGCTTTTTGCATTGTAGCTCCATTAAATCCCATATCCCATAACCAAACAACTAGTTCATTACTATCTGAGGCATCAGCTTTCGCTTCCTGTTGACCAGAAGCCATTAACAAACTTGAAGCAGCAAAAGTAATGCATGCTAAAGTTAAAATAAATTTTTTCATGTAATTCTCCTTTTTAACAATCAATCGGTTTGAACAACCGGTTATTCAATTAAATGGTAGCATCAAGAATTATACCTGTCAAACAAAATTTAGTTTTTTTTTATTAGGTCTCTAAATAAATTAAAGTTTTATAAAATAATACAACAAAAAAAAGAATAAACATGCATCAAATATATTTTAGCTAATTTATTATTTACAAAAGAATTATTAAACAATATTAACTGCATTTATTTATTATCTTACTAGATAAACTCAAATGAATCTTAAAAAATAGAGCAAATCAATACTCTAAAAAAGTATAATAAATTCCTAATTAGTAAACTCAAAATATATTCAATTTGTTGCGCATTTTTGCGCATTTTCTACCATTTTTACAAAATCTTTAATAATTTTGTTGCGCTATATAACAAAGATATGATACAAAAAGAATATGGATAATAAAAATGACAAACCTTATACCCTTGAAGCTATTGCTAATGAATTAGGTGTTAGCAAAACAACTGTATCTAGAGCAATATCAGGTAAAGGAAGGATTGGGTATAAAACTAGAGATAAAATACTAAAATTTATTAAAGAAAATAATTACAAACCTAATGTAATTGCTAGAGGGCTTGCTGAAAAGAAAACCTATAATATAGGTCTTGCTTTACCAGAAGAACTAAAAGCCTGGGACTCCCCTTTTTGTCATAAGAGTATAAATGGAATATGTGAAATTGCTTCAGAAAACGATTATGATTTAATACTCTTATGGATTAGTAATAATAACATTTCTCAGCTAAAAAGAATTGTTGATAATCACAAAGCTGATGGATTAATATTAACAAGAACAATGATAGAGGATGATCCTGTAAAATTTTTAAAAGAATCAAATACTCCTTTTGTAGTAGTTGGATCTTCCACTGATAAAGAAGTTACTCACGTCGATAATGACCATGTAAGTGCATGTAAAACTCTAATGGAACTTCTTTTAAGCAGAGGTTTAAAAAGTTTTGTGTTAATTGGCGGGGATACTCAACTTTGTGTTACAAATAATAGATTAAAAGGATACAAACTAGCCATAGAAGGCAAAGACTCTAGAATAAGTAGTAAAATTATTTTAGAAGCTGTAAACCAAGCTCAAATAATAAAAGCGACTGATGAAGCTTTAGAAACTAATCCAGATTGTATAATTTGTATGGACGATTTTATTTGTTCAATAGTTATGACTAGATTAAATGAAAAAGGAATATCAATCCCAAAAGATATATCAGTTGCAACATTCTATCGAAGTGTAATGCTTGAAAGTTTTAATCCACCAATTACTGGATTAGAATTTGATGAGAAAAAACTGGGTGGAATAGCTTGTGAAATCTTAATTCAAAAACTTCAAGGTAAAGAAGTCAATGATTTTTTGAATTCTGATTATAGATTATTTATGGGAAAATCAATTAAACAATAAAATTTAATTTCAATTTTGCGGAGATAACACGTATCTATCTCCGCAAAAAACAAAATATTTCAAAAAATGACTACTCTCGAAATAGTACCGAGAATACTAACTCTATCTACATTCTAATTTCTTTTCTTTGGAATTTAATATATCCAAGAGTAAAGATTAATATTATCACAGCAACAAATTCTGTTATCTGAGGCCAAATTAATAATAAACTCTGTGAAAGGGGCAATGGAGAACCTGATATTGCGCCTTCCATTTGATAGAACATAACAGGACCTAAGGATCTTGTAGTTGGCCTTAAAATCGCAATCGAAGCTTTATTAAACAATATATAAGGGGAAATATTAGACAACATTGAATAAATATTTAATGCAGTTAATTGATTTCCACTCACATTATAAGCAATCAACTCTGATATTGGAGACCAGAAAATCATCAAAAATAACCAAAGAGCAATAGATAAAAATGCTGAAGTTGACCCTTGTTTATAAGTAATTGAGAAAAACATTGCTATAATATACCAAATACCAGCATATAGAAGTGTTATAATATAAAAAACTAATGCCCTTCCAATTTGTTCTGTTGTTGGTGGAACGCCAAAAATTAAC
>NZ_JBNAIC010000051.1:0-23407 GCF_050031695.1 Pleomorphochaeta sp. | reverse complement strand
TTTTTTTATATAAATATATTGTACTTAGATTATTGTAATAATAATAATGAGAATACCAAAGTAAACAATGCTACAGTTTCAACAATACCAATTACAATAAAGTAGTTTGCTGTACCTTTACCAGTTTCTGCTAAAGCATCACAAGCATTTGCACTAGTTTTACCTTGCATTAAAGCTGACAAACCAATTGCTAAACCACCAAATAATCCAACACCTAATGCTAATATTTGAGAAGCACCAGAAGCTAATGCACTACTAATGAAATTCATTAATAGAAAACCATAAATTGTTTGTGTTAAAGGAGCCCCAGCAAAAGCAACCATAATAAATGGAGCTGGTTTACCATTTGCATAACACTTTTTCCATCCACCTACAGCAGCTTGAGCAGCGATACCTGCACCTAAAGCAGAACCCATTGCTGAAACAGCTAAAGCACAAGCTAATCCAATAAAACCTAAACTATTCATTTTAATCTCCTTAGTTGTATATATACAACCTATTTTACATTTTCATTTACCGTTTCTCTAAACGGATCGTATTCTATTCCTGACCACTCCATTCCAAGTTGTCCAGAAAATTCTAATAAATTCAATCTAACACCATGAACAATAACAGATAATAAACCCATTACTAGATTCAATGAATGTCCAATTATTAAGATAAGCACTGCAACGATAGTTGTTGCTCCACCCATAAGTGGGGCTGCCATAGAATTAAAACTTTGAGCAATAGCCAAAGTAGCTAATCCTACTGCAAATAAACGAATATAACTCATTAAATTCGAGAAACAACTTATTGTATCTAAGAAATTAGTAAATATTGCACCTAATCCAGCTTTTAAACCATTACTAAATGATTGTCCTGGCTTTTGTGCTCCAAATAATGTTACTAATACAAATCCAACAATTATCAATGGGAAAACAATTGAGTAATTACAAGGTGCTTGAATTACTAAATTTAATACTACAAAATATAGTACTAAAATATCAATTGTCCATCCGATATCTGCTACAAATGAAATATCTTTCTTTCCAATTTTTCTTACAATATTAATTACTTCAGCAAGTGTTAACTGTATAGTTCCCAAAATAAAGCAGAATTGCATTATATTATCTTGAGTTGTTTTCGAAGCTAAATCAAAATCAGATGGGAAGTTCGTAATAATTGGAACTACCAAATTCTTTAAAGGAGTGTTCATTAATATTGTCTCTGAACCAAACCATGTACCAGTTAAAGAACCCCAAATTATCGTAACTATCGATAAAACATACAACAACATATTAGCAGTTGTAACTTTTTTAGTTTTATAATGCATACCTACAGATGCTAATAAGAATATTAGACCATAACCAGCATCACCAATAATCATAGCAAAGAATAGTGTAAAGAACATTAAGAACCATAAAGAAATATCTCCTTCATGATAACCTGGAACTGTACCTAAAATATCAAATAAAGGTTTAATAATTCCAACACCTTTTTGATATTTAATCAGAGTTGGAGGATTATCTTCTTCACTTGGATCTTCACTCATATAGCCCCAACTATTTTTCTTTGCAACTTTTTCAAACTTTTCAAATTTAGTTTCAGGTATATAACCTGTGATGTAACTTAAGTTATCTCCATCAGTTGCACTAGATGATACATTATCAAAATGCATTTCCATTTCACATTTTTTAATAAAATGATCATACATATCAATGTATTTATAATTGCTTGCTAAATAATTATTAATGTCTTCAACAATTTTATTGTTAACATTTACTCTTTCTTTAAGTGAATTTAGACTTTCATCAGGTAATTCAAAAAACTTTGCAGGAAAAGAAGGATCTAACTTTTGATCAATAACGGCTATCGCACATTGCTTATCAACTGAATCTAATTCAATATATTGTACGTTTTCATCTATTGTAGCTAATTCTTTTTTTCCTAAGGTATAAAAATATAGTTTTATACCTTCTTCTTTAAGTTTTAAAATATCACTAGGATTAAAATTACCCCAATTCTTAATTCTATCAATAGTTAATTTATCTTTAACTATTAATTCACTTGTTTGTTTTTTTTCATCTATTTTTGAGATAATGCTATTGTGCAAGGTCATAAAATCACTTTCACTTAACACTTCTTGCTTGATGTTTTTACTATCAGCAACATTATCCTCAATACTCATTTTAGAAGCATTTAATAAATCAAGCTCACTCTTTAACTCTTCACCTTTTTTACTTTTTGAATTAGTCGCATATATATGCATTAATCCATTTTTTCTTAAGGTTCTAAGCATTTCATTTTTCTTATAAGCTTGAACTATAACACTTACTTTCTTCATGGGTACAATCATTTAGGATACCCCCACAACTTTATTTTTAGCAATTTTTCCTCTTACAACAGCAGCTGCTTGTTGGTCACCAAGGTAAATGCCAATTTTTCTAATATTCTCTTTAGCTTCAGGAATTTTAACCTTTTCAAACAAGTTTACTCTTTGAGAAGTTGTTCTAAGTTCTTTAGATAACAACTCAATTTGTACTTGTAAGGTTCCAATTAAAGCATCAAGTCTAGCATATTCTTTTAATGTTATTATCCCATCATCAACCCATAAAGGATAATCTCCTAAATCATAAGAGATATCTTTAAAAGTCAATTCTTTAAATTCTGGAATTGTAACACCTGCTATATTACTTTTAACTTTAACAACCCTATCAACCTTAACAATATTAGAAAGACTCATGCCTTTATCGAAAACTGCGTTTTCAGCATAAACACAAATCCAATCTTGCATTCCATTAACAAGCGCTTCTTGCTCAAGACGCAACTCTTTAATTTGATGCTCGATATTTCTAATAACCATTTGAAGTTGTTGTTTTTTCAACTGCAAAGTTGGCAAATATCGAGTAAATTGTTTGAGCTGATCTTTTTGCTTTTTTTGCTCATTTTTGGTCAATTTGACTGCCATTTTACCTCCTAAGCTTCCTTCTTAGGCCAACGTGCGATAATTAAATCACTCTTTAATCCAGTTTCATTAGGTTCAAAACATTGACTTAAAATTTCCCAACCTAAATCAAGAGCTTCTTCTAATGGTATATTAACACTTAAATCCATCATTTTTGCTTCAAACAATTGACCATATTTAAGTAATTTATCATCCCATTCTGTCATTTGGAAACCCATAGATTTCTTTTCAAGAGATTCTTTATAAGATGCATATAATTTAATCATACCATCCATTAATGCTCTATGGTCATCTCTTGTATCTTTATTAACTTGTTGTTTAAGACGAGATAATGAGCCAAATGGTTCAATCCTTCCACCTTTAAGATAATACTGACCTTCAGTAATATAACCTGTATTATCAGGAACTGGGTGAGTAACATCATCCCCTGGCATTGTAGTTGCTGCTAAAATAGTAAGAGAGCCTGCACCTTCAAAGTCAACAGCTTTTTCATATCTAGAAGCAAGTGAAGAATATAAATCTCCTGGATAACCTCTATTAGATGGAACCTGGTCCATAGTAATAGCCATTTCTTTCATAGCGTCAGCAAAGTTTGTCATATCAGTTAATAATACTAATACTTTTTTACCGTCGATAGCAAATTTTTCAGCTACAGCTAAAGCCATATCAGGAACTAACATACATTCAACTGTTGGATCACTTGCTGTATGAATAAACATGATAGTTCTACTCATAGCACCACTTTTTTCAAGGGTATCTTTAAAATATAGATAGTCATCATATTTTAAACCCATACCACCTAAAATAATTAAATCAACTTCAGCTTGCATAGCAATTCTAGCTAATAATTGGTTATATGGTTCACCAGATACAGAGAAAATAGGTAATTTTTGACTTTCAACAAGTGTGTTGAAAATATCAATCATAGGAATACCTGTTCTAATCATATTTCTTGGAATAATACGCTTAGCTGGGTTAACTGATGGTCCTCCAATATCAATCATATTATCCTCTAATAAAGGACCTTTGTCTCTTGGAACTCCACTACCAGTAAAAATTCTTCCTAATAAATCATCACTGTATGATACTTTCATAGAGTGTGATAAGAAACGAACTTTATCACCTGTTGAAATACCTGCAGCACCTGAAAATACTTGAAGTGAAACTAAATCATTTTGTAATTTAATAACATTTGCATAGCTCTCCCCAGTTGCAGTTGTAACAATAGCAAGTTCTCCATTTTTTACACCTTTTGCTCTAACAGTAATAACATTACCTACAATAGATTCAATTTTGGTATATACTTTTTGCATTTCTCACTCCAATTATATAAATTTTTCAGCTTTTTCATCAAAGCTTACAAAATTACTATCAAATTGAGCTTTAATTTCATTCTCAATTTGTTCAAATCTTTTACTCTTGAATTCAACGTTATTCCAGTCTAAGAATTTTTGTCTAATTTCATTAAAGAAAGAACGAACTTCTTTCTTGTCATGTAATTTGAAATTTGCACTAATAACTTTGAATAACAAATTAAAAGAATATTCTTGTCTTTCAACTATAACTGAAGCATCAACTGGATCAAAAGAGTTTTGTTGTAGATATACAGCATCAAGTAATTCACTTTTTTGGTAGGTAATGTAGTCATTTGTACTTGTACCTTCTTCACCAACAACTTTCATCATTTGATTAACTTCTCCACCTCTAAATAAAATACTTCTTGCGTAACCAACTTTTGTTTCATCAATTACACCACTGTATTTTGACCATGAATCAAGAGGGTTAATTGCAGGATATTTTCTTGCATCACTTCTTTCTCTTGATAAACCATGGAATGCACCAACAACCTTTAATGTTGCTTGAGTTACAGGTTCTTCAAAGTTACCACCAGCTGGAGATACTGTACCACCAATTGTAACAGAAGCAGTTCTTCCATCTTTTAATTTAACTTTTCCAGCTCTTTCATAGAATTCAGCAATACGAGTTTCTAAATATGCAGGGAAAGCTTCTTCACCTGGAATTTCTTCAAGTCTACCACTCATTTCTCTCATAGCTTGAGCCCATCTTGAAGTACTATCAGCTAAAAGCAATACATTTAATCCCATTTGTCTATAATATTCAGCCATTGTTACTGCTGTATAAACAGAAGCTTCACGAGCTGCTACAGGCATTGAAGATGTATTACAAATAATAATAGTTCTTTCCATCAAACTCTTGTTTGTTTTTGGGTCAATTAATTCTGGGAACTCTTTTAATACTTCTACAACTTCCCCTGCTCTTTCTCCACATGCTGCGATAATTACAACATCAGCATCAGCATTTTTACTTTCCATGTGTTGAAGAACAGTTTTGCCAGCACCAAAAGGACCTGGAACACAGAATGTACCACCTTTTGCAACAGGTAAGAAAGTATCAATAATTCTAATTTTCATTACTAATGGTTCATCAGGTCTAAGTCTTTCTTCATAACAGGTAATCGGAACTTTAACAGGCCAAGAAACAACCATTGTTAATTCTCTAGTATCGCCATTTTCATTTTCAATTGTAGCAATATTAGCTCTTACATTGTAAGTGCCTTTTTTTACAATCTTTTTAACTTTCCATTCCCCTCTAGTTAAATTAAAAGGAACCATAATTTGGTGTGTAAATAAACCTTCTGGAACTGTACCTAATGTATCACCAGCTGTTACGATATCACCAACTTTTGCTACAGGTGTAAAATCCCAATCAAGATTAGGGATAGGATCTAAATAAACACCTCTTTGTAAGAAGAATCCACATTCAGCAGCTAAATCTGGTAGAGGGTTTTGTAGACCATCATAAATTTGTTTTAATAGTCCAGGACCTAATTCTACACTAAGCATTTCACTTGTGAATTCAACTTTATCACCAACTGAAACATCTGTAGTTGATTCAAAAACTTGTAAACTTGCAACATTTGAGTTAATTCTAATTACTTCACTCTTTAAACGAGTATCACCTACATGGATATAACCTACCTCGTTCTTGGAAATAGAATTCTCAAATTCTACATTTACCATATTTCCATTGACGCCGATGACGCGTCCTTTCATTTTATCCATCATTTTCTCCATTAATTGCTATTCATTGTTGATTGTAGATTACTTAATAACTTTTTAAATTCGTTATTTCCTTCTACTGTATCAAAACGAGATTTTCTCTCTAAAAGTTTTAGCTTAATAGCAAACGCTAATAATCCTTGTAAATCAAAAACATGGTTAGTACTTTCTTCATCTAAGTACTTCCAATATAACTTCATCAATAGAAGTTCCCCTTCATAAGCATTTTTAGCGGCTAAAGCAGCTCTTACACCTTCAACAATTCTAAACTCTTTATCATTGGTGTTTTTATATTTATCATCATTGATATTAAGCTTTTTACTTCTTTGTTCTGATAATTCTTTATTTACACTCGTATTAAATTGATACCATTTTTTTACAAATGGATGTGATGCATTATTACCTGAAAGGGCCTCTGAGATGATTTTATAGTCTTTTTTACTAACATTACTTTTACAGATAGTTAAAAATTCTTCACAAGAAAAAGGTGATGAATCTTCATATCTTAACATTGGTAATGTTGCAACTAAATAATAATAAGAAGCCACGAATCACCCCTTAATTAAAAACAATTTTAGCTATTGCTGGAGAAAGGAAAGGAATCATTAGTTTAGCAGTAGCTTCTTCAGTGAAATCAAAATAACCTGAACCATCTTTATCAGCTAATTTAAAACCTACGTTTACGGATTTTACAGGTTTAATTTCTAAACCTTTTTTAATCTTATCGCCAAGTTCTTTTGTTAATGTAGCAGCTAAAGCTTCATAATCTTTTTCACTGATTTGAAGTTCTGTGCTTTTTACATCACAAAAATCTAAAGAAATAACTTCTTTAATTAACTTAACAAAATCTTTAGTTTTAAATGCATTTGAAACTTTTTCTTCTAACAAAGTATTTATTTGTTCGGTTAATGCTTTTTTCAATGATAATTGAACATCACGAGCAGCTTGAGTTAAAGAGGCTTTTGCACTTTGATCACGTAAAGCAATCTCTTTATCTGCGTCAGAAAGTGCTTTTTTTGCATCTTTCTTAGCACTTGTAATAATATCCTCAGCCTTTTTATTGGCTTCAGCTATTATTTGCTCAGCTTGTTTATTGGCTTTCTCAATTCCTTCTTTTTGAATTGAATCAACCAAATCCTGAATTTGTTGTGCCATAGTATAATACCTACCTTTATAAATTTAGCGTTTTTTTAATAAAACAAAATACAACGCTTATAAATATACTAAAAACTTAATTTTATGTCTAATGCTTTATTATATTTTTTCTTCCATAATCATACTAATTCTGTTATTTTTATTACTCAATAAATAAAATTTTATCCAATAAAAATATATCTATATAACAAATTTTATATTTTTTTGACAATAAATTGATTTTCTTCTTTGATTTCTTAACTAACAATTGTTAAAATTAACTCATCAATTTTATATAAAAGGAGTCTATATTTTATGAAAAATAAAAAAGTTTTGTTATTATTTGTACTAACTATTATATTTATATTAAGTTCTTGCGATACTTTTAACTTAAATGATTTACCCAATGAACTTACCGGATCTTTTAATATTTTAGGAGATACTGAAGGAAGATATATAGGTACTGTTAAAATTTCAGCAACAAGCATTAACGTAATTAATAAGGATTTAAACGATTTATCTGAAGATGAAGAAAACTATCTTGACTGGGCAGCAGAATTTGATAGTGATAATCTAAAAAAATATAATATAGAAACACAATATACAGAAGAAACGGAGACTGATGAAGCTACTTTTGAAATAAGTTTTACTAATAGTGCTAACTCTTCAATTACTTATGAATTCACTATCTATGATAATGATATAAAAGTTACAAAATATATTGATAATGTAGAACAAAATCAAGATGATTATGCTGTATTCTTAGAATCTTAAAAATTAAATTAAAAAAAATGTTCAACTATCTACATCCTTCTATTTATTTTTGATATTATAACTAATACAAAAATAAACGAGGGAATATGTTAAAAAGTCCAAATTTACAACATTATTTAAATAGTGAACCAACAAAAGGTATTATTAGAGTTTATAATATTCAAAGTGAAAAAACTTTGCTATTAATCAGTAAAGATATAATAGAAGATAGTAAAAATATTCGTTTCCAACTTGATTTAGGATTTTATGATAATCAAGAATTGCAATCTGAATATAGTGAAATAGGATTAGAAGTCTTTGCAATTGATCCTTTTATAATTCAAAAAGATGATGAAGATTTAGATATATTATTAGAAAAAGCTAAAAATATTTTACAAAGTAAAAATATCCTTTTCTATTAAAAATAAGATACCAATTTTGAAGTTGGTATCTCTTTTTACTTTCTTATTAATAATCATTATCATTAATTATAAAATTCTTATTGACATCCATTCTCATTAGTATTATATTTAAGTCAATAAGAAATAAAATTAAATTTAGGAGATAACAAAAATGGAAGAATTTTACAAAATGCCATTATTAGGAGACAAAGCACCTAGCTTTGAAGCAACAACTACTCAAGGACAAATTAAGTTCCCTGAAGATTACGAAGGAAAATGGGTAATTCTTTTTTCACATCCAGCAGATTTCACACCTGTATGTACAACTGAATTCATGACTTTTGCTCATTTAGAACAAGATTTTAAAGATCTAAATACTGAATTGATTGGGTTATCTGTTGATTCACTTTATTCACACATTGCATGGCTTAGAAAAATAAGCGAATTAGAATGGAATGGTATGAAAAATTTAGAAGTCAAATTCCCTTTAATTGAAGATATAAAAATGGATGTTGCTAAAAAATATGGAATGATTCAACCTAATCAATCAAATACACAAGCTGTAAGAGCTGTGTTTATTATTGATCCACAAGGCGTTATTAGAACTATTCTATATTATCCACTATCAACTGGTAGAAATTTTGACGAATTAAAAAGAATTATTGTTGCTTTACAAAAAGCTGACAAAGAAAACTGTGCAACTCCAGCAGATTGGAGAGAAGGCGATGACTTTATAATCCCACCAGCAGGCAGTTGTGGTACAGCTAAAGAAAGAGTTGAAAGCAATGACGATGATATGTACTGTTTAGATTGGTTTATGTGTTTTAAAAAAGAAAAAAATTAATTTTAATTTTCCATAATATTAATTTTGGCTATTGAAGTTTATCATTCAATAGCCTTTATTATTTATTAATTATTTTCTTTATCCATTTTTATCAAATTCCTAACACCTTGTATTACAACTTTGATAGCACTTTCAGTATCATGTAAAATTGGATTTTCCATACCAAGTTTTTCTCTTTCTTGATTTCCTACAACAAAGAATTCACTACCACATCTAGCACCTAAATATGAAGCGACTGTAAATAATGCGGCACTTTCCATTTCACTTGCTAGAACACCAAGTCTTTTCCAAGCTTCCCATTTGTTATTTAAATCATAGCTTACAGGCATTAAATCTGGTGAATGTTGACCATAGAAAGAATCTTTACATTGAACAATACCAGTATGATAATTAAACCCAAGCTCTTTAGCAGCTTGATTCAAAGCTTGAACAACATCAAAATTAGCAACTGCTGGAAATTCAATTGGTGCATATTCTTTACTTGTTCCTTCAAAACGTATAGCTCCAGTTGCAACAACAACATCGCCTCCCATAACAGGTAATGCAATTCCACCACAAGTTCCAACTCTAACAAAAGTATCTGCACCACATTTATATAATTCTTCCATTGCTATAGAAGCAGAGGGTCCACCAATTCCAGTACTAGTTACTGAAACTTTTTCCCCATCTAAATATCCTGTATATGTGATATATTCTCTATTATCTGCAATTAGTTTTGGATTATCAAAATATTTTGCAATTTTAGCGCATCTTTTAGGATCTCCTGGAAGTATTACATACTTACCAACATCACCTTCTTTAATATGTAAATGGTATTGGATACCAGTTCCATTCATGTAATCTGACATTATTAGCCTCCTATGATTAATAAATTAAACAGAGTACCTATTATAACACCCAAAACAAAAAAGTTGCAATAATTTTTAATTAAAGCATAACAAAAGTTTTGCCCATTCCACCATCAGATGGAATAGCAAATCTATAATCTTTTACTTGTGATTGTTGTTTTAAATATTGATGAATACCTTTTTGTAATATTCCATCACCATAACCGTGAATTATAGAAAAAGAACTAAAATTATGAACTAAACAAGCCTCTAATTGATTTCTAACAATATCTAAAGCTTCTTCTAAAGTATAACCTCTAACATCAATATTTGCTTTTGGTCTTGGAGTTTGATTACTATATGAAACACTAACCTTTTTCTCTACTTGAGTTTTTTCAGCTTGATATAAATCTTTTTCTTTAAAAGAAATTCTTAAAGAACCAACTTGAACTATCCATTTTTTCTTTCCATCAGATTTAAGAACTACTCCTTCCCTCTTTGAATTCCCACAAAGAACAGTTAAGCCTTCTTTAATTACAAAAGGTTCTCTCTTAAAAGATATTTCAACCTCTTCTTTTTCAAGTTCTTCAATAACAGATTCTTCTTTTAAATTTAATTTATTAATAAATTTCTTTACTTCTCTTGTTTTCTCTTTAGTTATCTCGCCAGTAACTAATTTATTAACTAAATTTTCTAAATCTTTTCTACTTTGATTAATATATCGGGATAATTCGGTAGATTGTTCTTTTTTTAATATATGTTCTTTTTGATTAAGTTTAAGTTTATATAGTTCTACTTGAGTTTTTAAAACCTTTAATTCACTTTCTTGTTTATCAAGCTGTAATAACCTTTTTTCAACTTCAACTCTTTCATTTTCTAATCTTTTTACTATTTCGCCTATCTGCAACTGTTCATCACCTAAATAATTTTGAGCATTTTTTATTACTTGCTTTGGTAATTTCATTCTAATTGCAGTATCTATAGCATGAGAATCTCCAGGAAGTCCACAAACAACTCTAAAAGTTGGCAAATGAGAATCTTCATTAAATTCCATAGAAGCATTTAACATTTCATTAGAAACATAAGCTTTATGTTTAAGAGAAGCTAAGTGCGAGGTAATTAATGAATATTTAGAATTTTTTAGAAGATAATCAACTACACTTTGAGCAATAGCTCCTCCCTCTATAGGATCTGTTGCTGAACCTAATTCATCTAATATCACTAAAGAGTTATTAGTACAATTTCTAAGTATTTTAGCTAAGGAATTCATATGTCCGCTAAATGTAGATAATTCTTGTTCAATACTTTGTTCATCGCCAATATCTGTATAAATTTTATCAAATATTGGTAATGAAGAGCCCTCTTCTGCAGGAATATAACCAATGAATTGATTTAAAGCAGAAAATAAGCCTACTGTTTTAATAGTTACTGTCTTCCCTCCTGCATTAGGTCCAGATATGACAATACATTTAATATCATTTTCAATATCTAATGTAATTGGGACAGCTTTTTCTCCAAGTAAAGGGTGCCTAGCATATAATAATTTTATTTTATTCTCGCTTAAATCTACTCTTGTACAATTATTTTTAATAACCCATCTTGCAAAAGCATATATAATATCAACTTTTATTACTAAAGAGGATAAAGTCTTTAGTTCATTAATGCATTTGATTAATAGAGAATTTAATTTTGCATAAATTTTTGCAATTTCAATTTGTATTTGTTGTTCAGCTAATACAACTAGATTATTATACTCCACCATCTTATATGGTTCTATAAACAAAGTATTGCCACTAGCACTGCTACCATGAACAAACCCTTGAACTTTAGATTTAGCATCATTTTTAACTGGAAGAACAATTCTATCATCTCTTACAGTTTCTAAATCATTTTGAAGATTTACTTTATTATTTTTAATATATTCTTTTGTAAAAGAAGATCTATCCCTTTTAGATTTTTCAACTTTTTTTACTAAACTTCTAATTAATGGATGACTATCTTTGACCTTTCCACTTTCATCAAGAGCATAAAAAACTTCATTTTTGTAATTAATTAAATCTTCGCTAATTGAATCACTTAATAAATAATTTATATTATTTGATTCCTTATTATCAAAAATTGGGGAATGTATAACTTTATATAATATTTCTGCACTATTAATAAATGAAGCTGCATTATATAAATTTGATCCATCTATACTTTGATAATTTTTCTTTATTATTTCGAATATTTCTACAATAGGTGGAAAACTATTAGGTTTTATTGTTTCAGGATTATCTAAGATGGCAATAAAATCTTCTAATTTATCTTGAAATTTTAATATTTCTTCTTTTTCACTGAAAAAAGACCTTTTGTATAAAGATATCTTTGAATCTTCATATAATAAATTGTTTTCTATATTTTCTAAAACTTGGTAAAAACCTAAGTCTATTAATGTTTTTTTTGATAATTTCATTTCTTTTTTTTCTTCGGTATTTTATATCTTGCTTTACTAGTTGAATTTGAACTTCCTTTCCATTTAGGACCTTGTAGTGATAAAGAATCTATCATTCTTAAATAACTTTCATATCTATCTACATTAATTGATCCGTTTTCAACTAATCTTTTTATTTCACAATCAGGTTCATTGGTATGAGTACACATTGAAAATGAACACTTTTCATTATTTAAAATAAATTCAGGAAAAGAATTTGCAATTTCAACAGGATCTCTGTGAGGAACCATAATTTCTCTAACTCCAGGAGTATCAACAATAGTAATATTATCTTTTCTTAAAAGTAAAGAGTAATTTGTTGTATGCCTACCTCTATCATATTTTTCACTAATTTCATTAGTCCTTTGATCAGTATCTAAAATCATATTAATTAAAGTAGATTTTCCAACCCCACTTTGACCAACAAAAGCTACAACTTTATTTTCTATTTTCTTTATTAATTCATCTATGCCTTTATTTTCTTTTGCACTAACTAAAACAGTATCATAACCAAGTTCTTTAAAGAGATTAAATCTCTCTTCTTCTAATTCACTTAATTCAAAATCACTTTTATTCAACACGATTAATATTTTCGCATTATTTGAACAAGCGATTACTCTATCTATAAAACGAGGTCTAAAAGGAGGATTTGCACAACTTGATACACAAACTAATAAATCCATATTAGCAACTACAGTTTGGTTACACTTCCCTTTCATGTTCCATCTTTGAAAACTATTTATTCTCTTCTCTCGTTTTATTATTAAGCCTTCACCTTCATTAGTTTCTTCAAATTCGACAAAGTCTCCAACTGCTAAAGGATTATATTCATTGCTTACATCATTTAATAATTTTCCTTTTATTCGACATTCATAAACTTTTTCATCTAGTTCAACATTATATATGTTATTTATACCACGTATTATTCTTCCAATCATATTTCTATGTTAGACAAAAGGAAAAAACTTGACAAGCTATAAGTTTTTGATAATCATAAAAATATGTTTAACTTTAAAACTTGTAAAAAAGAAAATTGTAATGCTTTTGCAACATTAGGTAGTGATTATTGCTACAGACACAGTGAAAACAAAGAACAATTATTAGAAATTATATATGATCTTATGAAAAATGAAGATCTTATTCGTGATATTACACTATCTCATGCAGAATTTGAAAATATATCTACAAAACAAAGAAATTTTTCATCTTCAAATTTTTCATTTTGTACATTTAGAAACGTAGATTTCTCAGGATCTAAATTTACAACTTGTTTTTTTGACTTTTGCTTATTTGATAATTGTGTATTTAGTGATACTGATATTAGATATTCAGTTTTTTCAGGAAGTAAAATATTGAATTGCAATTTTTCTAATTCACTTTTAATTCACAATAATTTCTCAGGAATAGATGCTTGGTTCTGTGATTTTAGTTGTTGTGATTTATATTTTACAACATTTTGTAATTCTTGTTTAAGAGATGTAAATTATGAAGATTGTAATCTAAAAAAAGCCGACTTTAGAGAAACAGAACAACGACGTTTGAATTTCAAATATTCAAATTATGAGGATGCAACAAAATGAGAATTTATCAACATTTTTCAGTAGTAGGCTTTTGTAACACTTATGTTGTTGGATCAAAAAAAGGTGGAGAAGCAATTCTTATAGATCCTGGCCATGTAGATAATGAATTAATTAGCATAATTGAAAGAAATAATTACACTATTAGTACTATATTATTAACACATCGCCATGAGTCTCATACCCGAGGGGTTGGAACACTTTTAAAATTATATCAACCTAAAATATATGCTTATACTTCTAAAGTATACGATTTCCCTGTTACTGAAATAAAAGAAGACACAACCATTAGTTGTGCTGGTATTGATGTAAAAGTTATGCATTTACCAGGACACAGTGTTGATTCTTTAGTTTACAAAATTGGCCATGCTATTTTCACAGGGGATACATTAATGGCATCAAGAATAGGCTCCACACCAGGTTATATGGAAAGATCATTATTAATTCAGATTATAAAAAAGAAATTATTAAATTTTAATGATAATATAATAGTATTTCCAGGCCATGGAGCACCAAGCAAAATTAAAAACGAAATATTATTTAACCCTGACTTAACTGAAGAGACAGCATCTCCTTGGCTTAGAAATCAAATTCGACTTGAAAAAAATAATCGATTCTAGTTTTTTTTCTTTAATTTAACTGCAGTTTCATAATATTTTTTCTCTTGACCCTTTTCTAATACAAAAGGGTCTAAAGTTTTAATTATATCTTTAAAACGATTTGGCATTGCTGCTCTAAAACGCATTTTTTCTCCTGTCTTTGGATGCTTTATATCTAATTGTAAGGCATGAAGCATTAATGAAGAATCTCTAAACTTTTTATCTGTATTAGAATAAATTGGGTCACCTAATATAGGGTGATTTATGCTTTTTAGATGTACACGAATTTGATGAGTTCTACCTGTATGAATATTGATTCTAACTAAAGCGTAACCTCTATACTGTTTTAATACTAAATAACTAGTATCAGCAGTCTTTCCCCTATCTTTTTCACAAGTAATAAATTTTTTTCTATCTTTTGGATCTCTTATAAGATTATCAGTAATTCTACCTCTCCTCTTATCAAAATATCCCTTTACTAAAGCTATGTATATCTTACTAGTTTTTCTATCTTTAAATTGTTCTGATAAATCTCTTTGACTTTCTCTATTGAGAGCAATAACCATTGTTCCACTAGTATCTTTATCAAGACGATGGACAATCCCAGGTCTTAAATTAGCACTTTCATCAATAAATTCACTCTCTTCTTCTTCTATCTCTTCAAAAGATGAAGCAAAGTTATCACCATAACGATCAACTAATCCATTAACTACAGTATTGTGATAATTACCAGCTCCAGGATGAACAACAATTCCTTGTTTTTTATTTATAACAAAAATATCCTTATCTTCATAAATAACTCTAAAATCTAGTTTCTCTCCTTCAATACCTTCGAAGAATTCCTCACTATATTTAAGTAAAATTTTTTGTCCATTTTTTACTTTAGCACTATTTTTTACTTTTTTATTATCAATATATATTTCTGTTGATTTATCTGAAACTAGAGATCTTGAAATATTTTCAATATGAGATGCTATATAGCTATCAACTCTAACTTTAGATTCAACATCCTCTACAATTAATTCATAACTTACTTCTTTATTTGCCATCGGTTTATTCAAGCTCTCCTATAATATAATCACCTACTGCTATCGATAAAGATAAAATAGCTGCAATGGATAATTGGTATGTGAAATTTGTAAAATCATCGTCTGAAGGACTATCAACCCAAGAAGTACTAGTTATTGCATTATATGCCACAATTGTTAAAGGGAGAGTAATTGCTAAAGATCCAAAAAATAAACTTTCTCCTCTTCTAAGCTTCCAACTCCACTCTGGAAATTCATCAATTGTATATGCTTCATAATCATCAAATTCAACACTATCACAAAAAACACTTGATGAAGATAACATGATTATTAATAATAATGCAATAAGCTTTCTTTTCATTTGTATTTCCTTATTTAGAATAATCTCTATTGCCAAAAATTTTAGTACCTACTCTTATTATAGTAGAACCTTCTTCAATAGCAATCTCATAATCCCCACTCATACCCATACTTAGTTCTTTTATTTCATAAGATAATTCTTTCTCTAACTTATCTTTTATATTTTTAACTAATTTAAAAGCAGCTCTAATATCTTTATCATCACCATATAGTGGTCCAATAGTCATAAGACCTGTTAATTTAACATTATCTAACTCAATAGCTAATTCTGCAGCTTCTTTTATAGCTTCATATGTTTCAAAACCAGTCTTATTTACATCTTTAGAGCTATTATATTCTAGCATTATTTCAATAACTTCATCTCTTTCAGCAGCAAATTTATTTATTTTATTTATCAATTTTACTGAATCAACACTATCAATAGAATCAAATAACTCAACAGCTTTTTTAGTTTTGTTAGATTGAAGATGCCCAATTAAATGAAGATTTAAATCACTATATCTATCTTCCTTCTTAGGAAACTTTGACTCAACCTCTTGGACTCTATTTTCTCCAAATAATCTCTCACCTAAACTATATGCTTCTTCTATTGCTTGAAAAGGATGAGTTTTACTAACACACATTAATTTAACATTTTTGTTTTCACTTGTTATTTGACTATTAATTTCATCTAAAATTGATTTCATTTTAATGTTATATAAACTATATAATATAAATACATTAATTATATAAAAAGTATTTATTTCAATATATAAATTATATTCCTCCTATATTATTTTCTTGTATATAATTTTCTCTTTTCTTTTAATTCTTTAAATTGTTGTTTTCCTCTTAAAACCCAAGCTGAAAACTCTGCTTTTACTTTATCCATTTCAGTATCTATAAAGTTATTTCTACTTTTCATGCTAGGGAAAGCCATAATAATTCTTCTATTTCTTCTAGCAAGTTTAGCTTTTCTAGAAGCTGATTCTTCTGCCCATTTATCTTTAATATTTTGAATAAACTCTTCTGCTTTTTCATGGTTTTGAGCAGATAAGATTTTTTCTTTAACTTCTTCACTTCTATCTCTAAATTCTTCAAGAGCTTTATTAAATGATAACATTTTAGCTGAAGATAGAGCAAAGTCAAAAGACATTACTAAAACAATTGCCATAGCTATATAATATTGACCAACAGCTGGTATCATAGCAACTATACTCTCAACAAATGGATGAATAATATAAACCATTGCCAAACTCAGTACACCAAACATTGTTGAGTTTAATAAACAAACTCGACCATTTATATTCATAAAATTCTTACTATAATCCCATAATTTAATATGGAATACTTTTTCTAAAAGGTAAGAACCTATATATTCTATAATACTTGTTACAATCATTCCTGCAAAAAATAATAAAACTATATTATCAATAAAAGGATCTAATAAAAAAAGTACACTCATTGCACCAAAACCATAAATTGGTAAATATGGCCCATATAAGAACCCTCTATAGACTATTTTTTTCTCACCGATGGAACAATAAACTTCTTCGCATACCCATCCTACAAAGCAATAAATAAAAAAGAAAATTATTTCATTATTAATCATATTTTACAAACCTCAATATTCTAGTAATAACTGTTATTAAACAGTTTTTTAGTATATGAATCAATTGGATTTTTAAAGAGTTTTGTCGTTTCTTGTATCTCTATAATTTTTCCATCATTTATTACACCAATTCTATCACAAATATAACCTACAACATTTAAATCATGAGAAATAAAAAGGAAAGTTAGATTAAGTTCTCTCTTTAATTCATTTAATAAATTTAAAACACCTGCTTGAATACTAATATCTAAAGCAGAAACACACTCATCTAATACTATGATTTTAGGTTCTAAAATTAATGCAATAGCGATTGCTAATCTTTGTCTTAAGCCACCAGAGAGTTGATGAGGATAACTAGTTTTGTATTTTAAATCTAGGCCAACAAGTTTCATAATATTATTTACTTTTTCTTCTCTTTCTTTTTTTAATCCTATTTTATGTATAGTAAGAGGTTCCTCAATCAAATAACCAACAGTTTTTTTACTATCTAATGAACTATATGGATCTTGAAAAACTATTTGTACATTTCTATAAAAGTTTTTTAAATCTTTTCTCTTTTTTATTTCCCTAAGTTCTTTATCTTCAATTTTTATAGAGCCTGTATAATCACCTACTAATTTTAAAAGCAATAAAGCAATAGTACTCTTACCTGAGCCACTATTTCCAACTAAACCAAAAGTTTCTCCTCTTTTAATCTCAAAACTAACATTATTTAATATTTCTTTGTTTTTATAGGAAAAAGAAACATTACTCATTTTTACTATACTCATTAATTTAACTCCTTCGCAAAATGACAACGCACAAAGGAGTTCTCTATCTTTTCTAATTTCGGTTTTTTCTCAAAACAAATTTCTTTAGCAAATTTACATCTAGGAGCAAATGGACACATATTATTTTTTCTATTTTCTAATTTTGGAACAACACCTTCTATCGAATCTAACGTAGAGCCCTTTTTTTCAACAGATGGTAAACTTTTTAATAAAGCTTTTGTATATGGATGTTTAGCATTATTTATAATATCACTAGAACTAGCACTTTCAACTATCATTGAAGCATACATTACATATATTTTATCACTAAACTTTTTCACTAAAGACAAATCATGTGAAATGAATAAAACAGCATTGTTTAAATTAGTATTCATATCTTTTAATATTTTTAATATTTGATTTTGTATTGTTACATCTAATGCGGTAGTTGGCTCATCGGCTATTAAAAGACTTGGATTATTAATTAATGCTTGAGCAATCATAACTCTTTGTCTCATTCCTCCTGAAAGTTGATGAGGATATGAATTATATACTCTATCAACATCTTCAAGACCAACCATTTCTAACATTTTATATATCTTTTCTTTATAATTAATCTCATTTTGATTATGAACTTTTATCGCTTGTGTGATTTGCTTATTTACTTTTATCAATGGATTTAAAGCTGTCATAGGTTCTTGAAATATCATTGAGATTTCATTTCCCCTAATTTTATTTAATTCTTTTATATCTAAATCTATTAAATTTTTTTCATCATAAATTATTTGACCTTCAAGCTTTTTTGTATTTTGAGGTAATAGAGATAAAATAGATAAAGCCGTTAAACTTTTTCCACAGCCACTTTCTCCAACTAAAGCTACAAATTCTCCCTTATTTATTGATAAACTTACATCATCAACAGCTTTAACTAAATTCTTATTTATTAAAAAGGAAAGTGTATAATTTTGAATTTCCAAAATACTTTTATTCATTTTCTTTATTCTCTTCTATTACTTTATTTATTCCATCACCTAATAAATTAAATCCCATAACTAAAATTATTATAAAAATTGATGGAATAATAACATAAGATGGTTTTTGTAATATATAACCTTGTGCTTCACTAACCATTTTACCCAAACTAGGATTTGGAGGTTGTATACCAAGTCCTAAATAACTAAGACCAGCCTCTGATAATACAGCTGATGCAAAAGTCAAAGAAGCAGTAACAATTATCTCACCATATATATGATTAAATATATGTATCACCATTATCCTAAAATTACTTGCTCCACGGGCTTTTGTCGCTAGTACAAAAGGTGAATTCTTATATGAATAGTATCCACCTCTAGCAATTCTTGCAAAACGAGGAATACTCATTATCGTTAAAGCTATTATTATATTTTTAGTACTTACTCCAAATACAGCAATTATCATTAATGCAATTAATACACCAGGGAAAGACATTAAAGTATCTATTACTTTTTTTATTATTTCATCAATATATTTTGAATAATAACCTGCAATGGCTCCTATAGGTGTTCCTATAATAAACCCTAATAGAACAACATAAAATCCTATCTCAACACTTAATCTTGCACCTACCATTATTCTAGATAATATATCTCTTCCAAGATGATCTGTTCCAAGTAAATGCTCTTTTGAACTAGAAAGTAATTTATTAGAAATATCAATATTATTGATTTCGAAAGGAAGTTTAATCATTCCTAATAATATTACTATTAGAATAAAGGATAGAAATATAAAGCCTGTTAGAAAATTTTTATTCTTAAAATATTTTTTCATTTTATTTCCTACTTTATCCTTATTCTTGGATCAATAAATTTATATAAAATATCAATGATGAAGTTTACAAAAACTACAATCAATGATAAATACAAAACTAAAGCTTGAATTAGAGGTAAATCTCTACTGGTAATACTTGAAGTTATTAATTTACCTATACCAGGTAACGAAAAAACATTTTCAACTATTATACTACCTGCCAAAATATCAGTAACTATTAACCCGATAATAGTAATTACAGGTATAAGGGCATTTCTTAGAACTTGTTTATAAAGAACGGTTTTTTCACTTAATCCAAGACTGTATGCAGTTCTTACATAGTCCATTTTCATTTGTTGATTTACACTAGTATTTAAATATCTAACAACAATAGATGAAGCCCCTATTGCAATTGAAAGACTAGGTAATAATAAACTGCGAACATTCATTAATGGATTTTCACTAAAAGAAACATATCCAATTGATGGCAAAATATTTAGATTAACTGTAAATATAGCAATTAGAAATATACCTAAACAAAATGAGGGGATGCTCATTCCTAGTTGCGATAGAATAGATAAAGGGATATAACTCTTCTTATTTCTTTTTGAGACTAATAATAATCCAAAAGGTATTGCAATAATTAATGTTAAAATTAACGATAGAAAAGAAAGTTGTAATGTAACTTTTAATGCAGCAAATAATATTGGGGCTACAGGCTTTTGATATTTATATGATATACCTAAATCGCCTTTAATTAAATTTTCTACCCAATTTATATATCTAACAATATTCGGAGAATCTAAATCCATAGTATCTCTTAATTGTATTATTTGTTCTTCACTAGCATCAAGTCCTAAAATAACTTGAGCTGGATCTCCAGGTAATATATTAAATATAAAGAAAGTTATTATAGATACTAAAAATATAGTAATTAATGTATTAATAAATCTTTTAAAAAAATATAGCATAATTATCCCTATAAAAATATATGACTATTATACTATATTTTAATAAATCATAGCTACTAGATGAAGCTAATTATTTTTCATAATACATACTTGCAAAATCTATTAATCCTGCGGGGTAATATTTATATCCAACTAAATCATTTCTCATTGCTGCAGTATTATTTGGATCACATAACCAAACAGATGCACTAGTCTCACTTAAAATAAGTTGTGCTTTTTTATAAAGATCAGCTCTTTCTTCTTCATCCACAGATTTTGCAGCTAATTGTATTAACTTATCATACTCACTATTAGAATAATTTATAAAGTTTCTTTTATAAGTTGTTTCATATCTAGATAAAATATCATTTGGATCTATCTTACCTGCTAACCCAATAACAGTACTTTGATAATTCCTATCTGTATAAACTTCTTCTAACCAAGTACCCCACTCAACACTCTTAATCGAAATATTTATGTTAATTTTTTCTGCTTCACTTGCAATAATTTGTGCAGAATTAACATGTTGATAATAATTAGAAGGAACAGTTATTTCCAAATCAAACCCATCTTCATATCCAGCTTCTATTAAAAGCTCTTTTGCTTTTTCTAAATCTCTTTCAAAATAATTATCTAAATCATGATTATAATAAAAATCCATTACAGGAGAAAAATTAGTATATAATGGAGTACCATAGCCTCCAAATACACCATCAATAATATCATTTCTATTAACTAATAAATTTAAAGCTAATCTTACTTTTTCATTATTTAAAGGTTCACTTTCATTATTTAATGCCCAAAGTATTACCATATTCATTGGAGAACTATCAATTTTATAATCTTCTTCTAATAATTTTGCATTGTCACTCGAAATAATAGCAATATCAAGTTGATTAGATTTTAAAGCACTAACAACAGAAGCTTCATCACTAATTATATATACTTCAGCAGTTTTGATTGTTGGCATTCTTTCTTTATTATAATAATCATCAAACCTTTCTAATACTACTTTTTGAGATGGTATATATTCAATAAATTTATATGGTCCAGTTCCTATCGGAGTTGTAGCTTGATTTTCATACCCTTTCGGTGTAATTGCTATAGTTGCAGTAGATAAAAAGGCACTAGAAGGTTTATCTAAAATAAATTTAACACTAAAGTCATCAATAGCTTCTATACTTTTAATACCACTATATGCTGCAGAATTTGCAATATCGCCACTCATATGCATTAAATTATCATAAGTATATACAACATCCTCACTAGTTAATTGTTCACCATTATGAAAATATACATTATCTCTTAATAAAAAAGTATATTCATCCTGATTATCATTTATATTAACTTCTTTTGCTATAGCTGGATATAATGAACCATCATAATCAAAATTCATTAACCCTTCAAAAACATTATTAAATATTGCTTTAGTATCAACCGCAGCACTTAACCACGGATCTAACGAATCAGGTTCTGATGCTATATTAATTCTTACAACATCATCTATTATTTCAATATCTTTTTCCTCTTTACTACAACTTACTGACAATAAAATTACTAAAATAAAAAATAAACTAATTATTTTATTTTTCTTCATACCCAAACCCCTTACACAAAAAATCAATAATATGTGTTATAATTCACATTATACAAAAAAATAAACAATGAAACTAGTACAATTAAATATAAAAATTCCGTAATTTTTACAAATTCAAAAAAAATTTATTTTTTTTAAAATTTGATGTTGACTAAATAAAGGTAAGTTTGATATATTCCATAACGTACTCGGGCGGATAGCTCAGTGGGAGAGCGGTTGCTTTACACGCAACTGGTCGGGGGTTCAAATCCCTCTCCGCTCACTAATAAAAGATTCTCATTTATTGAGGATCTTTTTTTATCCCTTTTCAAATCTTAATATTCAAAGATTTCTTTGTTTACTTATTAGTCCTCTATTTATCTCCTCTTCTTCTTTTTATAAAAACTAATCTATATTAACTGTTTAATTTCTATTATTTATTCCAACATATAAATAAATTGGTAATAGAGTTTATAAGAATAAAATTCTTATCAAAATATTTTTTTTGATATTTTTCTATAAATGTAGCAAGTCGTATAAGTATAAATCGTTATATTGTAAGTATTTATTACATTATATAACTTTTTATTATTTTTTTTGTAAAATGTGTTGACATAAGTTACATCCTATTGTATAGTTTAAACATAAAGAAAACAAAAACAAAAAAACTATTTATTTTAAAGGAAAACAAAATTATGAAAAAATTATTAACAATCTTAACAATAAGCGCTAT
>NZ_JBNAIC010000050.1:0-12326 GCF_050031695.1 Pleomorphochaeta sp. | reverse complement strand
TTCAGCAACTGCTGCTGGAGCTGATACAAAAGAGAATTCATCTCTAACTGTAACATCTTGAATATCTTCATTACTAGCTTTTGCTTTACCAGCTAAATAAGAAATTAATTCTCTCTTATCTAAACCATCTTTTCTACCACGTGCTATAAATAATCTTACATAACCATTATCATTATCACTAAAGTTAGAAGACATTCCGTTTCTTCTAGATCTTCTAGTTGGAGTTAAGTCTTTATATTTACTTTCATCTAATGCATCTTTATAGAAATGATTTAAAACTGATGCTAATACTTGTTCACTGTCTCTAGAATTAAGTAATTCTCTAGCTAATGGTAAGAATTGATCATTTTCAACATTATTTGTTAATAGTGATAATAATTCACTTTCAATTCTATCACGTCTAACAGATATTACTTCTCTAGCAGCTGGAACAGATTCTTTTCTAATATCTGTTTTTGCAGCCCTTTGAATAAATTTAAATTTTCTAAATTCAGAAGGTGTAATAAATGTTATAGCTGTACCCATCTTACCAGCTCTTCCTGTTCTACCAATACGGTGTATATAAGCTTCAGGAGCTTGAGGGATAGAGTAGTTGATAACATGAGTTAAATCATTAATATCGATGCCTCTAGCAGCAACGTCAGTTGCTACAATGATACTTAATTTATGTTTCTTCATTTTGTGAAGGATTTGTTCTCTTTGTTTTTGAGATAAATCTCCATGAAGAGCTTCTGCGTCATATCCTCTATCTGAAAGTTTTCTACCAATATCATCACATTGAACTTTTGTTCTACAGAAAACAATACCGTAGAAAGCTTCTTCCATATCGATTATTCTACAAAGAGCTTCTAATTTATCACTTTCTCTAACTTCAAAATAGATTTGATCAGTTAAATTACTAGTTAAGTCTTTATTTTTTACTCTAACAATTGTTGGGTCATCCATGAATTTAGAAGCAAGATTCATAATTGGTTTTGGCATTGTAGCAGAGAAACATAACATTCTCTTTTCTTCTGGTGTTTGAGCTAAAATATTTTCAATATCTTCAATGAATCCCATATCGAGCATTTCATCAGCTTCGTCTAAAACGACAAATTTTAATTCATGTAATTTTAATGATCTTCTTTTTAAGTGGTCTTGTAATCTACCTGGTGTACCAACAACAACTTGAACACCTCTTCTAAGTTTTCTAAGTTGAGTATCAATTGATGCACCTCCATAAATAGATGCTACTTCAATATCTCTTGAACCTCTAAATGATGTAATTTCATCTGCAACTTGAATAGCTAATTCTCTTGTTGGTGTTAAAATTAACGCTTGAACAGCTCTAATTGAAGGGTCAACTATTTCTAAGATAGGTAGACCAAATGCTGCTGTTTTTCCTGTTCCTGTTTGCGCTTGTCCTATGACATCTATATTATCTTGTAATAATAGTGGAATACATTCTTCTTGTATTTTTGTTGGTTCTTCAAAGCCTTTCTTTTCTAAGGCCGTAAGGGTTTTTTCGCTTAAACCCAATTCTTTAAATTTTGTTAAATCTGGCATGTAACTCCTGTATAGTACTTATAATTACTCCATTTTGTAATTATGTAATATTTTTATTTGTAATCCGAATTAAATAAAGCATATATGATAACTAATTACAACCTTAGTTTACCATTTATTATATACTTTTTCTGCAAATCCTAGATGATTTTTTATAACAACAATTTCATTGTTATCTAAAACTAGTTTTCCAGTATACTTTCCAAAGACTTGATGTTGGTCACTTTTGATAATTCCGTAATTAAAATAACCAATCCTATCGACTATAGGTGTAAAAGTTAAATCTAATCGTCCCTCATTATCTTTGATAATCCAATTTTTTTCTAAAAAGTTATCTGGTATCTCAAAAGTAACAGTATCTAATTTGTGTATTACATCATCGAAAAATATTACATTCTCACTCGCACTAGATCTATCACTAAAACCATATCCTAAATTTAATCCAAAGGTTTTATTATCTATTGAAGAGGATAAACTTGCCCAATACCATGTATTTTCATACGTCCAGTTTCCTCTACCCCAATCTAAAGTCGCAAAAGTAGTTGAACTATCAACTTCTTCAACTTTATATCCGCGTTTTATTGTTCCATTCACTTTCATGCAATTTATTTTTTCATTTAAATAAAAAGCTTTTCTGTTTTTCTTCCAGCTTGTTGCTATATTCATTGATTCCATTTTTGTTGGTTGTGTTAATTCAACACTAACATCTAAACCAATGCTATTATCAGGTAAAACTAAAGTAGGTGAACTGAATAATAATTTTCTTTTTTCTCCGTTTTTAACAAAACAAACTCGAAGATCTTTATTGCTAACTGAAACATAACTATTATCTATAGAATTTTTTGCTAATTTTATATGTTTAATAGGTAATAGTTTAACTTTGTCAATTTGAGAGACTTGCTTCAAATTATAATCAATATAAGCAATTGATACCAAAGTTGAATACCCTAAATCACTTATAGTTGCTGAAATAGTATAGCCTTTCTCTTGATTTGTTATAGCATAATAGTCCCATTCTTTGATTCTAAATTTATTTGCTTTGATATTTTCTTTATTATAATTAAAATAAGGTTTTCTTGACCATCCTTCAATGCTAAGAGTACCTTTTTTTGTTAAAAGGTTAATTTGTTTTGTAATTTCCTTTTGCATTTGTATTGTCCCTCTATATTTCTATACTACACCTAAATTAATAAATATGAAATAGAAAAGGGACTGAAATAAATATCAGTCCCAAAGTTAACATATAAAGATTATTGTATTAATGAATAAATTAGTTACTTGTACCTAAAATATTTTCAATAAATACTGTCATAAAATTGTTTTCTAATTTATCTGAAGCCATTATAGCATATTGTAAATCTGTAGCATTTTGTTGAGAAGCGTAATAAGGATAAACTGATTTTAAGTATTCTCCCATGCCTGAATCAGTAGATTCACTCTTAACGTTTACTACTATATATGAAGAGCTAACTTTTATTGGATCAAGAGTTGAACCTACTTCAGCACTAAATAATGATTTCATTGTATCTTCATCTGTTGCAGCATTAGCTAAGATGCCAGTTGTATCACTGTAACTAAATGAACTCATGTATTGACTATTTGCAAAATTTTGTGCAGTTGAGCTAACTTGGTTTACACTTAATTCTAAGTCTTCAGCTAGAGTATCAAAATCTTCTGCTTGACTTACAAAGTTGTCAGCTTGTTCAAGTAAATATGCTTCCATTACACTTGTATCATTAGAAGCAATATATGCTTTAATGATTGAAATAGTATCTTCATCAGTATAATCCGCAGCTTTTGGTGTTGAATTTAATTGATAAAGAGCCCAACCGTTAGATGATTCTAAAGGACCATATACATTTCCTTTACTACCATCTAATATTTGTGTAGCTTCTTGAGCTTCTTTGAAATTGTTTTGAACAGCATAGAAAGGAACTGAACCGATTGTACCACCATTTTCAGCATAACTGTCTAAACTGTTTTCTTTAGCTACATCAGCGAAAGAAGAACCTGAATTAATTTCATCTAATAAAGCTTGAGCATCTTCTTCAGTTTCAACTGAAATGATAGATAAATCAACATTATAGAATAATTGAGGGTTTGTTAATGCATATTGTGCAGCTAATTCTCTTGGATACATATTATAATCAAATACTACATATTCAAAACTTCTAGTGTTATCTGCCATTGTTAAAACATAATCTGTTTCACCATCACTTGTTAGTGCCGTTGAAATATCAGAAACTACATTGTTATATGGTAAGTTTCTAGTAATAGATTTTCTAATAGAATCTTTTTGTTGTGCTGAAGTTTCTTCATATAGTTTTTTACTAAATTGTCCATCTTCATCATAATAACCACTGTTAATAATAGCACTATTAATAGTATCTTCAGTTGTTTTGAAACCAACTTCTTCAGCCATTTTTGTAATAGCTGTGTAATATACAGTGCTATCAAATGCGCTTTTCCAAATATTGTATAAAGCTAAGTCTCCACTTGAAGAGGAAGTATCATATTGAGAACCATATAATTGGTATTGGTCATAAAAATATGAATCTTGTGTATAAGCGATTTCTTCGCCATCATAAGAACCAAATGTTATACCATTGCTTGCTGATTGACCAACAATTGCACTAATTGCAGGTGCAGCTACAAATGAAATAGCAATTAAAATTAGAACAATCATTCCAAAAATAAAACCTATATTTACTTTCTTCTTTTTATGTGAGTTAAACTTAACATTCTTTTTTGAACTTTTATCAGTTCCTTTATTATCATTTGAAGGCATGTATAAACCTCTCCTAGAATAGTCTTATCCGTTTGGATACATCTTTTGAAAAATACCATTTACAGCAATTACTGTCAATCAATTATTTATTTTTTCATTAGTTCTGATTGTAGTTATCTACTTATTTTTAAAATTGGATATAAAAATTACTCAGATAATAGATATTTGAGAGATAAAAAATTTGTTTTATTTTATTATAAAAGGATAAATATTTATTTATTAATATAGAAATTTTGTAATATTATTTGACATTGTGTGTTTAAGTAATTAGAGTATTAAAAATATAGTATATAAAAAACTATTCTAAATAAAATTAATTATATTTAATAATTAAGGAGAGATAAGGATAATGAAGATTATTCAGCTTTCAGTTGGACCGAATAGAGTGCCTTTAACTGGTTACATACATGATTATGATGAAAACAATTTATTAAATAATATAAGAAGTGCAATGGTAGTAGTTGCTGGTGGAGGATATGAAAAAGTTTCTCCAAGGGAGAAAGACCCTGTAGCTCTTTATTATTTTGCAAAAGGAATGAACACATTTATATTAGAATATTCTATAAATGAAGAAGCTGGAGATTTAAATCCTTTATTAGAATTAAGTGATGCTTTAGTTCAAATAAGAAATAGGGCTGAAGTTTTTTATGTTAATCCAACTGAAATTGCCGTTATTGGATTTTCAGCAGGAGCTCATTTAGCTGCTTCATTATCAACTCTTTATAATCATCCAAAAATCAAAGAGTTAACAAATATTGATAATGGTTTAAATTCACCTGATGCTACCATCTTATGTTATCCTGTAATTACTATGAAAGAGTTTGCACATGAAGGTTCAAAAATGAGGGTAACTAAAAATAATAATGAACTAATTGAATTGTTATCACTAGAAAATCAAGTAACAAAAGATGTCCCACCAACTTTTATTTGGCATACTCAAGATGATGAAGCAGTAAATATAAATAATAGTTTATTATATGTAAATGCTTTAATACAAAACAATGTGGAATGTGAATATCATATGTTCCCTAATGGAGAACATGGTTTATCAATGTGTACAACAGAATGCTATAAACTTGATGATCATTGTGGGCAGTGGAAAGAATTAAGTTTAAATTGGTTGCATAAATATATATCGTTTTAAATAATTTGTATTTTTTGTTTTATACTTTTAATTAAAAATAAAAAAGAATATAGTTAAGAAACAATTTGACACAATGCAAAATTTTTGTGTTATAGTGTCTTTAGGTTAGGAAATAATGGATATTAAAAATAATAAAAGATTAATCAAAAATAAAAATATTTATATTTATTTTTATATTTTTTTTACTCTATTTTTGAATATAAATAATTTTTTTATTGGTGCTCCAAGAGCTATTATATTAATATATGATTTTATTAGTTTAGCTGGTAAGTTATATTTAATATTTTGGGGTGTGTTTTTATTGTTTTATGATCATAAAATAAATAATGTGCTTAGTGTTATTAATACTCCAGCATTTAAGTATAGCAGTATATTTATGATTTATTTGCTCTTATTAACAGTGTTTCATCAGACTACGTTTTCGTCATTTAACAATGCTTATTATATAATTCATTCATTTTTGTTTTTTTATGTGATGCTTATTTATGGCAATAAATATAGATGGATTAGAAGTGTTTCTAAAATAGCAATATGTTTTGTTACAATTGTTTCTTCTTTATCAATAATTAGTTTTTTAATATATTTAATTTCTTTCTTAGGTTTAGCAGATACATTACAAAATACTGCTCTTAAAGCTTTTATATTTAAAGTTGCTCCAAGAGGGAAACCATTAAATGGAATTATAAATGATTCAAGTTCACTAGCATCTTTGCTATTGTATTCAACTTTTATATACTTTTTCTTAGTTCTTTACTTTAAAAGAACACGCTTAACTTATTTATTTTTTACTTTAGTATTAATAAATTGTATTAATATCTTTTTAACAAAATCATATAGTTCAATATTCAGCTTAGTAATTTGGGTGCTTATTTTTTCTATATTATATTTTATTATTTTGATAAAATATGATGTACAAAATGAAGTAAAATCTAAAGGTGGACTTATAGTATTTTTCTCTTTGCTACTTATTTTAGTTCTATATGTATTAATAAGTAATACTACTATAGCAGCTGATATTAAACTATTCTTTATAGATTTGTTTAAACTAAATTGGATCAATGTTAATAATCCAAGAGAAGCAGTTTGGAATACTATATTAGGTTTTGATAAAAAGTATTATATACTTGGTATTTCACAAGATAATTTAGCTCAATTGTTTATTAATAATAATATTGAAAATGCGAATTCAATTTTATCAAATAATGGAAGATATTTTAATATCTTTATTACCTTGTTAGTTAATTATGGTATATTAGCTTTAATTGGTTTCGTTGGATTATTGATTTTTTCAATGGTTGTTGTTTTCAAAGATTATTTTAGTGCTTCCTATAGAAGAAAAAGATTTGTTTTATTTTTCCTCTTTCAAGTTTTTGCTATATTATTAAGTTCATATTTTGTAGATTTTGCACTAATGCAAGAGAATATTCACTCTTTATTATTCATGTTTAGTTATGCAATATTAATTGGGTTAACTTATAGTGATGAAAAAGATTTTGTTGCAAGAGATTATGGTAGTAGTTTTAATTAAAAATAAAGACTTGAGATTTATATAAATTTCAAGTCTTTAAAATAACTATTATTGAAGCATTCCCATAGCAACTCTCATTCCACTTGCCCAAGCGCCTGTAATACCTCTTGAGGTACCAGCTCCATCTCCGGCAAAATAAATATCATCACATACTTTAAAATATTCATCTTTATATGTTGGTTTATTAGCATATAATTTAATTTCTGGATAATACATGATAGTTGAAGGATGTAGTACTCCCGGTACTATAGTATCAAGATTTTTCATAGCTTTCCAAATTGCTCTTAGTATTTTAGAAGGCATAGCTAACGAGATATCACTTGGAGTACAGTTTGGAAGTGATGGCTTAAAATTGTAAGGATCAGAGTTAAATGTATGTTCTTTACTTCTTGAACCTAATCTAAAATCACCAACTCTTTGCATAAGGGGTCTTCCTCCTCCTAATAGAGCAGCTTGTAGCCCTAAATTTTCAGCATATTGCTGACCACTTGCAAGAGGTGCTGTTAATTTAACAGTTTTTAGAATTGCGAAGTTAACTAAACCATTTTGGTTATTCCCATTATTAGAATATGCATGTCCATTTACGCTAAACCATTTATCACCATTATTTGTTGTATAAGTTTCTCTTACTACATGAGCTTTA
Organism: Pleomorphochaeta sp.; assembly: GCF_050031695.1. Lineage (GTDB taxonomy): Bacteria > Spirochaetota > Spirochaetia > Sphaerochaetales > Sphaerochaetaceae > Pleomorphochaeta. Next base: position 4,678 of record NZ_JBNAIC010000050.1, on the reverse strand, counting down.
CCACTATTTGTGCAGAAAGTTCTAACCTTTTCTGGGAAATAGAATTTAGGATCATAGTAATCTTTTACTATAGGATATTGTTCTATTTGAGTTTCTACTCTAATTCCAATATCAACTATGTTATCAACATATCCTATATTTAAACTTTGCATAATGTTTTGTAAAAAATGAAAACCTTGTCTTCCAGGAGCTATTAATATTTTATTATAAGAGAGAGTTCTTTTATCAGTTTCTATGGTCTTTTTATCTTTGTTTATACTTACCATAGTTTCACCTAAAGCTAAATCAACGCCATAAGAATCAAGTTTTTTAAGCATTTCTTTAATTAACTCTAATCCCCCATCTGTTCCTAAATGTGTCTGCTTGATTTCAAGTAGGCTACATCCAAGTCTCTCTGCTCTTTTTTGATAATTTCTTATATTAGATTTCTCTAATATATTTGGGTTAAATAAATCAATAACTTTATCCAAATATTCATCAGCTAATTCTTTTTCCCAATATTCTGTTGGAAAACCAATAGGATAAGTAAAATTCATTTTACAATCATTTCTCATTCCACCAGTTGAATATTTGTGTTTATCTAAAATTAAGATTTTAAGATTAGGCTTTTGTTCTAAAAGAGAAAAAGCACACCCCATACCAGCAGGGCCGGAACCAACAATTATTACATCATATTTATTCATTAAGATTTGAGCTCCTTAAATATATGTTTTTTTAAACATCTTTTACATTATCTTAAAATTTGTAAAAAACGTCAAATGTAAAAAACCTCTATTCAAACTAAAACTTATAATATAATATATGGAATGAAACATTGTTTATAAGAAAAGCTTGTTATCTAATTTAATTTAATTTATAATTCCTTTATAGGTAGCTTTTGAGGTGTTGTAGTGAAATATATTAGTGTTAAAGAGGCAAGTAAGAAGTGGGGAATCTCAGAGAGAAGAGTTAGAATCCTTTGTAGTGAAAATAGAATAGATGGTGTTACAAAATCTTCTTGGGCTTGGAATATTCCATCAACTGCGCCTAAACCTTCAGATGGAAGAACAATTAGACATATTAAAAATATTGATTTAAGAGTTGATTCTTTAAATTTTAATGATTTAATTAATAAGCAAAATTCTTTTAATCAAGTTATTTCTAATTTAAAAGAATATCAAAATTATTTTGAAGAAAGTGTTAATAGGTTTTTATTATTTGCTTTTTGTGAAGAAAAAATTGATTCAAATGACATTATTAAAGTTTTAGCTGATAAAAATTATTCTAATATTTCATTTGATAAAAAAATGCTAATCTTAAATGCTAAATCTATTTTAATTAATTTCTATAAACAAGTGGGTTATGGTCCTATTTTACCATATAACTCAAAACCTAATCCTTTTATAAGTGAAGCTAGAATTAAAGATATATATCAAGATTTGTTTAAAAGCATTGATGATTTTTATTTACCAAACTATAGAAATGCTAAAATTTCTAATCCTAGTTCGTTTGATTTAAAAGAATATGATGTTGATATGCAAATAGAAACATTAATCTTTCAATATGATAATGATTGGACCATTGTAAATGGTTTAGTTAAAGCAAGTTTTATGTTTGCCGGATTATTAAGAATTAAACCATTTGAAGAACATAGTTTCTTATTTGCTTCATTAATTTTTGCGGCAATACTTTTAGAAAATGGATTTCCATTAGCTATTATTCCTATTTCTCTTATTGATGAATTAAGGGCAAATCTTGCTCTTACTTTGAGTAAATCAAATTATACAAAATTAATTAATTTATTTGAGATTTCTTTAGATAAAGAGTTTGATGCTTTATTGAATTTAAATGAATAATAATATCCATTATAGAAAGGATATTATTATTATTAGTTTATTTATCAAGTAAAATATCAATTGTTCTTTGTAAACCTTCTTTTAGATTAACTTTAGCTGCCCATTTTAATTCTTCTAATTTAGAAGAATTTAATACTGATTTTGTAACAGGGTTATAACTTTTTAACTCTATATCACTTGGGTTTTCAAATATAACTTTTTTATTATTACATTTTGCTAAGGTTTGAGCTAATTCACGTATTGTCACATTAGATTTTTTATTAGAAATATTATAGGCATTACCAGTTTTACCTTCAAAAAGAATCTTAATTATAGCAGATACACAATCACTAATATAGCAATAAGATCTTAATTGTAAACCATTGCTTTTCATTACAATATTTTTATCATTAATAACATTATTAATAAATTGTGCTGTAGCACGGTTATCTTTTTTTGTTGTTGAAGCTCCATAAATGTGGCAAGGTCTAGCTATTAAAGTTTCAATAGAATATTGTTCTTTATAAGCTATACAAAGTGTTTCAGAAGTTCTTTTGGCATTTGGATAGCATGATCTAGCATTTGTATTATCAACATATCCACTGTATTTTTCATCAAAAGAATCAATATTACTATCTCCTTGTCCATAGACTTCCCCAGAAGATATATACAAAAATCTCTTTAGTCCATGAGTTTTACTATAGTCTAATAAATTTTTTACACCGTTAACATTTGCTATAATAGTTCCAACTGGATCTTGTGAAAAAGCTTTTGGATATGCGTTACTAGCAGCATGGATTATATAATCAAAATTATAATCGAAATTAAAATCATTACTAATATCTTGTTGTATAAATATTAAGTTCTTATTATTAATATTAGAAATAAATCTATTTTTTAATGTATTAGTATTTCTGCTTAATGCAAATATTTTTATATTTGTATTATTTTGTTCATTGTTAAATAAAAGTGCATCTACAATTACAGAGCCTATCATCCCAGAAGCACCTGTGATTAGAATGGACCTATCATTTAATTTAGATAAATTATTGTCATTAATTATTGAAAGTAAATCATTTTGATATATTTTATTATTATAATACATAAATTATTTTTTCAACCAAGTTGTTTTTTTAGTAGCTAATAAGGCTTTGAATATTTCAATATCATCAGGAGTTGTTAACTTAATATTTTTCTCAGATCCTGCAGAAAAATAAACATTTTCTCCTAGTTCAATCATTAGTGTACAAGATGCTACTGAATTAGTTATTCCTCTTTTTATTGCTTCTTCATGTGCCCAAACTAATTTATTTAGTGGGAAAGCTTGAGGGGTTTGAGCTCTCATTAATTTATCTCTATCATACTGTGATGTGGAAATTTTTTTATCCAACGTTTCTAACATAGCTTCTCCACATGGAATTGAAGCAATTGAAGATCCATAAAGTTGACATTTTGCGATATTATCTGAAATTATGCCTTGTGAAACCATAGGCCTTATTGCATCATGAACTAAAACGATATCTTCATCATTGTAATCTTGATTTATTGCCATAATACCATTTCTAATAGATTCCATTCCACTATTACCACCACAAACAATTTTTTTTAATTTTGATATTTCAAATTGTTTAGCATAAGCACAAAGAATTTCATGCCATCCATTTAAACAAACAACATAAATCGAATCAATATCTGGGTGCTTTTGAAAAGCTTCGAGTGTATAAATTATTACTGGTTTATCGTCAACGTTAATAAATTGTTTTGGTATATCTTGATGCATTCTTTGCCCATTCCCACCAGCAATTATTAAAGCAATGTTCATATATTAAAACCTCCAAGTTTCAATTATATTTATTTTTTTGTTATAAACAATATAATAAAAATAATTATTTTTATAAAAATTATAACAAACTTTATGAAGTATATATGTTATTAATTTTGTTGTAAATAAATATGGACTTATTTTAATGTTAATTGAAAGGAAAAATAAGTATAATTGTGTTTGTGTATTAGATAACTAAACCTTGTATATAAAAAAAAATTGTGTTAGACCTTGCAGTATGATTAAATAATATTTTCTGAGGATTTAATTAAAAATGAATAAATCAACATATTTGTTAAAAAATGCAATAATAATAGATGGAGACAATAATTCTCCATTCCATGCTTCTATTTTAATAGAATCTAATAAAATTACAAAAATAGTTAAAGATAAAGATATAAATATTAATTGTGATTTAGTAATTGATTGTAGTAATAAAATAATTACACCAGGTTTTATTGATGTTCATGGTCATTCAGATTTACAAATTTTAAGATCACCAGAAATGAGAAGTAAAATTCAGCAAGGAATTACTTGTGAAATAGCGGGAAACTGTGGTGTTGGTACATTTCCAATTGATTTAGACGATGATGATGTTGTTAATTCTATTCATGAATTAACAAAAGATGTTTTAGGATCATATAATTATGATTATTTTGATTTTAATTCATTTTGCAAAAAAGTTGAAAAAAATATTCCCAATACCAATGTATTATTTATGCAAAGTCATAGTGCTTTAAGAGCTTGTGTTATTAAACCTAATGCAAATAGAGAAGCAACTGATAGTGAAATAGATGAGATGTGTCGTCTCTTAGATATTAGTTTAGAACAAGGATGTATAGGTTTTTCAACAGGACTTTATTATCCTCCATGTTTATTTGCAAATGAAAAAGAACTAATTTCTTTACTTAAAGTTGTTAAAAAACATAATAAAATATTTGCAACTCATCATAGATGTGAAGGCGATGATGTTATTACATCATTAAATGAAGTAATAAGCTTAGCAAAGAAAGTAAAAGTAAAATTAGAAATTAGTCATCTA
>NZ_JBNAIC010000049.1:0-3604 GCF_050031695.1 Pleomorphochaeta sp. | reverse complement strand
TCATTATTGATTATATTTTAAATGGAGATTCTGAAAACGCAGTAAAAAAAGACAAAGAACACTTAGAACTTGCTTTTAAAGAAATTGAAATTTATCTAGAAAAAAAAGGAAGAATATAAAAATAGTTAATATAGAATAATTTCCTATTTTATTAACTATTTAATATTCCATTCTTTATAGAATTCGTTGAGAAAGTCTTTCATGAAATTGGTTCTTTCTTTAGCTAATTGTTTTCCATAGTTTGTATTCATTAGATCTTCTAGTTTTAATAATTTGTCATAAAAGTGTTTAATCGCGGAGTCTTTATTATCTATTGGATCATATATAGCTCTATTATTAGCGCCACTATATGCAAAGGTTCTAGCAATTCCAATAGCCCCAAGTGCTTCTAATCTATCAGCATCTTGAACTATTTTTCCTTCAATCGATAAACAATCTGAAGATTTACCTTTAGAAAATGATAAGTTACTAATATCTGAAATTATTGCTTCAATTTCATCATTTGCTATATTATTATCTTTTAAAAAAGATCTAGCATTATCTAAATTCTTGTTAGTTTTAGGGGAAATTTTATAATCATCAACATCATGAAGTAGGGCTATCAATTTAACTCTTGTTAAATCAATAGCTTGATTATTTTCTTCTTCTACTTCTTCAATTTTTATTGCTGTATTATATACTCTTAGTGAGTGATAATAATCATGCCCGCTATAATCATCTTTGAAGAAGTCTTTTATATATTTTAGTGAGTTTTCTATTATTGTTTTCATGCTCTATGTTTTCTCTTTAATTTATAATTTATATTAGTATATTGGTAATACATAATTAATAGTAGTATCAAAATAAAAAGTTTTTTAATATATTATTTTTTAATATAACATAAATAACTTGAAATCTAACATTACTAATGTTATATTAGAGATATGTAATGTTATATTAGGAGTTTTTTATTATGTTATCAGCTTTAAAGAATAATATTAAAGATAATATTGATGATAAATTTGAATTATTTTCTTTTAATGAGATAAATAAAATTCCCATGTTTTTAAAAGAAAAATATAATTTTTATGAAATAAGAATTCTTGATATTTCATGTATTTTGCTTGAAGTAAAAAATGATTTACCAAGTATTGATATGATTGAGAAGAACTTAAAAATTTTAAATAATCTAAAAAAAGGAAATTTTATATTTTACTTTAATAAAATATCTTCATACAGAAAAAAAACCTTAATTGAGAGGCGAATTTCATTCATTAGTGAAGATGGTCAAATGTTTTTGCCATTTCTTGGATTGTTATTAAAAAATACTCCTAATTTAGTTAAAAAAGAAATTCAAAAATTCTCTCCATCAGCTCAGTTAGCTTTTTTGTTTTTTATCTATAATAAAAATATTACTATTAATAATGAATCCTTTGCAAAGAAAATGAATTTCACATTAATTACTGCATCAAGAGCTTTAAATGAATTATATGATGCTAAATTGATAGATTTTAATAGTGGTGGCAAAACTGGACGTAGTAAAGAATATAAGAGAATAGTTGATAATTATTATTTTGAAAAAGGTAAAAACTATCTTATAAATCCTATAAAAAAAATTGTTTATGTTCAAAAGGTTCCAGATAATTCATTTATTGCTGGGTTAGAGTCTTTGTCAGAGCTATCAATGTTAAATTATTTTGAGAATAAAGTTAGGGCAATTTATTATAAAAATTATAATAAATTAAATATAAAGGTAGTAAATAATAACGATATTATAAAGGACAAAAATCTAGTTAAACTTGAGATTTGGAAATATGACCCTTCCTTATTTGTTAAAAATAATCATGTTGATTTAATTTCTCTATATGCTTCATTATTGGATGACAAAGATGAAAGAGTTGAAAGTGAACTAGAAAATATTTTAAAAGGTGAAAAATGGTAAAGGGATTAGATAAGTTTAAAGATTATTTTGAAGATTATACTAATCAATATATTCTTATTGGTGGTACTGCTTGCGATATTATTATGGAAGAATATGGTATTCCATTTAGAGCAACAAAAGATTTAGATATTGTTCTTTTTCTTGAGGTGTTAGATATATCTTTTGGAAAAATGTTTTGGCGATTTATAGAAGCCGGTGGATATGAAACTCGCTTAAAAAGTTCAGGTGAAAAACAGTTTTATAGATTTACAGATCCTATAAATTCTGAATTTCCAAAAATGATTGAACTTTTTAGCAGATCACCGCTGTCTTTTGAATTAGAGTATGATAATGGATTAGCACCAATCCATATTAGTGATGATATAAGAAGTCTTTCAGCTATATTATTAAATGATGATTATTACGATTTATTAAAAAAAGGACAAAAAGAGATATCTGAATGTTCAATCCTTTCTACTGAAATATTAATACTTTTTAAAATTAAAGCTTGGTTAGATTTGAAATTAAAAAAGGAAAAAGGGGAGCCGGTTGATTCTCATGATATAAAAAAGCATAAAAATGATGTTTTTAGGCTTTTAAATGTTATAGATCCCACATTAAAAATATCTCTTAATGATAAAATAAAAAATGATATAAATCAATTCCTTGATTTAGTTGTTAATGATAGACCTGATTTGAAAAATTTAAAATTAGAACATTCTAGATTTGATGAATATCTAGAGCTTATTAGAAATATATATTTTTAATAAAATATTATTTGTATAAAATAATAAGATTTTATAAATATAAGCTATGTATAAAAGAAGGGACTGTTGCAAAAGTTAATTTCTGATTAGCTAAGCAGCAGTTCTTTTTATTTATTCAGTTCATTTGACTTCTTATCCAAGTCTTTAATTATAATTTTGGTATAATTTGTATTAAATCTTTAATTTCATTAATTAATCATAGGTTTTAAACATAATAATATTATCTAGAAGTCTTTTCCTAGAATTTTTGATTCAAAATCTTGTTATTAATTATTAAATAGCTCTTGGGATTTCTTGAATATCTGAATTACATTGATATTCAAAAGGAGTTCCAATAAGTCCTTGTTCTAGCCGATGCATAAAACGAATAATATTTGCACTCATACTAAGCAGTAACCACTCTGTTTCTACAGAAGCATAACTCTTTGTTTTAAATCTCCTAAAAGATAAACTATGTTTAATTAAGGCAAAGCTTCCTTCTGCTTGAATACTTCTATTAACTCTTATGATTTTACCTTCATCACTCTCAATATTTTTCTTAGTATTAATTCTATAAATATCAAGTTGTGTATCTACAAATAATTTTTTAAAATCAAATTTATTAGCTGATGTTTTCATACAAGCTTCTCTTACAGAACAGGTTTTACAACCACTAAAGGATTGATAAATTCTCTGCTCTAACTTTGGAATATAACCTTTCTTTCTTGAATTTTCACTTCTTCTTTCTTCAAGATCTTTTCTTCTTGAAATATATTTGCTTTGTGTACATTCATATGCATCAATGTTTTGATGATATTTCATATTACTACGTCTACTAGGATCACTTTTATTCTTTCTCTTTTTGTTTTGTTCATAAGTAGATGGTTTGATAAAACTCTTAATATTATGTTTTTCTAAATATTCATAATTTTCTTTGCAATCATATCCAGCATCAGCA
>NZ_JBNAIC010000048.1:0-7471 GCF_050031695.1 Pleomorphochaeta sp. | reverse complement strand
CAATAAAAGTGTTGTCTAAGAAGCTTATACTTTCATTTTTATAAACATTTTTCTCAACTAAATTCATTATTTGAGTAATTGTGACAAATAATATAAAAACTACTGTAATTAATTTAATTGAAAAAGTTCTAACATTTTTTCTTAATTGATCTTGGAAATTCATATATTATATAATAAAACTGATATATTCATTAAAGCAAGTAAATTATAAGATGAGTAATATATAATCGATTTAATAAATTTATGGGAGAAAATATTATGAAAGTTAAAGATTATTATAACTGGCTAAAAGATAATTGGGCACACATAGGTTTTGTATTAGCGTTTTATTTGACCTTATTTAGTTTTGTTTTTATTAAAAAATCTAACTTTCCAGTTTTTTTAATAATAATACAAACTCCTCTTTATATGCTTCATGAGAGTGAAGAATATTTATTTCCCGGCGGTTTTCAACATTTTTTTAATCATGATATTTTTAAAATAGAACAAAAAGAGGGACCTTTAGATAGAAATTTTATATTTTTTGTAAATATATTTTATATTTGGGTATTATTGCCTTTGTTTGGAATATTTTCTATCTATTCTATAAATTTAGGTTTATGGATTCCTTATTTTACAATTTTTGCTGGAGTATCTCATATTGCTCTAGGTATAAAAGCTCATAAATTATATAATCCTGGTCTTATTGTTAGCTTATTATTAAATATTCCTATTGGAATATTGTCAGTTAGGTATTTTTTAAATAATGCGATACTAAATAATGCTTTTTTTAATATTTACTTTTTTATAGGACTATCCCTTAATCTTATATTACCAATAGCTGGAAAAGTTGTTTATTCTAAATATGTTAAAAAATATAAATAATTTACATATTCAATTATAATATAAGACTATTTAAAAGAGTTAAATTATTAAATAAATGTAGTCTCTATAATAAATATAGAAGATTTTATATACTTTTATCTAAAAATATAAGTGTAAAGTTATTATTAGTAATTTACATATTCAGGCTCTGACTGTACTGCTCCTATAGATAATTCACCATTAGTTAATCTTGGATTACCTAATATATCATAAGGGATATATTCACTTGTATTATTATCATTATCTAAATCAACTATATCTTTTAATATATAGGATGGATCTCCAGTATGATATAAATATTGATTTCCAGGACTTACATTATGGTTAAAATATAGATCTTTTTCAGTTAATATTTGGTCAAAAGCTTTTGCAAAATTTTCTTGATAACTTGTATTTACAAAGCTTATTCCTTCAGTATTACTATGGTATGGTATTACTGTATTAAAATACATACTTTCTCTAATATCTTCTCCGGTTATTTCATCTTTAGTTCCAGTATAATCATCAACATCTTCAAAAATTAAACTATTATAGAATTTAGATGGTGTAGTTCCTCCTATTTCAATAATAATTGATGTCATATTTATATTAAGAGAAACTGGATTATTAACAAAAGTTGATTGATAACAATTTAAATTTGCTGAAGGTTTTAAATGAATAGATGGAGCACCGTAGCTATTTTCACTATCATTGCCAATAAAAACTGTCTGATTTAAATCTAATTGAATATTATCCTTAACATATATAGCCCCACCTGCGTTACTTACTGTATTGTCTAAAAATATACTTTGCCAAATTGATTGAGTACCGGAATCTCCATTGTCCATTAATGAATATATTGCTCCACCTTCATTAGCAAAATTATTTTCAAATTTACAATCTACTATTGTTGGATATGATGCACAATTATACATACCTCCACCATTATAATGATTTACGTATCCCCAAGCATATCCATCAGAAATTGTACATTTTTGTATCCAAGCAGATGGGTTAAGTTGATGTAAGTTTCCAGAATGATAGAAAACGTGGTAACAATTATCAGTATTGTCATTAAGATCTCCAATGTTTCCTGAAAGAATTGTTTCTTCAAAAGAATTAGAGAAAGAAGATGGATAACCACCAATCAATTTAATATTATTGATTAGCATAAAATGGTGGAATCTTTCAGATTCACTACTATTATCGCTAGTAATTGCGGGTCTTTCTTTTGGATAATATATACCTTTAGCAACATGAACTTCAGCAATATCGTAAATGGATGCTAAATAAAGGGCGTTTTGTATATCATTAGATGGATTATCACTTGTATATCCAAATAAAGAATAGTCTGATGGGGCTGCGTTATTGTCGACAAATAAATATTCTGGCATTGTTTCTGGGATTTGTATTTCGTAAGGTCCTAAATCACAATAGTTTCCATTATATCCTGATTTTTCATTAATAAGTAAAATATCGCTTGGTCTAAGATTATCAATTTGTGTTAGGTTTAAATCAACTAAACGTTGATTATTATTGATATCAGAAGTTATACCTTCAATACTCATTCCCATATCTAATGCGGGGTTTCTAACATCTTCATAAAGAGAGAGGAAATCATTATTTATGTCATCATCATTATCATACTTAAATAATCTAGTATCTTTAGAAATAGCAATATAACCATCACCTATTATATTTTTATCTTGAATAATTGAGCACTTTGCATTTTGAATAGAATTATAAGGATAATAAGTTCCACTTGAATCATTATTTTCTCCATTTTTCCAAATTATACTATTTATTATATCGCTTGTTGTAGAAAATCCAGTATCAGATAAAGATGCATTATTATAAGCTATTGAACAGTTGTACATATTAATTAAACTTTCATTATATACATGTATAGTAGATTTTCCGTTTTTAAATATTGATGTGTTTTTTAGATTTACTTTTATTTTTTTATTAGAATTTCCATAAATTGAATAATCATCATTGTTAAATATTCTTAAATTATTAAAATTTTGTTCATAATAATTTAACCAAGCATTTATATTTATTACGCCACCATTACTAGAAGTATTATTATATAGTTGTATATTGTTAAGTGTAACTGATGCATCTTCTATATATATTGCAGATCCAGAAGATGCATAATTATCATATATTTTTAAGTTCTTTAGTGTAGGTGTCGCCCCTTGTAAGTAAATTCCACCTCCATTTTGAGAAGAACCATAAGCTTTTCCTTTAGTTATGCTAACATTATCTAAAATAGCTATAGATGTAATAGAAGAAGAACTTGGTAAGTAAATTACATGATAGGATGTGTTATTCCCATTTAATATTGTTTCACCACCGATAGGTACATTATCGGTTTCACTACCTTTAAATCCTCCAGTAATTGTTACATTATTTTTTAGTGCGAAATGAAGGCCATTATTAGCATATGATTCTAAACCGTTAGGATGTGAAGTAGGATAATATGTACCTTCTTTTACATTTACAAATTTTATTCCAGAAGAGGCGGCATCATCGATTGCATCTTGTAAATCACCATAAGCTGTTTCCCAAGTAGATCCAAAACCTGTCCCATTAGGGGTTACATATAGGGCTTTAGTAGATGGGTCAAAACTGTTTCCAGGTGTGATAGACTCTGTAAAACAAGTATTTTCGTTTCCAACTCTATCTTTTAATATATATTTAAAGGTTGTTTCTTCTATAGCCCCAACTTCGTTTTCATCATTTTCTTGGATTATTGAAGAACCATCGCCAATTGATTCTAATAAAGTGTAATTTGTTGTACTTCCTGATTTATAATAAACATCAATATTTACTAAATCTGTATTATTATTCGTCCAAAGAGTTTTTGCAATTCTAAATGGTTGTGTAGTTGGATAAGAAAAGGTTAATTCAGTTGGTGCTAATCTATCAATAGTTATGGTTTTAGTATTTATTGCATCATCACCTAAATTAGATTTTTCTTCATATCTAATATATATAGTTAATTCTGAATTTTCACCTTCACTAGTTTGATATATTAGTGTTCTATTATATGTTGTAATCCAATCACTAGATTCACTAATTTTATATTGGAATGTATAAATTGTTGTTTCATCAATTGGGAAAGTAGGTTCTATATATATTTCTTCTACATTTGTTATTTCATCTATTTGTTCATTACTGTACATATCTGAAAATAATTTAAAAGAAGGTACTGTAGATAGTTTATTTATTGTAAAATCACATGATACAAAACTATTTCCTCTTTCACCTAATTTGTTTTCAAAATATATTTCAATATGATGGGTGCCGTTCTCGCTTATCTCTATAACATTAGATGTTTTACAGACTTTAAATGGGCTTGAATCTATAGAATAGTACATAGTCCCATCTTCAGGATTCATATTATTTGGGGAAGAATATGAAAGTAAAACACTTTCAGATGTAGTTTCTCCATTTATTATTGTAAAATTAGAGTCTTTACTAATTAAATTCATTTGCATTACATCAGGTATTTCAAAGTTGTCTGAACCCGGTGTTGGGCAGCTAGTTAAAATCAAAATACTAATTGAAAATATAATGCAATGAACTAAAAAATGTTTTTTATTCATAATCATAGCCTCTTTATATCAAAATCACATTTTAAATTATATCATAAGTATCAGATAATACAATATTTGATACTTATTTATGAAAATTATTATAATAGCAATTAATATTTTTATGCAGAAGTAGTTTAGCTGTTAAACTTTTTTTCCAATTTTAAGAATATGATAAATCCAATAAGTGCTGAAATAATATCGCTAATTGGTTGAGCAAATGCAATACCATTTAAACCTATTATATAATCAGCTAAAAATAAAACAGGGATATATATAAAACCTTGTCTACTTACAGCTAAGATAAATGAGGCAAATCCATTTCCCATTGCTTGGAATGAGAATTGATAGACAAACATTATTCCAACGAAAGGTATAGAAATCATTAAGGTTCTAAGCATCATAGCTCCTAATTTTATAACTTCAGTATCAGAAATGAAAATATGAACTATTTGATTTGCAAATATTATATATGATATAGATAATATAAGGCCAAAGATGAAGTTTAATTTAATAGCATAATTCATTGATGCTTTTTGTCTTTTTATATTTTTAGCTCCATAGTTATATGCTATTAAAGGTTGAGATCCAGAGGCAATTCCTTCTTGAATTAATACTGTAAGTAAGTTTGCTTTTATAGCAACTCCCATTGCAGCAATAGCAATATCTCCATGCTTTGCTAATACTATATTTAATAAGATATTGCTAACACTCATTAATATGTTAACTAAAGCTGCTGGAAGTCCAATTGAAAATACTTCTATAAATATTCTGTTCCTCATTTTAAAATATTTTATATTTAAATTTAGTATTGAAGTCTTTTTTATTACTATAAACCAAATAAAATAAGCTACAGAAATACAATTCCCTATAATAGTAGCTACTGCTGCTCCTTTAACACCCATTCCAATTAAAAAAATATTTATATTAAAGATAGATATCTTATCTAAAATAAAAATAGGATCAAGTATGATATTAGTAATAGTTCCAAGAACCATACCATTCATTGCTCTTTTAGCAGCACCTTCACCTCTGACTAAATTAGATAAAGTTGATGTTAATACTACAACTGGAGCAAAATATGCAATTGTATCTAAATATATTTTCGCATCTAAAAAAGTATTATCACTGGCGCCAGAAAAATAAATAATAGATTTAGAAAATAGTGAATATATTACTGCACTAAATATACCTATAAAAATGGAGCCATAAAAACAAAAACTGCTTATATTTTTAACAATATAATCTTTTCTTTTTCCAAGTGCTCTTGAAATAAATGTTGCACCACCAATTCCAAACATATTACCAAAGGCCATTAATAATAAAAATATTGGTGAAGCTACTGAAATAGATGCTACTTTATTAGCATCATTAAGTTGTCCAACAAAGAAAATGTCTACCATATTATATAATATAATTATTAACATGCTAACGACTGTAGGTAGTGCGAGTTTTCTCATTGCAACAGGGATGGGATCATTTTCAAAAATGTCTCTGTTTAAAACTAAAGAATTTTCTTCTTTCTTATTATTTGTGTCCATATATGTATTCCTAATTAGTTGTTTTTCACTCTTGCTACATTGTATAAATATAATCACTAATTAAAAGGAAGAAAGTCATATTTTTATAAAAATCATATTACGTTTATCATATTTAAAAAAGTACTCAATGACGAAGGTAATTATTTGATAAAAATACACATTTGTTATTGAATCTTCCTAAAAATAAAAATAAGAATTCCATTGTTGATTGTGTTATATAATGATTTCGTATTAATTTTTATGAAAAATCTAATAAAAAGAGTGAAAAAATCATAAATCTAAAAAAAACGCAAGGGCTTAAGTAATTTATTGATATGTGAATTTTATTTTTAAATATAAATCTATATGTTTACAAAAATATATTTTTATACAAAAAATGATAAATATGTAAAATATAAATGAAATATTTTTTCTCATTATTTTTAAATTTGTAACTTTATGGATAACTTAAATTCTTCAAATTCTAAAATTAATAGTATTATTTAAGTAATATGTTTTAATGTGTATTACATGTGTAACTATTGTGTAATTTGTGTAAGAACAGTAAAAAAGTGTGAAGTAAGTGCTATTATTCGGGTAAATAAAAATTTATTTTTAGGAGAGTGAAATGACAAAATTAAATTTAAAGAAAATTTCAACTTTATTAACTGTTTCTGTATTTGCTGTTTTCGCACTTAATGCAGACCCTCAACTTAGTGGTAGTTCTTATGTAACTTATACTAGTACTGTATCTGAAGCTTCTGGTTCCTATGATTTAGCTGATTCTCTATCAAGTGGTGCTACAGTTGTATTAGAAGAATCAACTGATACAACAGATTTCTGTTTAGATATCGACTTTGCTATTGCTGATACTGGTGCTGTTACTTTATCTGCAGATGAAGCTAGTATTTCTTATACAGCTGATATGTTAGCTATTCAAGCTGGTTGGTCTGAAATGTCAATGGGTTATGAAAACTGGTATAATGCTGGTGATGTATTAGGTGATACACAAACTTACAATGCTTCTGTAGCTTTAACAGTTCTTTCAGATGACGAAAGTTCTTTAGTATTAACTCCATTCACTGAATTAACTGCTGGTTATGGTGTTGCTGTTAATTATGATTTAACTGCTGAAGAAGGTTTAACTGGTGTTGAAGTTGTAGGTTACTATGACTATGCTGATGAAGCTATGGCTGCTGCAACAATTACTGGTACATTAGGTATTGATTTTGCTATTGATGGTAAAGTAATGTTAAGTGATACTTCTGATTTCGAAGTAGCTGCTGTAATTGCTGCTGACATTGATGATGCTTCAACTTACTTAGATGTTTATTATACTAATAGTGAAAGTACTTTATATGTAACTCCTCAAGTATATTATACTGTAGATGATACAACTTCATTAATTGCTTATTATACTGCTACATATGATATGGATGCTTCATCTTTATCAAATTGGGCTGAATTAGGTATTAAGAAATATGTTGCTGATGACTTCTATGTATTCCC
>NZ_JBNAIC010000047.1:0-35279 GCF_050031695.1 Pleomorphochaeta sp. | reverse complement strand
CATGGCTTTACGTGACAACATTGAAATTGGTGAGAGCTATTTCATGGCAGAAATTCGTTCCCTTCGAAGAATTATGGATGAATGCAAGAAGCAAAGGTGTGTCTGCTTTATTGATGAAATCTTACGTGGAACAAATACCCCTGAACGTATTGCTGCTTCGACTGCGGTGTTACGAGTTCTGCATAAGACAAAGAGCATGTGTCTTGTCGCATCGCATGATATAGAATTGACAGAAATATTGGACGAAATATATGATAACTACCATTTTAGTGAACATTTTGAAAAAGAAGAGGTTGTATTTGACTATCTGTTGAAGAAAGGACCATCAAAGTCAAGAAACGCAATTCGTCTTTTGGAATATATGGGTTTCGATGAGCAGGTCGTAATTGATGCGAGAGCAATGTTGTGTGAAAAATAATCAGAATTATAATTTAAGAATAAGATGAAATTATCTAGGTATCAATTTGTGTTTACGAATAATCTGTTAATACATTTTGCTAAAGTTGATGAAGATAATTTATATTCTCTTAGTAACTTTGTTATTGGTTTACCATTATTATAAAGCTTTACAATGTTGATTTTAAATTCATCATGGTATTCTCATTTTTTTCTTCTTATAAATTGTAGCCTATCTAATAATTTTTCAAAAGAATATTTTATAATTCAATAGAAACTAGAAAAGCCACAAGCAATTCTAGCTGATAAGTTTTCTAGGAAAATACAGATTGATAGATTTATAGAAACTATCAAAAGCCAAGATGATTTAATAACAGAGTTTTCTCCAAAGTTGTTTATATCCATTGTTGATATAGTTGAAGTCTTTTCAAAAAGAGAAATTAAGGTACACTTCAAGAATGGTGAAATAGTTGTTGTTGATTTGTTGAGGAGAAAGAAAGATAACTAATATATAATGTTAATTTTTAATTTTTTTACATAATTAATGTATTTGACAAGTGACAGAAAAAAATAAATATTAGTTTCATTAATTTTATAGTTTTTGTTAAGAAACTGTGCTAAGATTCAACCATTAAAATTTTCTTTATCGAGGTGGAAAATATGTCAAAAAAAATTATTTTATTTTTATCTTTATTGATATTAACAACTTTTATTTATGCTGATGACAACATTAATACTAATAATCAAAATGTTGTTGTAAATGTAAATTTGACTGACGAATTAAAATCAACTCTAATTCCTGATGGAGTTGAATTACAAGCAAAGAGTACAAAAAATTTAAGCTTAGGTCTTTTTGATCCTATTATTGGGAATTGTACAAATGTGTTAATTAAGGGAGAAGTTTATACCCAAAAAGTAACAGGTATAAATATTTGTTTTGGATATACTTGGAAAAATTATTTTGGTGATGGCTTGCCATTAAATAAAGCGGGTGGTTGTGCGTATTACTCTGTAGGTACTGTTGTATTTTTTGTTCCTTGGGCAAATATTGGTTATGACTATAGATTTAACGAAAGTTTTGTAATGGGATTAAGTCTTATGGGATTAACAGCAACATTTTCAATGTAAATAATTTCTAAAAATAAAAAGGCACTCTTTCTTGAATGATTTAAGTTTGAGTGCATTTTTTATTCAAGAAATGCTAAAAAAGACACAAGCTATTTGAGCTGATAAGTATTCAAGAAAAATACAGATTGATAGATTTCTAGAAACTCTCAAATCCCAGAATGATTTAATTACAGAGTTTTCTCCTAAGTTATTCATATCAATTGTTGATATTATTGAAGTATTTTCAAAAAGAGAGATTAAGGTTCACTTCAAGAATGGTGAAATAGTTGTTGTTGATTTGTTGAAGAGGAAGAAAATAACTAATATATTATATTAATTTTATAGTTTTTTACATAAAATATTTTTATAAGTAAATAAAAAGTGAAAATTATAAATTCTCCTAATATTAGATAGGTTTTGTTATAAAACTGTGTTATGATAATAGACTATATAAAGACATTTCAAATTTATTAATTTTGGGGATTATTCTTGTGAAAAAATTAACACTAATACTATTAATGTTAACATTAACAGTTACTTCTTTATTTTCTGACAATTTAAGTGCTAATGGGTATGGAAAAACTAAAGAAGCAGCTGAAAAAGAAGCATATACAGCTTTGTCAAAAATTATTAGAGTTTCTGTATTTAATGAAGAAATTTTAATTGAAGAAGATACTAATGGGAATTTAGAAAGTTCTAAATTTTCAACTACCTCTTTTCAAACAACTGAAAATAATTTTATTAATATTGAAAAGAGCTTTAAAATAGAAAAAGATAATTTTGGTAATGATATTTATCTTTGTACAGTTATTATTAATGATTCAGCAGCAGATAGTTATATTGATATTATTACAAATGATTATTTAGTAACAATAGCTTCTTTAGAAAATAAATATGAAAAGAATAAAGAAACACTTTCCTTTGAAAATAAAAAAAATTTAATTACTAATATAATTGAAACTTATGAAGACTATGATATGGCTAAATATGTATTAATTGCTTTAGATAAATTTACATCAGACTTACCTAGACCGAATCAAACTATTGCTATCTGGCAAAATGAATATCAAAATATATTAATTAATTATAGTAATGACTTACAAAAACAAAAAGAAGATTTAAATTCTAATAAGGATTTATCAAAGGATTTAATTAATAAACAGATAGATGAGATTAATATAGAAATAGCTCAAGCAAATATAGAATTAAATATTAAAAAAGAAGACCAAGAAAAAGCGAGTAAACTTATATCTCAACAAAAGATTATAGAAATTGAAAATGAAGTGAATATTATTTTAAATTCAATCATAAAAAAAGATATTGAGATAATAAATAATGATAATAGTTTAATTCAACAAATTGAGATTTTTGATGACTATTATAATCAATATAAATCCTTAATAGAAAAATATGAAAATTTAATAGCATCCCAAGAAGCTAATTATATAAAAGAGAAACAATTAGGAAAAATAGAATTATTAAATAGACCCTATTTATATTCTGAAGTAGATAAAAATAATGAACCAACAATTGTTGCAAAAAAAATAAGAAATTCAGAAGTAAATAATTTTCTTATCGAAAAAGAAAACGAAAAATTATTAAATATAAAAATAATTGATGGTAAAATGCTCCCTATACTTAATAAACTTCAAAATAATCTTTTGATGGCTTTATCTTCAATAGAATCATCTGATGTATTCACTTTGAGTCTTATTCCAAAATCAATTAATGTAAACTTAGATAATGAAGCAAAAGCTTTTATTTTAGATTTATATTTTAATGAGAGTAATTATATTAATTTTGAATATTCGATTAAAATACCTTTTGAAAATTTGGATGAAAAATTAAACTTTAATATTAATGATAAAAACTTTGACCCATCAAATGCTTTGCAAATGAAATCTTATGAAAATTATAAGTTGTTAATTGATAAGTATAAGAAACTATTAGCTAATCAAACTTTTATTACCTATAAATTTGATTTCAAAACAGCTATATTACCTCTTGATAATTATTATGAGATTGTAATAGAAAATGAAGTTAAGGAATTAACAATAATTAGGAATGATTATTTATTAGATAATATAGTTTATAAGTTTAATATTAATGATTTGAATAGTTTTAAGGGAAATTATTCTGATTTTTTAATTGCTAACAACTTTATTGATGAATCTTATTATAATTTAATAGCACTTGATTTTTATAATAAAATTAATTTATCTGAAAAAACAAGACAAAAAGAAATAAAAAAGAGACTTGATAAAATTTTGTGGGCCAAATATAAAGAAAACCCTAAATACTATCTAAAAGATGGTATTAAATTAAATTATGGTTATTCGTATTATAATGAATCAGAAGTGCATTATTTATCGCTATCCTATAATTATCCTTTTTATAAGTATTTGTATTGTGGAGCTTCTATTGATGTATTTACTTCCATTGAACAAACAACTCAATCTGATGATATATCATTGGAATTAACTGAAACAGAAACTAATAATTTTGAAATTCTAAGTGTATATGTTAGGCCTTTTCCGATTATTGGTATTTTTTATCCATGGGAGACTAAAAATGGTGTAGTTATCAAACCTTATGTTGATTATAGATTTCATTATAATTTTTATAATAATATATTTACTTCTCTTGCAAATGTTGGAGTAGATTTCCCTATTATTTTAACGAATAAAAAAATAATAAATTCTAATATAAAGTTTCAAATTCAACTATCAGGAGATAGTGTAGGTCTTTGTAATTTTTCATTTGGATTTGATCCAAAAGATTTATTTTGTGCAATTTTTAAATAATAATTTATAATTTATACACCCTAGAGCCCATTAAACGTGTATTTGTATTGGAATTGGTGTACCAATGCATTTAAGTACCCATAATTGATACAATATAGAAACTATTATAATTTCTTTTAATATAAGAAATTAAATAATAGTTATTTTTTGTTTTAAGGCTAATTTGCATGATTTTTCAAGCCCTTTGGAGTTATCGTTTAAAATTATAAGTTACTAAAAATATAAATAACTTTATATAAACAGATATTTTTTTGATGAAAAAAAAATTCTAAGAACAAAATCTATTTTGTCTTATTATTTTAATAATTTACTATGACTTTCCGTTCTAATTAAAGATAAATTTAAAATATCATTTTCTATTATATATATTAGTAATAAATCAGGTTTTATATGGCATTCTCTCATGTTTTTATAATGATTTGAGTTAGTTATCTGATAATCTCTATGTTTTTTAGGATTCTATTTTTTGTATTACGGCAGTTACTGATCCTAAACGTTCAAATTCTTTTAGAGCTAATTTTTGCTCTACTTTCGTATATGGTTTTATTCCCATTTTAAACATCAGATTTTCCTATCCAACTATTATTCCTCATTCCCGTTTTTTTACTACATTAAATCTTTTTAAATCTTCTGTCTTATTTCCGATGGGTTAATTCCAAAATATCTTTTATATTCTCTACTAAATTGAGCAGGACTATTATATCCAACTAGATAACCAGCTTCATTAGTTTTTTTTCCTTCAGATAATAAAATATTAGCTTTTGAGAGTTTTACTGATTTAGTATATTGGAGAGGTGATACATGCATTATTTTTTTGAATGCAGTATAAAAAGCTGTTCTACTCATAAATACTAAATCAGCTAATTCATCTACTGATATTTGTTTTTCAATATTATTATGAATATATGATACTGCGTTTGATATTTGTTTTACTTGATTTCTGTTTTTTAATAAAGCTCTAATATTTCCTCCTGTAGAGTCACATAATATTCTATAATATAATTCATCTAATATTCCCTCTCCTAAAACAGAAAAATCATTAGGATTGCAAACAATATCAATTAATCTAATCATAGTATCTAGTAATTTTTCACTAGCAGAAGATGCAATTATTCCTGAGGGGTTAGTGTTGAAATTTTTTAAATATGGTCCTTCCGTTTGATTAATTTTATTTTCTATTTTTGCAAGACGATTAGTATCAATTTTAATTCCAATAGCCATAAAAGGATTTGTAGAAGAGGCTTTACTGATTTCACCAAATACTGGCATAGGTAATAACGTTATTAAAAAGTCTCCTGAGCCATAGATATATTCTTTATCTCCAACATTACATTTTTTTTCACCATTAGCTACAAAAAGAATTCCTGGTTCATTAAATTCAGGAGAACTAGGCATAGCTTTTGATGTTCTGCCAAGATTAATCTCTTTACAATATGTTTTTTTTATTCCTTCTGTTTTGTTTTTATTATCCAATGATAATATTAGTTTTTTTAATGTATCTTTTTCTATCATAGTTGTTCCTTATAATATTATATGTTCATAAAATATTATAATTGTGTATAAAATGCAATTAAATCTTATATGATTTAATTTATTTTTGTACAAATATGTATAATTTGCGTATGAATTTGTATTCGCTTTAGGTTTGAAATATATTAGTTTATACAACATGAAGAGGAAACAATATGTCAAAAACAAATGAATTAGGAACTGAGTCAATATTAAGATTGTTAATTAGATATTCCCTCCCCTCGATTGTGGCGATGGTAATAAATTCGATTTACAATATCATAGATCGAATTTTTATAGGTAATTATGTAGGCGAAGCTGCTTTAGGGGGACTCGCTATTACTTTTCCTATAATGATGATTATATTTGCATTTGCAACATTAATAGGTGTTGGAGGAAATGTATTATTCTCAATAAGTCTTGGGCAAAATAATAAAAGGGAAGCAAGTAAAATTTTTACAAGTACTATTGGGCTTTGTATTTTAGTATCTATTATTACCATTCTTATATTATTTTTTAATTTAGATTCATTATTAAGCTTTTTTGGTGCAACAGATGAAATCTTAAGTTACTCAGTTAATTACATGCAAATTATATTAGCTGGATTTCTTTTTCAAATGATTAGTTTTTCATTAATTAATTCAATTAGAAATGAAGGAGCTCCTGTTTTACCTATGATTTCAATGATTGCTTCAGCTATTATTAATATAGTATTAGATTATATTTTAATTTATATCTTAAACTGGGGTGTTGAAGGTGCAGCTTTAGCTACAGTATTGGGGCAGTTTGTAGGATTTTTAATATTAGTTAGTTTTTACATACGAGGAAAAAGTATTATAAAAATTTATATAAAGGATATTCTTCCAAACTTTAAAACAATAAGAGAGATTATTAGTATAGGTTTTGCATCTTTTGCAGGAACTATGGGTGCAAGTATAGCACTAATAGTTCTAAATAGAGCTTTTTCTCAATATGGAGGGACTAGTGCTATTGCATCAATGGGAGCTGTTAACAGTTTATATACTTTATGTTTAATGCCCCTTATGGGAATACAACAAGGAATGTTACCAATTCTTGGGTATAATCATGGAGCTGGGTTGAAAAAGAGAGTGTGGAATACTTTATCAATAGCGATTATTATTTCAGTTATTTTTTCAATTATTATGTTTATAATGTTAGAACTTTTTGCTAATCAGGCAGTAACTTTATTTTTAGATAATGAGTCTTCGACTTATCAAATTGCAGCTATTGGACTTCGCTTATATATCTTATCTCTACCCGTGGTTACTATAAATCTTTTAGGTGTGGCATTTTTCCAATCGATTGCTGATGCATCTAGATCCTTGTTTCTTGGATTATTAAGACAATTTATTTTTTTAATTCCATTAGTTTTTATTCTACCAATTTTTATGGGATTAGAAGGTGTTTGGTTATCTACACCTATTGCAGATATTTTAGCAGTTATCACAACAGCAATAATTTTAGTTAGAGAATATAAAAAAGATAAAGTAGAAAAGTCTCAACTTGTTTTGTTAACAACAAATTAAAAATAAAGTTTTTTATACAAAAGTGGAAGTTCAAAAAAACATAAATTAAATAAAGTAAAAGATATATCATCTTTTTTAAGTTGATAATTCATAAGTAATTATATTGGTATTATACCAAAAAAAATTAGGAGAAAATTATGGAAAATTTTAAAGGAAAAGGCTTTGAAATCTCTAGATTAGGATTAGGAACAATGAGAATGTCTGTTAATCCAGCAACAAAAAGAAATGAAAGTATTAAAACAATACATACTGCTTTAGATTCAGGAATTAATTTAATAAATATTGGAGATTTTTATGGTATTAATGGACATAATGAAAAGTTATTAGGAGCTGCTTTAATTGGTCGAAAGAGAGATGAAGCTTTTATTTCACTAAAATATGCAAAATTCAATCCAGTAATGGGTAAAATGGATGTTGGTCCTAAAAATGTAAAAAAATATATTAAAAACTCTTTAACTAGATTAGGTTTAGATTATGTTGATTTGTATCAACCAGCTAGAATTGATATCGGTATTCCTTTAGAAGATACAATTGGTGCTATTTCTGATTTGATAGAAGAAGGTTGTGTTAAATATTTAGGAGTTTCAGAAGTAGAAGATGATATTCTTAGAAAAGTACACTCAATCCATCCTGTTGCATTAGTTGAATCTGAAGTATCAATTATTAATAATGAAATTGATAATACTATAATTCCTGTAGCTGAAGAATTAGGTATTGGTATTGTTGGCTTTGGTGCATTAGCATTTGGAAAATTATTTAAAAATGAAAATGATCCACTTAATGTTGCTATTCGTGAAATAGCAAAAAAAAGAAATGTTTCAATATCTCAAATTGCACATGCATGGGTACTAAATAAAAGTGATAACATGATTGTTTTAATTGGTTCAAGAAAATCTGATAGGTTGATAGATAGTATGGGTTCTAAAGATATTATTTTTACTAATGATGAAATTACGAAAATAAAATCAGCTATGCATGATAGCAAAATTATGGGAAGATCAATGCCAAAATTAGTTGTAAAAAATAGTAAAATAATTCGTTAATATGATGCTATATTTGTTTTTGGAGTCTATTGTTATATTCAAAATTTGGATTTCAAAATACAAAGTAGCCTACACCTTATCAAAAAATAAATCTATTTATATACAATAAACAATTTTATAAAAAGAAGATGTTACAAAAGTCTTTTCTTGAAAAAAACTGAGTAGCATCTTTTTTATGTTTAATTTTATATTTGTATTTTTTATTAATATCAATATGTTTTTGCACAATTCCTGGAAAATATTTATGTACTACCTGAAACAGATAAAGTTGATTGCGATATAATCTTTTTTGTATCATTTTTTCATGAGTTATGAAATTTGAATTATTTTAATAAAACCTTCAAACTTAATATATTGAAGGTTGTTATTTTCTACTTGTCCAATTCAAATTGTTTTAGGATATCTGAATGATAGGTTCTAACTACATATGTTTCTTTATCAAATTCTATATCTCCTGAATATACAACTGCACCTTTACCTGCAAATTCATTTGCTGATTGGAACCATTTTATTCCTTTTGAGAATTGATCATTCCAAGTCATCGCAGACTTAATTTCAATAGGATAGGGTATTCGTTGTTGATCAAAAATTAGATCGACTTCATGTCCTTTTGCATCTCGATAGAAAAATAATCTAGGGTCATATCCTTTGTTTAAGCGCTGTTTTATTATATCCATAACAACCATATTTTCAAATATATTCCCAAATAAAGGATCTCTGATACATTGTTTAGGAGTCTCTATGCCAAGTAACCAAGTAGCCAGTCCAATTTCTACAAAATATAGTTTTGGAGATTTTGTAATTCTTTTTCTCATATTGGAGTGATAAGGAGGTAAGCGGTAGATGATATATGATGCCTCAAGAATTGATAGCCAGTTTGCTAATGTAGTAGAAGAGACTCCAACGTCATTAGAAAGTGATGAAAGGTTAACGATTTGTCCTATTCTTCTAGCAAGAAGTATGATGAAATTTTCAAATTGAGTAAGGTTTTTTATATTAGTCAGTAATCTTACGTCCCTTTCAATATATGTTCTAAAGTAGTTGGAATAAATTAAATTGGCCGGAATTTTATCATTATAGAGTCTTGGAAGAAATCCGTTGACAATCATTGTTTTTTTATCTAGTTTTTCACAATAATATTTTTGTATTTCAGATATAGATAATGGAAGCAGATTAAATATCGCTGTTCTTCCCGCTAATGATTGAGAGATTGCTTGATTGAGTTGTAATTGGTTGCTTCCTGTTAGTATATATTGTCCATGTTTTGGGTTTTTATCTGGGAGGACTTGTATCTATGATAGCAATTCAGGGACTCGCTGAACTTCATCAATAATTATTGGAGTTTTATATATATGAAAAAATGTCTTAGGATCGTTATTAGCCAAAGTTCTTATTTCTGGATTTTCAAGATTGCAATACGTGTAATTTGGAAAACAAGCTTTTACCAAAGTTGTCTTCCCTGATTGTCGTGGTTCTGTTAATATGACTACTGAAAATAGTTTGTTTGAAGAAATTAGTTTAGAAAATAGTTTTCTTTGTATTAACATAATGAATAGCACTTTAATTTGGTGAAAATTTCAAGTACAAGTTGAAATATGCACTATTAAAATTTTTTTAACTACTTTATATAGAATCTTATTGTTATATTGATGTGTAAATCTTTAGGAATATTGATATTAATAATAGGCAATCCTTCAGGATTGCCTTTAATATTTTATTTATCTATTGTAAAAACAAATCCAGAGAATCTTGCTCTCTTATTTTGATAATTGTTAATCAAAGATTGTCCATCATAAAATTGATATGCAAATTTCATTCTTTGAGTTTTTTTTGTTGATGGTAAAATAATACCAATTTGATAAGTATAGTTGCTTGTATAAGCTGCTTGTTGCCATTTACTTATTTGGCCTGCCATATATAGAGTTCCAAATTTATTATCTAATATTGGTAATTTTAATTCTGCACCATATTGATACCAGATATATGCATGCTCTACAACTGAATTAGAATCACCACCTAATAGACTTTCAGCAGGATTATAGTAATAAAAATCACCATAAATCTTAATAGCTTTAGCTAGATTATTATTATAATTTTTTAAAAAATAAAGTGGTAAAATATCTGCTGATAAAACATAATCATCTCTAACATAATTACTTTCATTTAATATTGCATTAATATCGAAATCAATATATTGATTACCATCTCCATTAGTATCTAATTGATCACCCTGGTGAGAACATATGTGATGATGACCCCATTTAAATGTTGAAAAGTAATTTGGTTTAAAAATTATTGTATAATAATATATCCCATCAGTACTTAATAAATCTGTACCATTAGCATTCATAAAAGTACAAACTGCTGCTCCAATTTCAGCTTCTATTCCTAAATCAGGATGATTTTCAGGTGCTATTCTCCAAAAATTAAATCTTGTACCAATTTTAGCATCAATATGAGATTCTTCTCCTACTTCATTTGGGTGAATTTCTTCAATTTCATAATTTCTATAAGTAAGTTCGGTATTAACAGCAAGAGGATCAGCAAGATATGATTCGTATAAAAATTTTTCAGGTTGGCCTGTAAAAGTTAACCCTAAGAAATTAGATTTCGCACTTAATGGAAGAATAAAAATAGCTAAAAATATTGTAATATATAATTTTTTCATCTTAATTATCTCCTTCTTCAAGTAACCAAACAGAATTTCTAGGACCATTGTTAGAAAAACCACCTAAGAGATATATATTATCTTTCAAAATTTCAATTGAATAACCATATAGAGGATCAGTTGGTGCTCCATATGAATCCATAATCCAATTATTGGTATTAAAATCAAAATATAGGGTTCCATATGTATCTTTGTTATGAGAGAAATGCAAAGAACTATTACTTCTTCCAGAGAGTAACCAAAGTTTTTCATTTAAATATACTAATGAATGATCACTTCTCCTATTACAAGATTCTATAGGTTCTTTATCTAGTGATATCCATGATGAGGTATCATCTGTTGTATCCAATTTATAAAGAGAATTCCATTGAGTAATCGATGTGTCAACTTTCCCCGTTTTTGATTGAGTAGCTCCCAGGAAAGATCCTCCTTGTATATAAATATCATTTTCGACAAATTCATATGCAAAAGCACTTCTACCACCTGGCATAGTAGCATCTGTTAATTGAGTCCAAGAGGTCCCGTTAAATTTCCAAACATCATCTAGATATTGTGGTCCAACATTCTCAAGTTGTCTAAACCCACCAAAAACGTATATAGCAGAATCTGTACTTAACATTCCAAAATCTTTTCTAGAAACCCAAGGTGTTTGAATATTTTCACTAACTTCTTCCCACGTAATTCCATCATTACTTCTCCAAACATCATTTTTGTAACCTCTATCTCCGGTATCATCATCTGCATAAAAGCCTCCAGCCACATAGATATATCCATCAAAAACAGTAGCTCTATGACCACGACGCCCTTTAAATGGAGCATTGTCATTTAATAATGTCCAATTTATGCCATCTGAACTCTTATATACATCTTCCCGATAGCAATCCTTTTCGCCTCTTACGGTGATATCATAGCCACCAATAATGTATATTTCATCATTATAAACTACAGAAGCCATATCTTGTCTTTTTGACCAAGTGTCATTATTTTCTAGTTTTGTTACTGTTAAATCTCCATCATAACTATCAAAATTATAATCTATATAAGCTTGGATTATTGAAACATCACAACTTGTTAAAAAAATTATGCTAGCAATTAGTAAAAGTAGTATTTTTTTTATTATTAACCTTTGAATTTATTTTTAAATACGATACTAACTCATAATTTACACAGAAACAACATAAAAAAACATTTTTTATTTTTATGAAGCATTTACAGTTTATGTGAGTAAATTTTATAAATAATATTTATTTACAAAGTTGATTTAAAAAATAGAATCAAGAAGGAACTCTTATAGTGTTAATTAGATAACATTGACTTTAATCTAAAATCTAAAGATGTAATAAACTAGTAATCCTTAATGGATGCATTCATCAATAATTTGTAAGTTTGATGGGTTTCAGTCAATTCAAAAAGTGTCAGCTTTTATGGGCGCAGATTACATCTACACTAAGAGCTCCTTGCTCTTCTAATTTAGCATCTAATTGCTTTTTAAGCCTTTTCTTAATAGATTTAGTACATTTTGGAGAAAGTAATCCTATATTATAGTATCTAGTCCTAAGACAAGATGGACTTATGTTAATTACATTATAATCCCTTAGAAGTCTAGATAACTCACTAAAGTTACAATTATGTAATTCATATTTATCTACAAAAGCAAATATCTTAGCAAAATCAATCTTATTTACAGGCTCTCTTTTAGTATTACCATGTATAAAACCTTCTTCTCCATAAACTCTATATGTTTCTAATCTTCTTTTTATAGTCTTTTTTGTAACACCAAGAATGATTTTTGCTCTATTAATATTAATTTTATCTAAATAAAGATCCTCTATTACTTGAATATTTTCTTTATTCCATAACATAATGAAACCACCTTTTGGAAGGGATTGCTTTAGTTCTCTAAAACTATGATAAGCGATTCCCTTCTTTTTTTATATTTTTATTGAAATCTATACTTTAAACCAAAAAAATAATCTACCAATTAAGAATAAAAATTTTTATTTTGATAAATTCGATAATTAAGCAAATAAATAGCTAGTTTTCTCTCTTAATGGACAAAGTCGCTTTCAACTTACTTGGACATTATCACTTTCTTTTAAGAAAAAAATAAACACTTACTTAGCTAAGTATTGACTTATGAACAAACCTATGCTAATTTTCTTACAAATAATTAACAGAATAGGAGAAGCAAATTATGATAACTACTTTTAAAGCTAATGCAAAAAAATTAAAAGATGGATTACAAGTTGAAACAAACGCAAGAAATTTTAAAATTTTATTAGATGAACCAGAAGAATTAGGTGGTACAGATGCAGGTATGAATCCTGTAGAAGCTTTACTTTGTGCTTTAGGAGCTTGCCAAACAATAGTGGCAGCAGCATTTGCAGAAGCTCAAGATTTTAGTTTTGAAGAATTTCATGTAGAACTTGAAGGAGATTTAGATCCAGATGGTTTTATGGGATTAGCTGATGTTAGAAATGGTTTCCAAGAAATTAGATATACAATGCATTTTAAAACCGACGAGCCTCAAGAAAAAGCTGAAGCTTTTGCTCAATTTATTGAAGGAAGATGTCCTGTAGGAGATTGTTTAGCTAATGGTGTTAAACTAGTATCCTCTGGAGTTGTAAGAGAATAATTAAACTAAAAAATTTAAATGGGGTTGCTTTTGCAATCCCATTTGCACAATTGGAGACAATTAATGAATATTAATATGAGTGTTATTCCTGGTGGAAAAACAGGGAAAGTTGGAAAGATTAGTATTAAAAAAGGTGATAAAATAAGCAAAGGCGATATCCTAGCTCAAGTTGAGACTGGAAAAGGAAACAAATCTATTAAAGCAACAGAGTCAGGCCTTATTTCTAAAATATTAATTGATGAAGGTGATGAAATTTCATCTAAACAATTAATGTTTGAATATGAAGCAATTGAAGATAACTCAAAAATAAATAATGACAATCAAATTGAATCACAAGTAAAAGAAAAAACTATAAAAAAAATAGAGAGTGAATTACTAATCATAGGTTCTGGTCCTGGAGGATATGTTGCAGCAATTTATGCAGCAAAGAATGGAATGAAAGTCACAATAGTTGAAAAAGAAAACTTAGGGGGGACATGTTTAAATGTTGGCTGTATTCCAACTAAAGCACTTGTAAAATCATCTGAAGTCTGTCATACACTGAAAAACTCCAAATTATTTGGAATTGAAAACTGTAATGATGTGATAGTTAATATGAAACAAGTTATTTCTCAAAAACAAAAAGTTGTTAATAAGCTTGTTTCTGGAGTAGATTTTTTAATGCAAAAAAATAATATCCAGGTTCTTAAAGGTGTCGCTTCATTTGTTTCTGAAAATCAAGTATCAATAAAAGGAAAAGATGAATATTTAATTAATGCAAAGAATATAATAATAGCAACAGGTTCGAAAATTTCAAAAATCAATATTCCAGGACTTGATTTACCATTTGTTATGGATAGCACATCAGCTCTTACTTCAACAGATCTTCCAAAATCAATTACAATTATTGGTGGTGGTGTTATCGGAATGGAGTTTGCATTTATTTATAAAAATCTTGGTGTAGAAGTAAATGTTGTTGAATTTATGGATAGACTTTTAACAATGGTAGATAAAGAAATTTCAAATGAAATTAAAAGAATTGCTATTGATGAAGGTATAAATATTTATACTAGTTCTAAAGTTAAAAAAATTCAAAAATCGAATACTAATCAAGCAATAATTACATTTGAAAGCCAAGATGGGGAACATTTATTAGTTAGTGATAAAGTTTTATCAGCTATTGGAAGAGAGCCAAATTTAGAGTCATTAATGATTGAAAATTCAAAAGTAAAACTTAATGAAAATAAAAGAGGCATAGCTGTAGATTTAAATATGAGAACAAATGTTGAGAATATATATGCAATAGGGGATGTTACAAATATTATACAACTTGCACATGTAGCTTCACATCAAGGAATAGTTGCAGTTTCAAATATTATAAATGAATCAAAGAAAATGGATTATAAAGCGGTCCCTAATGTAATCTTTACGAAACCAGAAATTGCTAGTGTTGGTTTAAACGAAGATGAATGTAAAGAAAAAGATATAAATTATAAAGTAAGTAAATTTAATTTTATGAGTAATGGTAAAGCTTTAACAATGAATGAGACTGAAGGCTATATTAAACTAATAAAAGATAATGATAGTAATAAGATAATTGGAGGAACAATTATTGGAGCAGAAGCTTCTTCATTAATAAGTACAATTACTTTAGCAATTTCTAAGGGTTTAAATGATCATGAAATAAAGGAAACAATATTTGCACATCCAACAACTTCAGAAGTAATTCATGAAGCTGCTTTAGGTTTAAGCATAGGAGCATTACACGAATAATGAATAGGGTATATTTATCAAAAGAAATTGATCCATATTATAATGTAGCAACGGAATATCAATTATTAACTGAAGCAACAAATGATACTTTTCTTTTTTTGTGGCAAAATAATCCAACAGTTATCTTTGGCAGAAATCAAAATATTTTTGCTGAAGCTGACATTAACTATTTAAAAACAAATAATATATTACCTGTTAGACGTTTTTCAGGAGGAGGTGCAGTATTTCAAGATTTAGGTAACTTAAACTTTACTTTTATTACAAAAGAAAAAAATTCTAATATTGAAAAATATCTAACAGTAATTAAGAATGCAGTATCTTCATTTAATATAGATTGTTCTTTTAGTGGTAGAAATGATTTGCTTAGTAATGGTAAGAAGTTTTCAGGACATGCTTATTTTACAAATGATGATAACTATCTTTATCATGGGACAATAATGCTTGATGTTAATTTAGATATGCTAACCAAGGCGTTAACACCATCCTTCTTGAAATTGAAATCTAAAGGGATTGATTCTGTAAGAAGTAGAGTAATAAATTTAAAACAAGTTAATAAAGAAGTTGATAAAGAAAAAATGGTTAATGCTCTGTTTGACTCTTTTCTTAATGAATTTGGTGATGTAGAAAAGCCAATAATAATCGACAAAGAATCCTTTAAAGCCCCAATGTATAATACAATTAAAAATGATCAATGGATATATGATGAATCACCTCAATACAGTATTACTATTGAAAAAAAAGTTTTTGATGGAAATGTTAGTGTTTCTGTTGATGTTGAAAATGGGAAAATAGTGAATATAAAAATACTTAGCGATAGTATTTTAATCTATAATTATGATAAATGTGAAAAAAAATTAATAAATACAGAATTTAAAGAAGATATTATATTTAACTATATAGAAAAATTTATGCAAGACAAATATAATAAAAAAGATTATTAGAATTATTAATGTAATTTTAAATTTTATATTAGGATTGGTAAATATATGTTTAATCTAGATGACTGTTTTGCATTAATTACAAGCAGAAGTGGAAAAGTTTTTGCAAAAGTTTTGGATGAGGAGCTTCTCACCCATGGTATACCAAGGACTGAGTGGATAGCTATGTATTATATTTATAATAGCGAAAATATTACTCAAAAAGGTTTAGCTGATAAAATGTCAGTTAGAGAGCCAACCATTGCAAGAATGCTTCAAAAAATGGAAAACAATGATTTTTTATTAAGAATTGGTAGTGAAGAAGATAAACGAATTAAATACTTAAGCTTAACTAAAAAAGGAGAATCTTTGTTTTTAAACTTATTGCCAATAGTTGAAGAATTTAAAAAGAATACTATTCTAGGTATCGATGAAAAAGACCTTGAAATATTTTCAAAAGTTTTAAATAAAATGATAGAAAATTCATTATCATTGAAGATTGATTTGTAACAGATAATAAGATATAGAAAAAATAGGAGGAGGGGTTTTAACCAACCCTTCCTCATTTGCATATGATAGAAAATTTATTTCATAAGATGAATTAGATTTAAAATTATTTTTTCAATTAGTAGATAGACGGTATGAAAAGAGAAGTACAATAATTACAACCATTATTCACTTTGGACAAAGGGATGAAATCTTTGGTGATTTTGTTATCGCTGATGCAATTTTAAGCAGATTATTGCACAACTCAAAAGTAATAGCATTAATGGAACTTCATACAGAATGAAGAATTATTTGAAGAAAGAAGAAGATTAAGAAAGCAACATTCTTATCTCATCACTTTCTAGCATTATTAAGGCTCTTTCCATTAATTGGGGAATAGTTGTAATTTTCAGCAATTAATATCTTATTTCTAAGAGTGTCAAATTTGCATCTACCATACATTATTCTCTTAATAAATTTTATTTTATTAACTGTTCCATCTTGTAATCCATTATTATATTTTACATTAATTGCATTTGTTACTGCTGTTATATCTCTTTCTATACCCCTTTCAAAACTATTTAGTTCAGGTATATTTAAAGCTTTCACTTTATTTACCCATTTCTTAAAATTAGTTGTGCTTTTGGTTTCAAATATTGCTGATTGGAACCATTTTATTCCTTTTGAGAATTGATTATTCCAAGTCATAGTTGACTTCCCTGATTGTCGTGATCCTGTTAATATGACTACTGAAAATAGTTTGCTTGAAGAAATTAGTTTAGAAGATAGTTTTCTTTGTATTATTATAATTAATAGCACTTTAATTTGGTGAAAATTTCAAGTACAAGTTGAAATATGCACTATTTAAATTTTATAATGTAAGGAATTGATAAAAATAGCTGTTTTTTATATACGATAAATATTTATTAATATTTTAAGTGGTAGTTTAGATGAATACTGGTGGTAGGTTATTTAGAGAATATTTAATATAGGCTCATCTAAATCTTAACAATGGTTTTTTGATTGAAAAAACAAAGTAATAGTTAATTTTAATACTAATTTGTTAAACTCTTTTTGATTAGTTATTACAATAGATTTATTTTTAACTAATTTATAATAATTGAATGAAGCATTCTTTTTAAATCGGACACAATCAAATCACAAAGTTTGTAACTTCCGCCTTTAAGACACCAATCTATAATAGCTCCTCTACCAATTCGAAGACATAATTCAGCTATTTCTTCAGGGTCTGTATCTTTTTTAAAGTAACCAGTTGATATCCCTTCTTTAAGAGTTTCAACTAATGTTATATATAGATTTCTATCATGACTGTAAGAGTAATCAGGTTTAGATGATATTATTTGATAGTAAGATCCAAGCATTAAAACATAGCCAAGCTCTTCTTGCATAATGCATGCAGATTGTTCAAGTATACCAAGTATTTTATCAATTGGAGTATTGAACTCTCTTTCATCCAAGCATTCAAATATTCTTTCATCAATTATTTGATAAGTTTCGTCAATAATACTATCTTTTGAAGAAAAGTAATGGTAGAAAGTTCCAAGTGATATATCGGCCGCTTTACATATTTCTTTAACTTTAACTGAGTTATAACCCCGCTCTTTAAACAAAGCCATTGCTGTTTCTGATATATGCCATTTCTTATTTACGGCTTTTTGTTCACGGTTACTCAATATACTCATATGTCAAATGATAGCAAATTATTAATTAATCGTAAAGACAAATGAAAAAAATCCATTTTATAGATAAAATTTTTTTTATTTAATTTAAATCAATAAATTTTTATTGACTTTTCAAATAACTAGTCGCATAATAATCTAGAACGTCGTTCTAGAACTTTGTTCTAGAATTAAGTTCTAATTAATTTTTCTTATTACTTTGAGGTTTATATGAGTACTATCAAAAAAGATGCTAAATTACCATCTTCTATCAAATTACTGCTGTTTTTAGCACTATTTACTTTATCAGCACTGCTTACTATGTTTCAGCCACTTTGGGCAAACATACCACTAAACATTATTATCCCTGCATTATTACTAATTTTCATGGAAATGGTCTTTTTTGAAAGACTAAAGCTTTCAACACTTATATGTATGAGATTACTTGTTGTTGTTACTATCTTCGGATTATTTTCAGGAACAACATGTGTCAAAATCGTATTAGTTTTATGGATGATTAATATTTTAGAAGCTACAATTACAGATTTAAGCAAAAAACATTATTTAAATTCTATAACTGGTTTTGTATTAACTATTTCTTTATTTACATTCTTTACAAAACAAAATTTAGCTTCCTGGAATGGGATTTACTATTCTTTATTCTACAATGGAACAGCTGGAACAATTTGTTGGATAATAGCCTATACTCTTTGGAACTGGGATTTTGTAAGCTATGATTTCCCACCATCTATTGCAAAACTGCATTTAGCAGTATTAGCATCCCCAATTGTAGGTGCATTACTTACAGGTAATCCAGGTCTTTGGTTTATTTTAAGGGGAAATAGTCTTACAGCCGCAGGAGTAACTGAAATTGCTTTTAAAAAGAAAATTGATAAATCACTTGAAAGTGAAAGAATGACAAACTTTGTTGAAAAAGTTCACGCTTTCCCAATTCAATTATCTCTTATGATAATAAATGTATTGTTAGTAGCAATACCTGCCTTTGTTCTTTAAAAAAGACCCGTTAAAAAGAATCATCTAAAGATATTAGATGAGAATCAATTCGTTATTTATTACTGATTATTAAAACAGAAATAAGAGGAGAAATATATATGAATCATTATGATGCAATTATTATAGGTGCCGGAAACGGCGGACTTTCTGCTGCAACTAGATTAGCTACAAGTGGAAAGAAAGTTTTAGTTCTAGAAAGACATAATATTCCTGGTGGATGTGGAACTAGTTTTAGAAGAGGGCAATTTGAATTTGAAGTTGCACTTCATCAACTTTCTAGTATGGGATCCCCTGAAAAACCAGGAGAATTAAGAAAGCTTTTTAAAGAATATGGAATAGAAGATAAAATAGAATGGATTCCAATTAAATCACTATATCAAGTAAACCTTCCAAGTGGTAGAAACCAATCTATTCCAGCAAATAGAAAAGAAGCAGAAGAAGAATTATGTAAACAATATCCAAAAGAAAAAGATAATATCTTAAGATATTTTAAAACAGTTTATGATTTCCATAATCAAACTAATGCTTTTACACAGATGCAAGCTAATTCTACAAGCAATCCAAGCGAAATAAAGAAATTTATTGTAAAAAGTGTTTTTGCTAAAAAATTCCCTGTATTAGCAAAGTATGCAATGAGTAGCACACAAGAAGTTCTAGATGAATTCTTTGAAGATAAAGAACTTCAATTATGTTTAAGTGCTTATTGGTGTTTCATGGGAATGCCTCCAGAAAGATTCCCTTTCTCAATTCTTGCAAGATGTACAGCAATTTATATTGATGATCATCCTTATTATGTTAGAGGTGGTTCTCAAGTAATATCACAGGCATTAGCAGATACTGTGCGTGAAAACGGTGGAACAGTTTTATATAACTGCGGTGCAAGCGAAATTGTAATCAAAAATAAAAAAGCTTGCGGTGTAATTGATGAAAAGGGTAGAGAATATTCTTGTGATGATATTATTTCAGGTATTTCACCAATCGATACTTATTTCAAGTTAATTAAAAAGGAAGAAGTTCCTAAAGATGCTAGAAAATACTTATCAGCATATACTGTTGGTATTTCTGCACTTATTTGTTATATGGGTCTTGATTGTACACCAGAAGAAATTGGGTATACAGATTCATTTAATCTTACTTATGATAATCTTGATTGTAATGAAGTATTCCAAAAAGCTTATACAATAATGCCAGAAACTGATCCTATCATTAATACTTGTTATACAGTTGATGATCCAAAAGTATCACCAGAGGGAACAAGTGTTATATCCGCAGGTACATTAAAATTTGGTAAACCTTGGATGGAATTATCGCCTGAAGAATATCATAAAACTAAGTATGAAGCTGGAAATATGATTATTGACAGATTAGAGAAAATGTATCCTGGATTACGTAGTCACATTGAAGAATTAGAAGTTGCAACACCTCTTACATATATGCACTACTTACACCATCCTGAAGGTTCAATTTATGGATTTGAACAAGATTTAAAATCAACTGTATTCTTCTTCCCAAGAGAAGATCAGGTAGAAAATCTTACATTTGCTAATGGCTGGGTTAATATTTGTGGATTTGGTCCTAACTACATGTATGGTGCACAAGTTGCTGACAAAATTCTTAAAAGGGAGATAAAATAATGGCTGATTTAAAGAATATGATTATTTCATCTATGCCTCATGGTAAAGATATATTACAAGAAATAGATGATAAGAGAAAAAGTGGTACTAATTACCAACTAGAAATTGGAAAAGTAGAAGCTATTGTTGGTAAATACCATAAAAATAGTCTTTCTCTTGTTGTAAATAAAATTATTGAACATGGAAAACTTGCTAGAACTATTCGTTTAACTTCTAAAGATGGTGTTTTACCTATATTTGAAGCTGGTCAGTATTTAAATATATTTACTGAAATTGAAGGAGTTAGAACATCTCGTCCTTATTCAATCTCATCATC
The DNA here is from genome assembly GCF_050031695.1 of Pleomorphochaeta sp. Classification (GTDB taxonomy): domain Bacteria; phylum Spirochaetota; class Spirochaetia; order Sphaerochaetales; family Sphaerochaetaceae; genus Pleomorphochaeta. The sequence goes on along the minus strand of NZ_JBNAIC010000047.1, from coordinate 13,772 downwards.
TCCTCTTCAAAGAGCTTATTATGAAATTACTATTGCTAGAACCAAGACTGGATTTGTTTCAGACTTTTTATTAGACAATGTTAAAGTAGGCGATGAATTTGTAGCTAATGGACCAGCTGGTTCTTTCCATCATAACCCAATTTTTCACAGTAAAAAGAGTGTAATGATTGCAGGTGGAAGTGGTATTACTCCTTTTATGAGTATGTCTCGTGAAATTTTTGATAGTCGTCTTGATAGAGAAGTCCATTTAATCTATGGATGTCGTAATAGCGAATCTGTTTTATTTAAAGATGAACTTGAAGCACTTGCTAAAAACTATAAAAACTTCACTTTTAGTTTAGTTTTATCTGAACCTGAAGAAGGCTTTAAAGGAAAAACAGGATTTATAGATGAAGCTTGTATTACATCATTAGTAAACGATATTAAGGGAAGTACATTCTATATTTGTGGCCCACAAATTATGAACGACTTTGTTGTTAAAGCTCTGTTATCTCTAGATGTAAGAAAAGCTATGATTCGCCGTGAAATGTTTGGCAGTAGACAAGATATTCAAAATGAACCTGGTTGGCCTTCAGAGCTTAGTGGAAAAGAAACTTTCACAATCACTGTTGATGGTGATAAAAAGATACCTGCTCTAAGTGGTGAGAGCATTTTAACTTCATTAGAAAGAGCAGGCGTTAAAATGAATGTATGTTGTAGAAGTGGTGAATGTAGCCTTTGTCGTGTTCAACTTACAGAAGGTAAAGTTTTTCTTGCAAAAGGAATGTTACTAAGATATGCAGATGAAAAGTTTGGATATATCCATTCTTGTAAAGCTTATCCAATTACAGATGTAAGTATTAATTTATAAAAATTTAAAATATAAATAGAAGGTAAAAAAATGTTATTTTTTGAATCACAACCTCTATCAAACTGGTTGATGTTATTTTTAGTGTTTGGAGTTTTGTTATTACTTAATGAAATTTGTCGTAGAACAAAAACTGGAGGAATAATACTATTAATTGTTGTTCCTTTGCTTTTAACACTATTTGTTTGGCCAAAAACTACAAAGGGGACTAGTGTAGATGATTGGTTCCACTATGCAAAAGTATACTCTTCTCTTGCAGGTTGTATTGGCTTCTTTCTTATTAGACACATTAAAGGTGCAACTGAAAAGAAATGGGTACTAGTATTTCCACCTCTAATTCTAGCTGTAAATATATTAGAAGCTGTTGCTAGAGACTTTGAAATTGGTGGCCTTGGTTTAACTGCACAAATTTTTGATGGTATGATGATGACTAGTGGTCCTTGGAATTATCTAAATGGTATTGCTGGTATTTTAAATATAATCACTATTACTGGCTGGTTTGGAATAGTAATTAGTTCTTCAAAAAGCAAAGACATGCTTTGGCCTGATATGTGTTGGTTCTGGATTGTAGCTTATGATATTTGGAATTTTGCATATACTTATAACTGTTTAGGTGATCATGCTTGGTATTGTGGAGTAGCTTTACTACTTGCTCCAACTTTAGCAGCATTTACCTTCAAAAAAGGAGCATGGTTACAACACAGAGCACAAACTCTTGCTTTTTGGTGTATGTTTGCAATGACCTATCCTTCCTTTATTGATGAATCTAGATTTGCTGTTCATTCCACACAAAATACTTCAGCATTAATGATTGCTAGCACTCTTGCTTTAGTTGCTAATGTTGCTGTATTTGTATTTATGATTTATAAGGTAGTAAAAACAAAGAGAAATCCTTATTCATCTGAACTTTATACTGATTTATCTTGTTATAAAGAAGTTAAAAATGATGCAATGCCAGTTTAACTAAAATATATAATTTTATTTAAGTTGACAATTTATACCTCCTGTAGTTTTAATCTATGGGAGGTTTAATTTTATCTGAATCCATTTTTCCCTCTAGTTTATAACAATAGCGGAGTTTGTTAACGTTGAAGAGAAAACTTGAGGTATGTAGTTCAAATTATTATTTCTTGAGAGACTGAATCCTAATTTGATAAATATAAAATCTGAAATTTTATATAATGAAGTTATTTTGAATTTTTATTACAATTACGATATAATAAACTAGGTATAATTATTTTCTATATAACGAATTATATAATAAAAAAATAGTTTTTGTTTGACAACTTATAAAAATATTATTAAACTAAAAGAAATATTTTTTAGGAGAAACTAAATGAAAAAAAATAACAAATCATTTTTACTATTTATTTTAATGATAATTTTTGTGATTTCTGTAACAGGATGTTCGTTGGGTATAAGCTCAAGTCAAATTAATCCTCCAAGTTGGATTATTGGTACTTGGTCGGAAAGTACTGATACTTTAGATTTTGAATTTTCTAATGATGATATAATACAAGAATCAGTTGGTATAAAAATTGATTATAAAGAAGCATTAGAATCAGATTCTTTGTCAATTTCAAAAGAAACAAGTACTGATTCCAAATATTCAATAACTATGAGTGATTCATCAGATACATCTACTTTATCTTTTGAAAAAGTATCTGATACAAAGTTAAATTATTCAGTTTCTTCTTCCGGTGTAACAGTTGGACCTATAGAATTAACAAAAGAATAATTTATTAATTATAATTTTGAGAAGAATATTCATATATTTATTTTCGATTAAAATAGTTAATTGTAAAATTTTATTACTATTTGCATTAGTAGTATTTTATACAGATTTATTTTGTTATATAGAAGTTAAAAATGATGCAATGCCAGTTTAACTAAAATATATAATTTTATTTAAGTTGACAATTTATACCTCCTGTAGTTTTAATCTATGGGAGGTATAATTTTTATAGTATATTTAGATATTGAATCTAAAAAAATATAGAGGTAAAAATAAAATAAACTTAACTTAAAACTTTATGGTATAATGAATTTATCAATATGATGTAACTAATAAAATAATTATCATAAAGGAGTTTGATATGAAAACAGTTGTAGTTGTAGGTGGTGGAATTTCTGGACTAAAACTAATTAAAGATCTTTCTAATAATAAAGAAATAAAATTAATTCTTATCGAACCGAAAGATTATATAGAAGTTCCATATGCACAATTAAGAGCATTAGTAGAACCACAAACTTTTTCTCCTAAAATTAGAGAAAAGTATTCAGTCCTTATTAAGAATGTTCAGCATATAATGACAAAGGCAAAAAAAATAGATGATAATAAACTCATTTTAGCAAATAAAGAAGAAGTAAGTTTTGATTATCTAGTAATTGCAACTGGTACAAGTTTTAGAAATTGGCCTTATTTGAAAAGTAGTGTTAAAAATATTGAAAAGAGACAAAAAGAAGTAGAGGAGTCTGCTCTAGAATTAGAAAATGCCTCTTCTGTCCTTATTATAGGTGGTGGATCTGTTGGAGTAGAGTTAGCAGGCGAAATTGCTTATAAATATAAAAATAAAGAAATAACAATAGTAGATAATAATCCTAGAATTTTAAATGGATTAAATGAAAAAATGACTAAACGTTCAACAGAAATCTTAAATGATATGGGTGTTAAAATCATTAATAATACTAGATTGATAAAAGATAAAGAAGGTTTTTATAAAGATAAAACTGGTAAGAAATATCAAGCAGATATAATTTATCAAGCAGTGGGTGTTAATATTAATTCTAATTGGGTAAAGACCTCTAATATTCCTCTAAATGAAAGAAAAGCTATAGAAGTTGAACCTGATTTAAGGGTTAAAGGATATAATAACATTTTTGCAATTGGTGATATTAATGATGTTCCTGAGTTAAAACTTGGAGCACTAGCTACAATGCAAGCAGGTTTGACTGCTAAAAATATCGTAAAGCTAATTAATGACCCTGAAAAGCCTTTAAAAAAATATAAACCCTCTAAACCTATGAGTTTTATTCCTATTGGTAAAAAGTTAGGAGCTGTTCAACTTCCTTTTGGTCATCCTCATTTTTTAATCTCAATAAAACAAAAAGATTTATTTGTTTCTAGAACTTTAAAACATTAATTACTTTTTTTCTTATCATTTAAGTTGCTTGAAATATGAATATATATATCAAGTAAATAATGTAACTTTTTAAAGATTTAAACTCGGTTTCAATAATTAATTGAAGCCGAATTTTTATTTTTTTTATTTTACAACTGTTTTTATTTTAAATATCTTTTTTAATTATATCTATTACTATAAAGAATTTATCCTTTTTTTGTTAGGTAAGAAATTTTTTTTTGTATATTAAAACTTTAGTATAGGTATCTAAATATTTCATTTTATAGTATTATATATTCAAGCACGGATTAAAATTACATAAAAAATCTTGTAACTGTGAAATTGTGTAATATGGGGAATTAATACGATTTAAGTATTAATATTGAGAGTTAAATTTTATATTTTTACATGAGTAAAAAATATATCTTTTGAAAAGTTTAAATAGTATTTAGCTTAACTAAATATACTATTTAAAAGGTTGGTGAAATGTATGAAAAGTAAAATAAATTACAGTTATTTTAAAGTTGTAATAGTTGGATTGTTACTACTTTGTGTTTCTTTATTTGTAAGTTGTTCAAAGAATGATGAAAAAGAAATGACTGATACAAAGACTTATAAAAAAGTAGAGACTTCTAATGTTGTTGAAGAAAAAGAACCTCTTATAGTTGTAATGGAATTAGCATATCCCCCTTTTGAAACAAAAGATGTTAATGGTAATCCATCTGGTATAAGTGTAGATTTTGCAAAGGCTTTTGGAGAGAGTTTAGGACGTGAGGTAAAAATTGTAAATACAGCTTGGGAAGGTTTGATTCCATCTCTTCAAACAGGAAAAGCGGATATGATAATAAGTAGTATGACAATTACAGAAGCTAGGGGTGAAGTTGTTGATTTCTCACTTCCTTATGCTAATTCTTTATTAGGTATTTTAGTTAATAAAGATTCTAAAATAGAGAAAGCAGAAGATTTAAATTCTAAGGGAATGAAGATTGCGGTAAAAGCTGGATCAACTGGTTTTATATATGCAAAAGCAAATATGACTAATGCTCAAATTATTACTTTAGCTGACGAAAGTGCTTGTGTTACTGAAGTATCCCAAGGTAAAGCTGATGCTTTTTTCTACGACCAACTTACAATATATCGTAATTGGCAAAAACATATAGATACAACTCGTGCAATATTTGTACCGTTCCAAGATACTGAGAAATGGGGTGTTGCTGTTAAAAAAGGTAATGAAGAATTACTCAATCAGATAAATGATTTTATTCCAGAATTTACTAAAAATGGGGGATTTGATGAATTATCTGAAAAATACCTAAAAGAGGAGAAAAAAGCATTTGAGGAGTTAGGTTTTAAATGGTTTTTCGATCTAACTTAAATAAAGTAATTAATGCTTTTTTTGCCGCTCTTATAGTAATAGTCTTAATATGGATTTCTGTATTAAGACTTGGTATTGCTTTTGATTTTTCTTTTGTTGTTGAATATAGAAGTAGGATTTTACAAGGCTTTACTATGACAGTATTATTAAGTCTTTTTGGATTTGTACTTTCATTATTTATAGGAGTTGTTGCAGCTTTATTTCAAAATGGAAAAATATTGTTTTTGAAGTATATCTCTTCTATATATATTAATTTTATTAGAGGTACTCCATTAATTATGCAAATCTATTTATTTTATTACATCATTGGCACAGCTTGGGGTGTTGAAAATAGGTTTGTTTCTGGAGTTTTGATTTTATCAATATTTGAAGGTGCATATATTGCAGAAATTATCAGGGGTGGAATTCAAGGGCTTGAGACGACTCAATTAGAGGCTGCTAAAGCTGTAGGATTTAATAGAAGACAGACAATTCGATTGGTAATTATACCTCAATTGGTTGCTAGAACTTTACCTCCCTTGGTAGGTCAATTTTCTTCAATAATAAAAGATTCATCTCTATTATCTATTATAGCAGTCATAGAATTAACTCAATCTATTAGAGAATTATCTGCATTGAATTTTAGACTATTTGAAAGTTATTTATTCTTAGGTGTATTATATCTTTGTTTGACACTCCCTTTAGCTTTGATTGGTAAAGTGCTAGAAAAACATTATAATTATGAAGTATAGGGGAGTTAAATATGAGAATAAAAATTAATAATATGTCACATAGCTTTTTAGATAATTCTGGTAATATGAAACAAGTATTATCTAATGTTAATTTTGATGATGATATTTCAACTCTTTCATTAATAGGTCCTTCTGGTGGAGGAAAATCAACACTTTTAAGAATTCTTGGTGGATTGATTAAACCAACTACAGGCGATTTCTATATGGAATGTAAAAATACCGGGTTTGTTTTTCAACAAAACGGATTATTTAAACATTGGACGGGACTTCAAAATATTACAATTCCTCTTGAAAAAGTTTATGGATATAGTTCTAATGAAGCTAATCAAAGAGCTAAGGAATTATTAGATAGATTTAATTTATTTGAAGATTCTTCAAAGTATCCATCTCAGTTATCCGGTGGACAACAACAACGTATAGCAATTGCTAGAGCTGTAGCTCCACGTCCTGATTTATTATTTTTAGATGAACCAACTTCTGCTTTAGATCCAGAATATACTGTTGAAGTTCTTGATATGATCGAGGAGTTAAAAGAAGAAGGATTGAATTTCATTATAGTAACTCATGAAATGGGATTTGCTAAAAGGGCTTGTGAAAAGACAGGATTTCTAGGTCCCCCTGATTCAAATTCAGGAGCTTGTTTATTAGAATTTGGAAAAAGTAAGGATGTTTTTGAGAATCCTAAAAATCCTATAGTAAAGAATTTTTTAAATAAAATTCTTATGTGGTAAATATAACTTTTGACAATTAATTAAAAAGGAGGCTCAATAGAGTCTCCCATTTTTTAATAATTTTTGTAAAATTTATCCAAGAGCAACATCTAAAATCATCATTATAATAAAACCAAATGCTAGGGATATTGTTGCAAGGTCTGAATGTTCTCCTTTTTTAGATTCAGGGAGTAATTCTTCAACTACTACATAAATCATAGCACCAGCTGCAAAGGATAAAAAGTAAGGTAAAGATTCTGTTATAGCTTGTGTTAGTAAAATTGTAATTATTGCTGCAATAGGTTCAACTACACCTGACATAGTTCCAAGGAGAAAAGCTTTTGATTTAGAAGCTCCATCTGCTTTTAAAGGCATGGATATAACAGCGCCTTCTGGAAAATTTTGCAGTGCAAGACCAATTGATAAAGCTAAAGCTCCAGATGTAGTAATTAATGAATTATTAGCTAATATACCGGCAAAAACAACTCCAGCAGCCATTCCTTCGGGAATATTGTGTAGTGTTACTGCAAAGACTAACATAATTCTTCTCTTTAAATGTGAATGTAATCCTTCTGGATGTTTACTCATTGAGTGAAGATGTGGAATTAATCTATCTAATAATAATAAAAAGAAAATACCTGTTAAAAAGCCTACAGTTGCAGGTACCCATTCAATAATATTTTGAGAGGCAGCCATTTCTAAAGAAGGTAGCATTAGAGACCAAATAGAAGCTGCAATCATTACTCCTGAGGCAAAACCTAATAGTATTTTATGTAAGTTAGGATTTAATTTTCCTCTCATAAAAAAGACCATTGCAGAGCCTAAAGTTGTTCCTAGTAGAGGAATTGTTAATCCAATTATTATTATATTATTCATTTAAATTATCCTTGATGGGTTTTTGCTATTCTTTCCTATCTTATAGATTTATTCATTATTGTCAATAATAGATAGATGAAGTTAATATAATTCAAAATATTGAATAGCAAAAAAATATAAAATTATATAGGGGAAATAAATAAATCTTTCTTTATGTAAATATTAATAATAAGTTGTAAATTCTAATTATCACTGATTGATATTAAATTAAACAATTTTAGTTATTATTAAAAAGGAATTTAGATATATAGGATTTTAAAGTTGACCTATAGAAATACATTGCATTATATTTTTAATAAGAGAGGTACTAATGGCAGAAATAAATGAAGCAAAGAGAGTACTTATAATTGAAGATGATATAGAGATTTCTAATGTTGTTGCACTAAATTTAGAAAGCAATGGCTTAAAAACAGAGCAGGTTCAAGATGGCCTGTTAGCCTTTAAACGTGCAAAAAATGAAAAATTTGATTTAATTATTCTCGATATTATGCTTCCAAGTCTTGATGGAATTAGTATTTGTAAAAAACTAAGAGAAGAAAAAGTTATCACACCTATTCTAATGTTAACAGCAAAATCAGATGAAATAGATTTAGTTTTGAGTTTAGAATTAGGTGCTGATGATTATATGAGGAAACCTTTTAGTATGAGAGAGCTTTTAGCAAGAGTTAAGGCTCTATTAAGACGTTCTGAAAAAACTAATAGTAAAATTGAAGATAAAAATAATGAAATTTTATATTTTGGTGATTTAGTTGTAGATTATAAAAAACATCAAGTAACTCTTAGAAATGAAATACTTAATTTAACTGTCAAAGAATTTGAGCTTCTTGATCTTTTTATAAGAAACCCAGGAAGGGTATTTAGCCGTTCTGATTTATTAAATACAATTTGGGGATATAATTTTGAAGGTTATGAACATACTGTTAATACTCATATTAATAGACTTAGAAATAAGCTTGAAAAAGATCCGTCTAATCCTAAATATCTTCTAACTGTTTGGGGTTTAGGATACAAATTTTCAGAAGAGGTATAAAATTTATGATATTTCGTTCTTTTTATGCAAGATTATCAATTCTTTTCCTTTTTTTAGTTTTTATATTAGGCGGGGTATCTCTTTTTATAGCATTTGATGCATCCACTCATCTTTTTGATGAAGTTGATCAAATAATAAATAGAGAGTATGCAGCTAATATTTCAAATGAATTATCAGTAATTTTAGAAGATGATCCAACAGGTGAAAAAATAAAAGAAGCTATACATTATATGATGGTATTAAATCCTAACGTTGAAATTTATTTAGTTAATTCTGATGGACTTATACTTAGTTATTTTACAGGACCTAACAAAACTATTGTTCGAAATAAAATAGATCCAATACCTTTAGAGTTGTTTCATGCAAGCCAAGGAAATGAAGCAATTAAAGGGGATGATCCTAGAAGTATAGATGATAAAAAACCTTTTTCTGCTGCCCCTATGCAAATAGATGGAAAACCTGGGTGGGTATATGTAATATTAAGAGGGCAAGGTTTTGATTCAACTCTTGCATTAGTAAAATCTAATTATTATATCAGATCAGGATTATCGACATTTTTATTAGCTCTGCTTTTTACATTAATTGCAGGACTATTCTTGTTTTTCATTCTTACAAATCGATTAAGACAACTTAATGAAGATGTAGAAATTTTTAAAGAAGGGAAATATGACCATAGAACAGAAATAAAAGGGAATGATGAGCTAGCTCAGTTTGCTAGCACTTTCAATGAAATGGCAAATTCTATTGAAGACGGTATTTTAAAATTACAAGAATCTGATCAACAAAGAAGTCAACTTATTGCAAATATTTCACATGATTTAAGAAGTCCTTTAACATCAATTAGAGGTTATCTCGAGACTCTTCTTTTAGAAGAAAATAATATAAGTGAAAAAGAAAAAAGAGAATATGTTGAAATTACACTTCAAAATGTTGCAGGTTTCCAAAGATTGGTTGAAGAGTTACTTGATTTAGCACGATTTGAATCTGGACAAATTAAACTTAAAAAGCTCTTTTTTTCTATAGCGGAGCTATTACAAGATGTTATTTTAAAGATGCAAGGGCAAGCTGCTTCTAAAAATATAACTATTATTTATAATCCAGATTCTAAATATCCATCTTTTGAGGGAGATATAGGGTTAATAGAGCGTGCTTTTACTAATATTGTTGAAAATGCAATTGAACATACCTTAGAAAATGGAGTAATAAAAGTTGAATTATCAATTGATAATGGTATGTATCATATATCAGTCTTAGATAGTGGACCTGGTATTTTAGAAGAGCATTTACCTTATATTTTTGAAAGATTTTATAGAGTTGATAAGAGCCGTAATAGACAAAGTAAGAGTACAGGACTTGGCCTTGCTATTTCAAAAGAAGTAGTTGAGTTACACGGTGGTTATATAAAAGCTAGTAATTCTGATGAAGGTGGAGCCTTATTTATTATAACATTACCTAATATAAGTTAATCTTTATTTTATCTTTTGTGACACTTTTGTGATATTTATCTTCTATCTTGTGTGTAGGAGGTAACGATTATGAAAGCGTTAACCAAATTAATTATAATATTATTAACAATAAGTACTCCTATTTTTGCAGGAGGAAATAAAGAAACAAATATAGAAAGTGAAAATTCAATGATGATGATGGTGCAAGATTCACCAAGTCAAAATGAAAATTCAGAAGTTTTTATAGAATATCAAAATTTAGAACAATCCAAAATGATAGCAGCTGAAGCTCCAACTGTACTTTTCTTTTATGCTAGCTGGTGCCCAACTTGTAGAAATGCACGCGAAGATTTTATTAAGAGAAGTAACGATCTTAAGAGTTTAAATCTTATTATAGTAGATTATGACAACTCAACAGATCTTCAAAAAAGATATGGTGTTACATATCAACATACATTTGTTCAGATAGATGAAAAAGGTGATGCTTTATCTAAATGGAATGGTGGATCTACTAATAAGCTTTTAAATAATGTAATAATGGAGGATGGATCATGATGATACTAGCCTTTTTTGCATTTTTATCCGGTATAGTAACGATCCTCTCTCCTTGTATTCTTCCTGTCCTTCCTATTATTCTCTCTGGAACAGTAGGGGGGAAGAAGAAGCCTATTGGTATCGTTGTTGGTTTTATAGTAAGTTTCAGCCTATTTACATTAGCTCTTTCTGCTTTAGTTCAGGCTCTAAATATATCAGTTGATACACTGAGAATTGTAGCAATTGTAATAATTATATCTTTTGGAATTACTTTGATGATTCCAAAATTACAATTAGCACTAGAGAATCTGCTCTCTAAAGCAACTCGAAGAAATGGCTCATCTAATAGAAATGGATTTTTCGGTGGGACAATTACAGGATTAAGTCTTGGTTTAGTTTGGACACCTTGTGTAGGTCCAATTATGGCTTCTGTAATTAGTCTAGCTGTAAGTCAGCAAGTGGATGGTGGAGCAATAATTATTGTTGCAGCCTATTCATTAGGTACTGCAATTCCTATGTTATTAATTATGGCTGGAGGAAGAAAATTAATAAATCACTTCCCTAAAATAACAAGTAAAACTAAAGAAATTCAACGATTCTTTGGAGTTATCATGATTGTAGCTGGGCTTATGATTGGATTTGGCCTAGATAGAAGTTTTCAAACATTAATTTATAAAGTATTTCCAAATTATGGAACTAATCTTACTACATTTGAACAAGGAAAGTTAGTACAAGACGCCTTAAATAGTCGTGATAATAATGATGAGAAGATTGATGATTTTAATTGGTCTCTCTCTAATCAAACAACAGAGATTTCTAATTATGGGAAAGCTCCTGAGTTAATTGCTAAAGGACCTTGGATAAATACAGAAGAAGATATTTCAATGGAAAGTTTAGAGGGTAAAGTTGTTCTTATAGATTTTATGACTTATAGCTGTATTAACTGTGTTAGGACTATTCCTCATTTAAGTGAATTATATGAAAAATATAAAGATTATGGATTAGAAATTATTGCAGTTCACACCCCTGAATTCCCTTTTGAAAGAAATGAAGAAAATGTTAGAGAGGCAATAAAAGATTTAAAAATAAATTGGCCAGTTGTTCAAGATAACGACTTCTCTCAGTGGAATGCCTATAACAATAGATATTGGCCAGCTCAATTTTTCATAGATAAAAATGGTGATATTAGATATTTTCACTTTGGTGAAGGTGGATATAATGAAGCAGAAAATGTAATAAGAACTCTTTTAGAAGAAAATGGTGCAAATCTAGATGTAAAGAAAGATATAAAAAAAGTAGATGTTTCTTTTAGTAAAAGAACTCCTGAAATATATTTAGGATATGCAAGATCAAAGTACTTTGCTTCAAAAGATGATAGTTATCAAAGAGATGCGATAACTTTATTCGAAAAAGAAAAATATTTAGAAAAAGGTGAGTGGACACTAGGTGGTGAATGGATAATCAGAAATGATTTTATTGAAATTGATGGAAATGGAGAGGTAGAACTTCTCTTTGAAGGGAAAGATATTTTTATAGTTATTGAGCCCAAAAGTGAAGAGAGCAGAATAATTGTAGAGATAAATAATAAGATACCTAAAGATACATTAGATGTCATAAATGGGGAGCTTCAACTTGATAGTAGTAGGCTATACCATTTAGCAAGTTTTGATAACTCATATGAAAAGTTACTGAATCTTAAGATTTCAGGTCATGTAAGACTCTTTACATTTACCTTTGGTTGATTAGATAAATATTAAATTTATCTAATCAATGATATATAGAAAATAATCTGTTTCAAATGGATAAAACTATTGGAGAAAATAAAATGAAAGATAGACAATTAAGACTAATACTAATATTGTTAGTAATCTTAGTAATTACACCATTGTATATAATATCTAGAGGAAATAAAGAAGATACTAATAAAGACACTAAAATATATATTGAAGAAAGTGATGCACTTTATCCAACAAAATTAGAAAATGGTACATGGGAGAAACCATCTCTTGATGAGCTAAGTCAAAGCCTTACAACAATGCAGTTTAAAGTAACTCAAGAAGATGGGACAGAGCCCGCCTTCCAAAATGAATTTTGGGATAATAAAGAAGAAGGTATCTATGTAGATATTGTATCTAATGAACCTTTATTTAGTTCTAGTGATAAATTTAAATCTGGAACAGGTTGGCCAAGTTTTACAAGACCTATATCTCTTGGAAACATAGTTGAAGTTGTTGATACAACATATGGTATGAAAAGAACAGAAGTAAGAAGTTATTTTGGTGATTCCCATCTTGGGCATGTGTTTTCTGATGGACCTGATCCCACAGGACTAAGATATTGTATCAATTCAGCATCACTTAGATTCGTAGCAAAAGAAGATATGGTAGAAGAAGGATATAGTGATTTATTATATCTTTTCAGTGAAGATGAATCACCATTAATTATTAGAGATACACTTCCCCCTTTAAATGAGATATCTGAAAATAGAGATGTAAATACTGCAGTATTTGCAGGTGGATGTTTCTGGGGTGTTGAAGCTGTATTTGAGCAACTCTATGGAGTTCTTTATGTAGAATCTGGTTATAGTGGTGGTAGTGAAGAAAATGCTAATTATAAAGATGTTTCATCAGGAAAGACTAATCATGCGGAAGCAGTTAGAATAGTTTATGATCCAACTCTTATTGATTATAATACTTTGCTAAAAGTTTTCTTTACAGTTGCACATGATGCAACTCAACTTAATTATCAAGGCCCTGATAAAGGTCGCCAATATAGATCAGCTATATTTTATACGGATGAAACTCAAAAGATAGAAGCAAAAGATTATATATATAAACTTAGTGAGGCTGAATTTTATGATGATGACATTGTAACTAGAGTTACAGAGCTAAAAGCTTTCTATCCAGCTGAAGAATATCACCAAGATTTTTTAATTAATAATCTTTATCATCCTTATATAATTAATTGGGATATTCCAAAATTAGAAGATTTAAATAATACTTATCCCGAATTACTTGAAGTAAATAATCCTAGTACTTATAAAAAAGTAAATAGTTTGATTGATATTAATGAATTAAGGTAAGGCCTCCTTAATTTAATATA
>NZ_JBNAIC010000046.1:0-103516 GCF_050031695.1 Pleomorphochaeta sp. | reverse complement strand
TTTGTATGACTAAAGTAATAAATTATTTGTTACTTATCTCATCATCTTATTAGTTATTAGCTATTAATATTTTATTATGCAAAATATAAATTAAAAGGGATTTGTATATGAAAATTGAAAAAAAGATTATTTCTGTTTTTTGTTATCTTTAGTTTTAGTAATTTCAATAAGTTGTGTTACAGCTGATGATGAAAATGAAACTACAAAAGAAGAAATTAGTAAAGACCAAGGACAAATGTGGTCATCTAATTATGATTTGGTAACAGAAGAAGGCTCTGTAGCTAATGAAATTGATACAGCTTTTGGTGTAGGTGAGACAACTGGACATATAAAAGGTTATCCATCAGAAATTGAAGGTCCTATGACAAAGCATTTAAGAGCTGTTTCAGGGTATACATATGGTAGTGAATATACTTTTACTATTTCAGAAGATGGAGAAATGGATAATCAGAAAATAACAGCTACAATCAATAATACACTAATTGATAATGGAACTGTAACAGATTCATCAACAAGATTAATGTGGATGGCAGATGATGCTACTTATGCAATGGAATGGAAAGATGCTTTAGCTTATTGTGAAATTTTAGAATATGCTGGTTATGATGATTGGAAGTTGCCAGACATAAAAGAGCTTCAAAGTATAGTAGATTATACTGGAGTTTATCCTACAATTGATCATTCTTATTTTAATACAACTCAATTAGAAGAAAAAAACCCTAATTATTATTATTGGTCTAGTACCTCTGCATATTTTAGTACTGAAAATCCATTATATGGCTATGCTTGGTATGTTGCTTTTGGTTTTGCTATAGGGGATACAACAGATTCTCATGGAGCAGGAGCGGTTAGATTTTCTCCAAAAAGTTTAGATAGTAAATTTGTTGGAGAAGGTGGAGATAATGTTACTAATAGTGTTAGAGCTTGTAGAATTGATGAAAATTATTATGATGCAGCATTAAGCAAAGTAACAACAACAGCTCAAAAGTATTCATATAATGATGATGGAGAAATAATATATCCTAAAGAAGGCGAAGAATATTATGGTCAAGATGCAGTTTGTGATACACAAGAATTTAGTTTTACTGATAATGGAGATGGGACTATTACAGATAATGTTACAGGTTTAGTATGGCAACAAACTCCAACTGATGATCATTATTCTATTACTAGTGCATTAGAATTTTGCGAAAATTTAGAAATTGGGAATGTTAGTGATTGGAGACTTCCAACTTTAGAAGAACTATATACTATACAAGACTTTAGTGAAGGTTGGCCTTACGTAGATCAAACCTATTTTAATTTTCCATCAGCTCAATCAATGCCACCTCAAATGGATGGAAAAGGTGGCCCTCAAGGCTTAGATAAAATGGCTTCAACTTCTAATATAAATAAATATAAAAAAATATTTATAAAATTTATTTTCTTCTAAAGTAATTAATAAAGACTCTATATTCTTAATACTTTAGGAGTTTTTTTTATTAATAATCAAAAATATCTTGACAAAAAGTATAAATGGTTTAATACTTACTTAAGCGTTTAAGTAGGAGGTGCTAAATGATTTATGATTCATTCTTTTCAACTGGTAATGAATATATTTCATTAGATCATATAAATAAAAAAGATGCCTCGATTAATAATTTTACTTTATTGCATATGAACTCTAAAGGTTTGTTAGATTTTCGTGGCGAAAAAAAGCCTTTATTAGAAATCTTAATAAAATCTAATGATAAAATAATAGAAATAAATAATATAAAATGGGATATAATTAATTTTTGGATTCCCAAAGGCCTAATTGAAACTGACGAAGAAATAATTGAATTAACAATTTTAACTCCATTAAAACAAAAAGGTTTTGTATATAATATATCGATATATAATAAAACTGATAAAAATAAAGAATATGAAATTAGTTTTAGGGGTGAGTTAAGTTCAGTATATCATTGTGTTAATGAAGAAAAAGAATTTGATGGTAAATATGATGTAAAATATAGTGAATGGAATAAAGGTCCTGTTTTTTCAATTAGTAATGGGTTACCAATACTATCATATGCTCCTATTATAGATATAGCATCTAGCTGGGAATATAATAATGAATTACCAATAGGATATAACTCTGATTCAAAAATAATTATTGAGCCTATAAATAATAAATCTATTTCTTGTTTTATAGGGGTAGGTTTTGAAGAGGTTTCGTCAATAACTTCTGCGATACACATGAATAGACTTGGATTTAATTTCTTGTATGAAGAGATGATTGAATATTTAAATCAATTATTAGTTAAAACAAAAGATAATAAATTCAATAAAGTATTAAATAAGAATTTGATATATACTTTATTCTTTTCTACAGGTTTAACAATTGATACTGAAGAGAGAGTAATAGTAACAAGTAGATCACCAAAGTATTATGTATCTGCAGCTTATTGGGATAGAGATAGTTTATTATGGGCATTCCCTGCTATTGTGAAAGCAGATAAAGAAGTTGCAAGAGAAATAATAGAATATATAGTAACTGTTCAGTCTAAAAATATAGGTATACATAGTAGATTTATTGATGGTACAGTTTTAGAACCTGGGTTTGAATTAGATGAATTATGTTCTTTTATAATAGCCTTAGAGATATATATTGATGAAACAAAGGATTTAACAGTTATACAAGATTATAATGTAATTAAGTTGATTCAAAAAATTTTAAATATATTAGAAACTAAAAAATCTAAATATTTAGGATTGTATGAAACTTTTTTGCAACCTACAGATGATATGAGGGTATATCCTTATTTGACCTATAATAATGTTCTAGTTTATAAATGTTTTAAAATACTGGATAAGATTAAATTTAAAGAAAAAGATTATGATTTTAATATAATGTCAAAAGAATTATATTATTCTATATATAAGCATTGTGTTAAAACTGTAAATGGAGTAAAACAATTTGTTTGGTCTGTTGACGACAGTGCTAATTTTGATATATATGATGAGCCCCCTGGTAGTTTAATTTTATTGCCAATATTTGATTTTGTTTCAGTTGATGATGTAATATATCAGAATACAGTAAATGTAATTAAAGATGAGTCATATGAATATTCTTTTTCTAATAAACCTTTTGGAGCAATAGGTTGTCCACACGCACCTCATCCTTGGGTATTGAGTTTAGCTAATAATTTAAGAGTCTTTCACGATAAGGATTCATTAAATAAGTTGTTAAAAGCAAAAATGGACAATGGTATAGCATGTGAAAGTATTGATGAGGTAACAGGAGAATGTACAACTGGTGAAGCTTTTGCAACATGTGCAGGTTATTTAGCATATTCACTAATATTAGAAACAGATAGATTAAATTAAAGTAAGACATTTTTCTTGACAAGATGAAGAAAGAATAGTTACAATTACTTAAACGCTTAAGTTAAAGGTAGGATTTATGCCAAAAAGACGAATTAATATGAAAGATATAGCAATCGAAGCTAATGTATCAGTAGCAACGGTCTCTTATGTAATTAACAAAAGAAAAGATCAAACAATTGCTCCTTCTACAATAAAACGAGTAGAAGATGCTGTTAAAAAATTAGGTTATGTTCCTAATATGGCAGCAAAATCATTAGTGGAAAATAAATCTTATCTAATTGGCGTTGTCATTCCTCAAACAGAACCTGGAAAGCAATTTATGTTTTCTAATCCATTTTACGGTGAATTGTTATCGAGTATAGAATTTAGTGCTAGAGAAAAAGGATATCATGTATTAATTAGTGGTACTGACATAGATCAAAGTTATCTAGAAATAGCAAATAAAAGAAGTTTAGATGGAATAATAATTGTAGGAATTCATCCTGATGATTATTATGAAAATTTAAAAAATACATCAATTCCTGTGGTTTTAATTGATAGTTATTGTAATAATCTTCCATTTAACTCAATTTCTATAAAAGATAGAGAAAGTGCTAAGTTAGCTATTAAGTATTTCATTAAAAAGGGCCATAAAAAGATTGCTTTTGCTTCAGGCGTTATTAGTGATAATGGAGTTACTTATGAAAGATTTTTAGGTTACAAGGATGCACTAAAAGAAGCAAATATAAAATACAATGAAAATTATGTTTTTTCAGGAACTGTATCTCAAGAATATGGTAAAGAATTAGGTATTTCAATTTCTAGTTTAGAGGATAGACCAACGGCAATTTTTTCAACTGCAGATATTATTGCTTTTGGTTTAATTAATGGATTAAAAAAAGCAAAAGTTAATGTACCAGAAGATGTTTCAATTATCGGGTTTGATGATACTTGGATAGCTAGAGATTGTGATCCTTTACTAACAACTATTAAACAAGATGTTTTTACTAAGGGCAAGAAAGCCGTTGAATTAATTCTAAATAATGATGGAAATAATAAAGAAAATATCGTTTTAGATATTCAACTAATTGAAAGAGAGTCTGTTTTTGAAATAAGGAGGGATAATAAATAAGAAAAATCCCAGATTAGTTTTGAATGGTTTATCTGGGATTGTAGTTGTAAAATATTACTTTACTTATTTAAGTATAGTAAATTCGCTTTTATTTGTATATGGGAAAAAACTAAAAACAAAGAGGATGGTATGAAAAAAAATCGTATTTACAAAATTATAATAACAAGTTTTGTTGTGTTACTATTTAGTTCAATAGTATTTGCACAAGGAACAACAGAGAAAGATGATACAATCATTTTAAAAATGGAACAATATTCAGCTACAAATAGCAATGATTCAGGGCCTGCTTTAGATAAAATGATTGCTGAATTTGAAAAACAAAATCCTAATATTAAAGTTGAATTACAAACTATAGGCTATAATGACTATTTTACTCAGTTACAAAGTAAAGTTGTAGGTGGAAATGCTGCTGATGTGTTTGAGTTAAATTTTGAAAATTTTGTATCATATGCTTCGCAAGATACTTTAGCTGTTTTAGATGGTAAAATAGGGGATACTTCTGGATTTAATAAAACAGCATTAAATGCTTTTGTTTATGATGGTAAACAATATGGAATTCCTAATTCATTTTCTAATGTCTTATTATTCTACAATGAAGAATTGTTTGATAAAGCAAAAATTGAATATCCAAATTCTTCTTGGACCTGGGATGATATAGAAAAAGCTGGTGCAAAAATTTCTTCTTTAGATAAAAATACTTTTGGATTTTATAGACCACTAACTTTTCATGAATTCTATAAAGCTGCTGCTCAAAGTGGTAGTAGTTTGATGAATGAAGATTATACTAAATTTACTGTTTATACTTCTACAAATGTTCAAGTAGCTAAAAGAATGGCTGCTTGGCAAAATGAAAGCAATATCATGCCAACAGATGCACAAATGGGAGGTATGGGTGATTGGGATTTATTTAAAAGCGGTAGATTAGGTATGTTAGTTACTGGAATATGGGCATTCAATGACTTTAGTAATAATTGTTCATTCCCTTGGGATGTAGTTGTAGAACCAGGAAATACTCAAAAAGCTTCACACTTCTTCTCTAATGCATATGTTGTAAGTGAAAATAGTGAAAAAAAAGAGGCTGCTGCTAAGTTAGCATCTTTCTTAGCTGGATCAAAAGAAGCTGCACAAATAAGAGTAGAAGCTGCTTGGGAATTACCACCAGTAGAATATAGTGATGTATTAACACAATATTTAAATGCTACTCCACCTAATAACAAACAAGCCGTATTTGATAGTTTAAATTATTTAGTTACACCTCCTGTTGTTCAACAACAAGCTGAAATGACAGCAATTATTGGAGATTATTTAACTAAAATTGTTTATCAAAAAATGGATGCGAATACTGCATTAATGGAATGTCAAAAAGAATTAGAAGAAAAAATTTCTCTTCAATAAAATTTAATGCCGTTTCTGTTATTGGAAACGGCATTCTTAGGAGTTTATATGTTAACTAATGGAAGATCTGGATGGAAAAAGGCTTTGCCTTTTTTACTGCCAAGTCTTATAGGCCTTATATTATTTTCATTTTTGCCAATATTGATTTCTTTTTTGATAAGTTTGACTAATTGGACAGGCATGTCGAGGGTTAGTTTGACTAGTGGTTTTTTTTCCTTTATTAAAAATAATTTTATAGGATTAAGTAATTTTAAATCTATTGTGACTGATGATGAAGTTTGGAAAGTTATTTCACATAATTTCTACTTTATTATATTATATTTGCCTTTTATGTTGATTTTTTCACTCGGTGAGGCCTTAATAATTAATTCAAAATTTAAGGGTAGTAACACCTATAGAGTTATATTTTATATACCTGTATTAACTAGTTGGGTTGCAGGTTCACTCATTTGGAAATGGCTATTAAGTCCAACTTATGGTCCTATAAATAACGCTTTATTGGCTATAGGTTTGAAAGGATCTTTATGGTTACAAAGTGAAACTATGGCAATGCCTTCAATTGCTTTAGCTTCTATTTGGAAGGACTTAGGCTTTTATGCAATGATTTTTTTAGGTGGATTAAAATCCATTAATCATTCCTATTATGAAGCTGCAAATATAGATGGAGCTTCTGCTTTTCAGCGATTTAGAAAAATCACTTTACCTATGATCTCGCCAATTACTTTTTATGTAGTTATGCTTTCTTTAATAAATGCTTTTCAGTTATTTCCTCAAGTTATGGTAATGACTAAAAATGGTGATGCTGGTCCTAATGGGGCAACAATGGTAATGGTTGAAAGGATATATAAATATGCTTTTAGGTATGGAAAAATGGGATATGCAGCAGCTTTTTCTTGGATATTATTTGTAATTATTTTCATATTTACATATGTACAAAGAAGAGTTGAAAAGAAGTGGGTGAATTATGATGTCTAAAAATAATCGTGTAAATAAAATATTTTATCATATAATAGCAATTTTATTTTCATTTATTGCTTTACTTCCTTTTGTTTGGATGTTATCAACTTCTTTTAAAACTAGTGGTGCTTTATTAGCTATTCCAATTGAGTGGATTCCAAAGAAACCAACTTTTGATGCCTATTTTAGATTGTTCTCTAATGAAGGTATTTTAAGAGCAATGATTAATTCTATTTTAGTAACAGCTGGATCAATATGTGTTAGTCTTTTATCTTCTTCTATGGCAGCTTTTGCTTTTTCAAAGATTAAATTTAGAGGAAGTAATTTATTGTTTTTGATATTTTTATCATCAATGATGATTCCTTCTCAAGTAATATTTATTCCATTATATTTAATCATGAATGAAATTCATCTTACTAATACTTTATTTGCAGTAATCTTACCCTGTGTATTTCAAGCTTTTGCTGTATTTATGTTAAAACAACAAATGATGAGTATTAGTGATACCTATTTGGATGCAGCTTCTATTGATGGAGCAAGTTTAATGAAAATGTTCTTCAATATAATTTTACCAATGTGTAATACTGCATTAGTAACACTTGCAATAATTGTTGGTATGGGTGCATGGAATGATTATTTGCTTCCATTAGTCTTATTAACAACAAAAGATAATTACACTTTGCCAATAATATTGAATTCATTAAATGGACAGTTTTCAACTGAATATAATTTGTTAATGGCAGGAGCTTTAGTTACAATGTTACCTTTGTTAATTTTTTATGCAGTTGCACAAAAATATTTTTCTACTGGTTTACAAATGGGAGGAATAAAAGGTTAATGTTATATTTAGAAAAATCTATAGTCTCAAAAGAGACAGTTAATAGTCTCCAAATCTTAAAATTAGATATTTATGAGAAAAGCATAGCCTTTACAATAAATAAGGAAAAAGGATTATGGGGATTTGGGGAGAGATTTGATAAGCTTAATCAAAAAGGGCTTAATAGATCAAATCATGTATATGAAAAATTTACAAATCAAGGTGAAGAAACTTATTTGCCAATTCCTTTTTTTCTAACAAATGACTTTGGTGTTTTTATTAATACCGATAAAGTGTTTGAAATAGAATCTAAGTTATATGAAGGTTTTAATACAATAAATATCTTTATTAATATTAATCAAGAAGATGTATATATTCTTTTGGGAGACCCTAAAAAACAGCTTAATAAATTTCTTTCATTAAATGAAGAAGTAATATTGCCTCCTAAATGGAGTTTTGGGCCTTGGATGAGTGCAAATAGATGGAACTCACAAGATATTGTATTAGAAATGGCAAAAAAGAATAAAGAGCTTGGTTTCAATCATTCAGTTATTGTAGTAGAAGCTTGGAGTGATGAAGCTACTTTTTACAAGTTTAATGATAAAGAATTATGGCCGAATCCAAAAGAAATGATTAATAGTTTAAACAAAATGGGTTTAAATCTTGTTTTATGGCAAATCCCCGTATTGAAGAAATTAGAAAAAGGTCGTAAAAACTTTATACATGAAAAAGATTGTAAATATGCAATTGAAAATAATCTTGTTGTTAAAAATAATGATGGAACCCCTTATACTATCCCTAATGATAGATGGTTTGAAGGGAGTATGATTCCTGATTTTACAAATCCTAAAACTCAAAAATGGTGGTTTAAAAACAGACAATATTTATTGGATATGGGTGTAAAAGGTTTTAAAACTGATGGTGGTGAATTTATTTATAAAGATGATGTAGTTTTCTTTGATGGGTCAACTGGTAATGAAATGAAAAATAAATATCCATTATCTTATACAAAAGCGTATTATGATAATTTAGGAGAAGATAGGATATTGTTTTCACGGGCTGGATATACTAATTCATGGAGTACTCCACTATATTGGGGTGGCGATCAACTTTCTAAATGGTCTGAATTAAAGCATCAATTAATTGCAGGGTTAAATGCTAGTGTTTCTGGAATTTTTTATTGGGGATTTGATATAGCAGGATTTGCAGGAGAGATGCCTTCAAAAGATCTTTATTTAAGAGCTTTCTTGCTTGGGACTTTTTCTCCAGTAATGCAATGGCATTCAGAGCCGATAGGTGGTCAATTTTCAAAAATTATGAAAAGTAAAGATTCTGTAAATGATAGAAGCCCCTGGAATATAGCAGATTTATATAATGATGATTCAATTTTAACAATTACTAAAAATTGTTGTAATTTAAGAAATAAAATGCTTGATTATATTTATAGCGAAGCAGAATTTTCTAAAAAACATAAAGAACCATTAATGAGACCTTTGTTTTTTGAACATTCAAATGATAAGAAAGTGTTTGATATAGATGATGAATATTATTTTGGTAGGAGTTTGTTAGTGGCTCCAATTGTAGAAAAAGATATTTATAAAAGAAAAATATATTTACCTAAAGGAAATTGGTTCGATTGTCAGTTGAAAAAAGAAATAAAGGGTAATATATATATTGAAAGAGAATACAGTCTTTCTGAAATAGGGCTTTTTGTTAATCTTGATAGTGATTATTCAAAACTAAAGAATATTTTAATTAACTAACTCAAATTTTAGAAATCACAGATTGTCTTTCAATTAAATCAACATCAATTAAAATTTTATTTGGCAATTCATTTATTTTTTCAATTTTATCTAAAAGTAAAGTGATTGCCATTTCTCCTTTTTTAGCAATATTTTGGTTAATTGTAGTTAATTTTGGATAGCAGTAATTAGAAATAGTTAAATTATCAAACCCAATTAATGATATATCTTCAGGTATCCGAAGACCTGATAAACGAGTTCCCTCTATTATTCCGATTGCTACAATATCTGCTGTAGTGATTGCCGCTGTAATATTGTTGTGTTCGCTAATTTGTTTGCCAATATCTATTCCATCTACAAAAGAGATTTTCGTTTCAAAAATGTTAGATTTATTTAAAGTTAATCCATTTTCTAACATTGCATCTTTATAACCATTATATCTTAATTGAATTAATTTTGTATCTTTGCTAGCTGATACAAATGCTATTTCTTTATGACCTTTATTTATTAAGTATTTAGTTGCTAAATATGTTCCTTTGTAATCATTTATATTTATCATTAAGGCTTTTTCACAGGATTGATATGAATCAAAAAATACTATTTCGGTAGTAACTTTATCAAGAAGTTTATTAATATCTATATCTGATTTTGGAAAAATAAAAATAGCACCATCAACATTCCAACTATTTAAAAAATTAATAGTGTCCTCTATGGTATTAATACTTCTAATCATTGCATAGTAACCTTTTTTTCTTAAATTATTTTCTAAAATACCTACTAATTGAGCTGTATATGGATCAGAAAAAAAGCTTTCATTGTTATAAACTAAAGGAACAATTATTGCGATAATTTTAGATGATTGTGCGCTTAAATTTCTTGCTATCCTGTTTGGTATGTAATTTGTTTCTTTAATTATTTTATTAACTTTTTCTATAGTTTGCTTAGAAACTTTTGAATATCTTTTGTTAATTACATTAGATACCGTCATTTGACTTACGTTTGCTATTTTTGCTATTTCTTTTATAGTCATGATTGCCTCGTTTATCGATAATCTAATTATTTCTATAAATATTACATTTTGTCAATATTATAATATTTATAACTTTTTCTTGACGTTTATCGATAAACTAATTAGTATTAAAAAGAGGTATTATTATGGAAACACTAGTAAAGAAAGAGCGTAATTCAATTTATTATAAGAAGCAAAGAATTACTTTTTTAACAGATTCTTTAGTTAGAATTGAGTATTCTCCAAAAGCTGAATTTATAGATGAGAAAACTCAAATGGTTATAAATAGAGATTTTGATTTAGTTGATATTTCTATAATTGAAAAAAATGGGTATTTAGAGCTTTATTCATCATCTCTATTAGTAGAAACTAATGGCCTTGAATTTACTAATATTGGATTAAAAATATCATTAGTTCAATCTGAGGACCTATATTATAATTCTTACCGCTATGGAGATGAAATTGATAATCTAAAAGGTACAGCAAGAACGCTTGATGAAGCTGATGGCCGGATTGAACTTGAAGATGGTTTGTTATCAAAAAGAGGATTCTCATTAATTGATGATTCTTCTAGCATGTTATTTATAGATGAGTTTTATTCACCTAGGGATAAAACACACAAAGATATATACTTTTTTGGTTATAATCATAGATATTTACAATGTTTAAAGGACTTTTATAAATTATGTGGAAAGCAACCAATGATTCCTCGTTATGCACTAGGTAATTGGTGGAGTCGATATTATAAATATACAACTAAAAGTTATATTGATTTATTAAATCGATTTGAAAAAGAAGGTATTCCATTTTCTGTAGCTGTAATAGATATGGATTGGCACTTAGTCGATATTGATAAGAAATATGGGAGTGGATGGACAGGTTATACTTGGAATAAAGAACTGTTTCCAAATCCAAAAGCTTTTTTAGATGAATTACATAAAAGATCTTTAAAAGTAACATTAAATGACCATCCTGCAGATGGGGTTAGAGCTTTTGAAGATAATTATAACCAGATAGCTAAATCTCTAAATGTTAATAATGGACAAAATGTGTTATTTGATGCAAGTAATCCAAATTATTTGAAATCACTTCAAACTTTTATTCTCGAGCCCTTAGAGAATGAAGGTGTAGATTTTTGGTGGATAGATTGGCAACAAGGAAATGCTTCAAGAATTGAAGGCTTAGATCCTCTTTGGATATTAAATTATACAAGATTCATCGCAAATAAAAAAGATAATAAAAGGCCATTAATTTTTTCTCGTTATGGTGGAGTTGGTTCACACAGATATCCAATTGGTTTTTCTGGCGATACTCATATTACTTGGGAATCATTAGCCTTTCAACCTGAATTTAGTGCTTCTGCTTCAAATATCGGATATGGTTGGTGGTCTCATGATATTGGTGGACATATGCAAGGATACAAGGATAATGAGTTAATGGCTAGATGGACTCAATTTGGTGTATTTTCACCAATAATGAGATTACATAGTAGTAATGAAATGTTCAATGGAAAAGAGCCTTGGAGATATAATGCAGAAACACATAAAGTTATGAATTATTTCTTAAAACTAAGGCATCAATTAATTCCTTATTTATATACTATGAATTATATTGCTCATGAGCAGGATATTCCATTAATAAGACCGATGTATTATTTTAATAGTGAGGATGAAGGAGCTTATATTAATAAGAATCAATATTATTTTGGATCTTCAATGATTGTATCTCCAATTGTAAGTAAGCTTATTAAAAACTTATTAATGAGTGAAGTTGATATATGGTTACCTAAAGGGAAATATTATGATTTTTTTACAAATAGAAGATATAAAGGTGAAAGAAATATAAAAATGTATAGGCCTTTATCCTCTATTCCTGTGATGGTAAATGAAGGTTCTATCATTCCATTAACTGAAAATAAAAATGCTCTTCATAATCCTAGTTCTATATACTTAAAATGTTATATGGGCGCAAATGGATCTTTTACACTTTATGAAGACGATAATATCAGTGAAAAATATAAAATAGGAGATAATGTTTTTACTGAGTTTATTAATGATTTTGATAATAAAGAATTTAAAATTGGACAAAGCATCGGTAATTTATCATTAATTCCTAATCTAAGAGATTATAAAATTGAGTTTATAGGAATAGAAGATACTGATATCAACGTTTATAATGATAATTTAGAAATTGATTATATAAAAACGTATGATGAAATAAATAAAATAATTACTATTGAACTTAATAATGTAAATGTTTCATCAATGACAAAAATAGTATTTGAAAAAAATAAATTAGTTTCTATTTCTAAAAGAGAAACTTATATAGAAATTATTGATAGATTAGAAATTGAAATGAGAAAAAAAGATAAAATATTTAATATTCTTCAAAGTAAAGACAACAGTGAAATTATTTCTAATCTTATTTCCTTAGATTTGGATAAAGCTTTATTGAATTCATTACTTGAAATCATTCTCTCAGAATAGATTATACTAATTCCTTTATGTGTCTTAATTTATAATATAAAATATATTTTAAGACACATATCTAAACAAAATTTAATTACAATATTTTAAGTTAAATAAATTTAAGATATTTTAATCTTATTTTCTTAAAAAGTGAAAAATAAATAATAAATATGTTTATCGGTTGACATATATTTGAAATATGCTATTATCTATATATGTCAATCGGTTAACATATTGATGACATTTTGTAATTGTAAATAAAATAAAGGAGTCAATAATGAAAAAAATCTTATCATTATTTTTAGTCATTTCACTTGTAACAGCAAGTGTATTCGCAGGTGGACAGAGTGAAAGTGAATCTTCACAAAGTGATGTTACTGCAACGGGATCAAAAATTACTTTTTTAAATAGTAAAGGTGAAATTCAAGTAGCTTTAGAAGATATG
The DNA here is from genome assembly GCF_050031695.1 of Pleomorphochaeta sp. Taxonomy (GTDB): domain Bacteria; phylum Spirochaetota; class Spirochaetia; order Sphaerochaetales; family Sphaerochaetaceae; genus Pleomorphochaeta. The sequence goes on along the minus strand of NZ_JBNAIC010000046.1, from coordinate 90,224 downwards.
GCAGTTGCTTATAAAGCTGAAACTGGAAATGAAGTTGAAATTTTAGCTTGTGGAGCAGGCGAAGTTCCATATACAAAAGTAACTACATTATATAATGCTGGTAATGCACCAACATTATCTATGTTAGACTCAACTGATGTTTATGCTTTATATGATACATATGCATTAAATTTAAGTGAAGAAAAATGGGTTAGTGAAGTTGGATCTAATGCACTTTCAATCGATGGTGAAGTATATGCTTATCCTTTCTGTGTAGAAGGTCGTGGTATTATTTATAATGGTGATGCAATAGATTCAGCATTAGGTAGACATGTTGATATGTCAACAATTAATTCAACTGAAATATTTGAAGCTTTATTATCTGAATTAAGAGATAATGGTATGGAGTATCCTGTATTCTTAGCAAAAGAAGACTGGTCTCTAGGTGCTCACCAATTAGGGTACTTGTATGATGCTTATGAAGGTGATGTAGATACATTGAATAAAGAATTAAGAGCTGGTTTTAATGCTAATGATAATGAAATGTTTAATCAATTAATTGATACTTTAGACTTATTAATTGAATTTAACTATTTCCACAATGATCCTCTTGGAGCAGATTATGATGAAGGCGCTATGTTATTAGCTGATGGAACAGTAGCTTTCTGGGCAAATGGTTCATGGGCATGGCCTAATATGGCAGAAGGTGGAGCTGAAGCAGACGATAATTTTGGGTTCTTACCTTTCTTCTTAGGAAATGATTCTTCATACTTTGCTAATACTAAAATGCAAGCATCTCCATCAAAATTTGTTATTATTGATGGTGCACAAGCAACAGCAGAAGACCAACAAGCAGCAAAAGATTTCTTAAATTGGTTAGTTTATAGTGAAACTGGACAAGAAATGTTTGTAAATGATGCAGCTCTTATCTCAGCAGCAAAAAATAATTCAGTTCCTCAATCAAATCCTTTAAGCCAAGATATTGTTGAAAAATTAGCAGAAAATAATACTTATTATATTGCAGGATTTGCAGCACCATCTGATCACTGGAGTGTTATGGGTGCAGCAATGCAAAAATATGTTGCTGGTTTATCTACAAGAGAAGAATTAGCATCTTCATTTGATGAATATTGGGTTAAACAACAATAGTTGAAATTATTGTTAATTCAAATATAGCGGAGGAGGTAACTCCTCCCTAATATTTAAGGGATATTTAATATGATAGAAAATAAAAGAGAACATATAAAAGCAGGCTTTATGTTTGCATCTCCTGGATTATTCTTCTTCGCTATGGTTGTACTTATTCCATTTATTTATGGATTCTATTTAACACTTACAAACTGGAATGGTGTAACTGCAGTTAAAACTTTTGTTGGTTTATCTAATTATAAAACAACAATTACAGATCCAGAATTCTGGAATTCAATGGTATTAACTCTCAAATATGTTTTTTGGGTAGTTGTATTAGTAAATGTATTAGGTTTTATATTAGGCTATTTATTAACTAATGGATTAAAAGGTCAAAATTTCTTTAGGTCTGGATTCTTTACTCCAAATTTAATTGGTGGAATAGTTTTAGGATTTATATGGGAGTTTTTATTCTCAAGAGTATTTGTTGCAATAGGAAGAACTACAGGTTTTCAAAATTTAGCAAGCTCTTGGTTATCTTCACCAAATACAGCATTTTGGGCTTTAGTTATAGTTACTGTATGGCAATTAGTAGGATATATGATGTTGATTTATATTTCAGGTTTCACATCGATGAGTCGTGATGTGTTAGAAGCTGCAAGTATAGATGGTGCAACAGGTCTTACTAGAGTAAAAAATATCATCTTTCCACTAATGATGCCATCAGTTGTAATTTGTACATTTTTAACTTTGTCTAGAGCATTTATGGTATATGATATTAACTTAACTTTGACTGATGGTGGACCTTTTATGAGTACTGTTTTAGTTGCAATGCATGTATATAATAAAGCATTTACAGAACGTTTATATGGAGTAGGGCAGGCGGAAGCATTATTCTTATTCTTAATTGTAGCGATTATATCAGTAATCCAAGTTAGAGCGGGACGCTCTAGGGAGGTAGAAGCATAATGGCAAAATCAAATCAAGTAAAAAGTACTAAAGAGAAAACTATATCAATAATCTCATCAATTATAGTTATAATATTATTTATAGGTGTTCTATTCCCCTTTATTATGGTAATTTTAAACTCATTTAAAGCTAAAATAGATATTATTAAAGCACCTTTATCTCTTTCTCCTACAAAAGGATATTCTCTTCAAAATTATATAGACGCTTTTGTTGGTATGCATTACATAAGATCTTTTGGTAATTCCTTATTTGTAACAGGGTTAGCTACAACTATTTCAGTATTATTTTCAAGTATGTTAGCTTATTATCTTGTAAGATATGTAAATCCTTTTAGTAAATTTATGTCTAACTGGATTGTTGCATCTATGATTATACCCTTTCAAGCTTTAATGATTCCTCTTGTTTCTATATATGGAGCTAGATTTGGAATTCTAAATAGTAGAGTTACTTTGATATTAATGCATGTAGGGTTTACAATGGCTTTAGGTACCTTTATTTATCAAGGTTTTATTAAATCTAATATTCCAAAAGCTTTAGAAGAAGCTGCATTAATAGATGGAGCTTCAAAATATGGAATATTTTTTAGAATAGTGTTTCCTCTTTTAGGACCCACTACCGCCACTTTAGTTATATTAAATGTATTAGCATTTTGGAACGATTATTTATTACCTTCCTTAGTCCTATCTAAAAAAGAATTATTAACATTGCCTTTAACCACTTATACCTTTTATGGAACTTATAGTGCTAATTATGGGGTTATTATGGCTGCATTAGTATTAACTGTACTACCTATATTAATTCTATACTTTATATTACAGAGAAAAATTATCGACGGTGTTGTAGCTGGTGCGGTAAAATAAAATAAAAAACAGAAGACAAACAAATTATTACAATAGGGGATATCTCCTATTGTAATTTATTAACAGAAAAATAATAAAGGGAAAGACAATTATGGAAAATCAAACTTGGTGGAAAGAGAGTGTTGTATATCAAATCTATCCAAAAAGTTTTCAAGATTCTACAGGAAATGGAATTGGTGATATTAGAGGAATTATTTCTAGATTAGATTACTTAGTTGATCTTGGGATTGATATTATTTGGTTATCACCAGTATATGAAAGTCCTCAAGATGATAACGGCTATGATATTTCTGATTACAAGAAAATATATAGTGTCTTTGGTAGTATGAAGGATTTTGATTCATTATTAGCTGAATGTCATAAAAGAAATATCAAATTAATTATGGATCTTGTTGTAAATCATACTAGTGATGAACATCCTTGGTTTATTGAAAGTAGAAAATCAAAAGATAATAAATACCGTGACTATTATATATGGAAAGAAAATAAAGGTAGTATTCCAAATAATTGGAGATCTTGTTTTTCAGGTAGTGCTTGGCAATATGATGAAAAAACAGATTCTTATTATTTGCATTTTTTCTCTCCAAAACAATGTGATTTAAATTGGAAAAATAAGAGTTTACGTGAAGATATATATGATATGATGAAATATTGGGGGGAAAAAGGCATCGATGGATTTAGAATGGATGTTATTACTCTTATAGGTAAAGAAAGTTATGAAAGTATAGATCAAATAGGATTAGATGGTTTTTCTGATGGAATTGGATTAACTGCTAATTCAAATAGCACTCATGAATATCTAAAAGAAATGCATCAAGAAGTTATTTCAAAATATGATTGGTTGATGGTGGGAGAAGCAGTAGCTGCGAATATTGAAGATGCTAAAAAATATGTAAGTCCAGATAGAAATGAGCTAAATATGATATTTCAATTTGAGCATGTTGATATGGGATGTGTAACTCCGTCAATAAAATGGGATAGATTACCTTTAGATTTAGTGGAATTCAAAACAATCTTTAATAATTGGATTGTAGGATTAGAAAAAAGTGGTTGGAATAGTTTATTTTTAAACAATCATGATCAACCTCGTTGTGTTTCTCGTTTTGGCAATGATAGTGATAAATATAGAATAAGTAGTGCTAAAATGTTAGCTTTAATTTTGCATATGATGAAAGGTACTCCTTTTATTTATCAAGGTGAAGAAATTGGTATGACTAATAATTATAATTTTAGTGATCTTTCACAATTTAGAGATGTAGAAACTTTAAAAGCTTATGATGATTTATTAAAAATGGGATATGGGCATGATCAAATTATGACTTTTTTTAATAATATCTCAAGAGATAATGCTAGAACCCCTATGCAATGGAATGATAGTGTAAATGCAGGTTTCTGTATGAAAGATATTAATCCATGGTTAGAAGTAAATCCCAATTATAAATTTATTAACGTTGAATCACAAATATATAATGAGGACTCAATTTATTCTTTTTATAAAAAATTAATTAAACTTAGACATGAAATAGAATGCATTGTTTACGGTGATTTTAAGATGATAGATATTAAAAATAAATCAATTTTTTCATATGAAAGAAAACTCAATGATACTTCAATATTAGTTGTTGGAAATTTTTTTGATAAACCTTTAAAATATAATATTCCTAAAAATTATTTAACTGATAAAACAATTGAACTGATTGCAAATATGTCTCATAAAAAGGGCGAATTGCAACCTTACGAAGCTTTTGCATTATTAAACAAATAGTGGTAGAATAAAATATAATTTGTTAAGGATAAAATAAATGGCAACAATAAAAGATATTGCAAAGAAATCTGGATTAGCTGTTGGGACAGTTTCTAGAATTTTAAACAATAGAGGTTATATTAGTGAAGCTAGTAAACAAAAAGTAGAAAAAGCAATGAAAGAGTTGAATTATCAACCTAATATCATGGCTCAAAATCTATCAAAGACTAGTAGTAACTTAATAGGTGTAATTGTTCCAAATATTGAGCATCCTTATTTTTCAACAATTGTAGCAGAAATAGAAAAACAATTTAGACTAAAAGGTTTTCAAACTATTGTTATGATTTCATATGAAGATGAAACTAATGAAGAAGAATTGATTATACAATGTCTTAAAAATAGGGTATTTGCAATAATCTTATGTAGTGGAAATGTGTCTTCAAAAACTTTTGAAACTAATAATATACCTGTAATTAGTATTGAAAGACATCATACTAATGGCATAGCTTCAATCGTTTGTGATAACTATTTAGGTGGAAAACTAGCTACAGAGCATTTAATTGATCAAGGTTGCAAAAATCTTTTATGCCTAAGTGGTCAAGGAAAAATTAATATGCCCGCAGATGATCGTGTAAATGGATTTAAAGATGTTGCTAAGAAAAATAATGTAAAGTTTTCTGTGGAAATTGCTGAATATAGTATTTTTCAAAATATGGATTATAATGATTTGATTAAAACATTATATGAAAAACATAAAGATATTGATGGTGTATTTTGCACATCTGATGTTCAAGCAATTCAATTTGTATCTTATTTATCTAGAGCTAAAGTACTTGTTCCAAAAGATATAAAAGTTATTGGTTATGATGATACATTTGTTTGCAATTGGGGAAATCCTAAAATTAGTTCTATTCGACAACCTTTAGATAAAATGGTTGAAGCAACGGTAAATAGCTTAATAGATTATAAAAATGGTGAGATAGTTAAAGAAACTCAAGTATTCCCTGTTAGTTTAATTAAAAGAGAAAGCACAAATTAATTTTATACTCTAATTTATAAAATTAGAAAAATAGCTACTAATCAAGAAGGTTATAATGTTATATCAAGAAAGAAAAAATAAATATAGAACTGAAATATATGAATTACTATATTCTTTATATGGTAGAACAGATCTTTATTCTGATTTAGAAAAGATAATAGATAATAGATATAAAGAAAGAGATTTATCATTAAAAGAATTAGATCTTCAAAGAGAGAAAACTCCAAATTGGTATATCGATAAGAATATGTTGGGCATTACTATGTATGCAGATTTATTTGCGGGGTCTTTACTAAATATTATAAATAAAATTCCTTATTTAAAGGAAATTGGAATTACTTATTTACATTTAATGCCTATCTTAAAAATGCCAAAGAATAATAATGATGGGGGATATGCTGTTGATAGCCTTCATGATATTGATCCAAAATTTGGTAGTAACGAAGATTTAGCAAAACTCTCAAAAGAATTAAGAGAGAATGATATCAGTTTATGTTTAGATTTTGTATTAAATCATACATCATCAACACATCCTTGGGCAATAAAAGCTAAAAATGGAGATCAAGAGGCAAAAGAGAGATATGTTTTTTATAATGATAGAAAAATACCTGATTATTATGATTCAATAGTTCCTGATGTATTTCCATCATCAGCACCTGGTAATTTCACTTACGTAGAAGATTTAAATGAGTGGGTATTAACTTCTTTTTATCCTTTTCAATGGGATTTAAATTATAAAAATCCAAAAGTATTATTTGATGTAATTGATAGTATGTTAATTTTAGCAAACCTTGGAAATGAAATATTTAGACTAGATGCAGTTCCTTATATTTGGAAAAAATTAGGTACTAAATGTCGTAATTTAGAAGAGGTTCATAAAATAGTTCGATTGATTCATATTGTTATGGATATAGTATGTCCTTCGATAATATTAAAAGGTGAAGTTGTAATGGCACCTAATGAATTAGCTGCATATTTTGGTACAAAAGAAAAACCAGAGTGTCATTTATTATATAATGCAGCTATCATGGCGAATTTATGGGATAGTTTGGCATCCCAAGATACTCGATTACTAGTAGAACAATTAAATAGTATTTTATCTTTGCCATCTCATTGTCATTTTGTAAATTATATAAGATGTCATGATGATATAGGTTGGGCTCTTGATATGAATTCACAATATAAAATTGGTCAAGATCCAATAGAACATAAAAAGTTTGTTTATAATTTTTTTAGTGGTAATTTTCCTTTTTCTTATAGTAAAGGAGAATTATATAATTATGATCCAATTACTCAAGATGCTAGAAGCTGTGGTACTGCTGCAAGTTTTTGTGGTATAGAAAAAGCCTTAAATAATGACAATATAGATGAAATGAATAAAGCTATAAATAGAGATTTATTAATGCATGCCATAATGTTTAGTATTGAAGGCTTTCCTCTTTTATCGAGTGGTGATGAAATTGGTCAACTAAATGATTATTCATATAAAGACAATATTTTAAAAGTAGAAGATCAAAGGAATTTGCACCGATCTAATTTTGATTGGGAGAAAGCTAAACTAAGAAATATTGAGGGAAGTTATCAACAAAGACTTTTTGATGGCATTAAACAGTTGGGTGAGTTAAAAAAATCTAATAATTGTTTTAGTAATGGTGCTACTGTTACTACTTGGGATTCTCATAATGATAAAGTATTAATTATTAGAAGGACTTTTGAAAATGAAGAATTGCTTTGTATTTTTTCCTATAGCGATGAAATTGAACAGTTTTATACTAATAATTTAGTAGGTGATTATATTGATTTATTTACTAATGAAAGACTAACTCCTGGTTGGGGGTACTCTATTAATTCGCATCAATATATTTGGGCTAAAAAAATAAAATAATCAAATTTTATAGTTTGTATAATTTATTTATGGTATATGTCAGTTATTTGTTCTATACTCTGTAGCTAGAGGAGTGGGGAATGAAAAATCGAAATTATATGGGCTTTTTATGGCATGCTATTTTTCTGTCATTGACAACAACATTTACTGAAGTAAATACTATTATTCCATCATTAATTCTCAAAATAGGTGGTAGTTCAATTCATGTGGGTATTGTTTCAGCTATTTTAATAGGATTACCTATGGTAACAAAGCTCTTTTTTTCAGGCTTTCTTTCTTCTCGTGAATCTAAAAAACCATATTTACTGTTGGGTATATATTTAAGAATCTTAGCCTTAGTTAGTATTGCAATAACTCTAGTTTGGTATGAAAATTTTGGTTTTTTTGCTTTAATTATTTTATTATATTTAGAATTATTATTATTTTCTGTTGGTGGTGCTTTTGCAAGTTTGCCTTATGTATATTTAGTTGGCGGTTCCTTAGAAAAAAATATAAGAATTCTATTTTTTACAAGAAAACAAATGATTTCAAGCATTGGAATGCTTCTTTCTGTAATTATTGCAAGGTATATATTGAAAACTTTTGAATATCCTAATCAATATATAATATTATTTTCCCTTTCTTCTATTTCTTTATTTATAGCATCTTTCGGTTTTGTAGCAATAAAGGAAAAGCCTGTTGAAATTAAAAATAAAGTATTAATAAGAGATGTATTTAAAGATATTCCATCTTTATATAAAGATGATAGAAATTTTTTCAAATTCTTAATTTATACAAATATAATGGGAGCAGCATTAGCTATTGTTCCATTTTATATAGGTTATGCCCAAAAATCTTTTGTAATTGATAGTAACTTATTAGGATATGTTTTAATTATTCAGATTTGTGGGATGTTTATTTCATCTTTAGTCTTTCCTAAAATTATAAAATCAAAAGGTTTTAAGGGAATTTTAAAATTAAGAATATATCTACATATTTCCTTATCTCTTTTAGCTATTATTTTTGTAAGAATGAACTCATTATATGGATATTTATTCTTATTCTTTATAATTGGTATTGCTCTTGGTGCAAGAGCTGTAAGTGAAGATGCTGCATTAATTGAGTTAACTAATTCAGAAAATAGAGTAATTTATTCAGCATTAGCAGGAACATTAAATATTGCTATTGTAATTTTCCCACTAATACTTGGATCTCTTATTTCTGTATTTGGATATGCTATTATTTTTAGTATTTCTGCATTTTTTACATTATTTGCATTCCCTGTTTTAAATTCATTAGTTTGTCCAATAGATATGGAAAAATAAAATAATTAATAATTAGGAATATTAATTGTAAAAATAATTGTGTTATTTATATCATCTAATTTAGAAGATATTTTCCATCCATGACTTGCTACTATAGATTTAACTGTTGCAAGTCCTAAGCCAAAACCATTACCTTTTCTGCTATTATCACCTCTATAAAAAGGTTCAAATAGATGAGAAATAGTGTCTTTAGAGATATTATTCTTATTAGAGTTAATTAAAGATATAAATATACCATCATAATTTTGTGTTGCATTTAATATTATAGGTTTTGTTGTATCTCCATATTTAGTAGCATTTTCTACCAAGTTTTCAAATATTCTATTTACTAATACTTTATCAAACTTTGTTTGATATTTTCTATTAAATTTAAGTTTATATGAAAAGTCGATGTTACGCAGACTTAATTCAGCTTCAGTTTGTTTACATAAATTATCAATAAAAGGATATAATTCCTTTTCTTCTAAATTTGTTACAAATTCTTGATTGTTTATTTTTATATAGTTGATTAAAGATGAGATCCTCTCTTCTAATACAGCACTCTTATTATAAATTATATCTAAGTATTTATCTTGATCTTCTTTGGTTTCAGCAAGTCCATCTTTTAATGCTTGTGAATATCCCATAATAGAGGATAAAGGTGTTTTTAAATCATGTGAAACACCAGCAAAAAATCTTGAGATTTGGTTGCGATCTTCTTTGATTTGTATTCGCATATTTTCTAATGATTCATCTAGAAATAAAAAGCTGTCTTTTTTGTTTGCTTTAATTGGAGTTTCATAATCACCTGAAGCTATATTTTCAGTAGCATCTCTTAAGTGAATTATATGTTTTCTAAGTCTGTTGATTGCAACAAATGATATAATACAAATCGCAAGTAATAAATATCTCATAATTAATACAAAATATACGATTTTATAAGTAAGTATTGGAGTTGAAATAGCTAGTTTATAATTTTCTTCTCCATTTATAGTAATTGTTTTTTCAATTGTTTTACTTGGTACGTTTTCAATTTCAATTTTATTGTAAATTAGATAATTATCTTTTATTAGAATAATATTTTTCTTAGTATCAAAAGAGTTCAAATCGTTAATTAATTGATCTTCACTATCTATAGCCTCTAAGTCATTTACATATTCAAATAAATCATTATGAAACATCTTTGTGAAATTGGTATTAAAGGTATTTGATGGAAATATATCACTTGAATAAGTTATGATAGGGATAATTACAAGTAAAATAAAAGCTAATAAAAGAGGGGTTAGTAATAAAAAAAAGAAATGGTTAGATTTTTTACATTTTTGATTACTTTTCATTTATTTTTTCCTTATTAAAGTAATAACCTTTACTTCTTATTGTTTTTATATATTGTGGATTACTATAATCAACTTCAATTTTCTTTCTTATTCTTTGGATATATACAGTAACTGCATTAATATCACCAAATTCTTGTTTCCATATGTTAGTATATAATTCTTGAGTTGAATAAACAGTTCCAGCATTTATAGCTAAAAAAGATAATATTTCAAATTCTTTTATAGGCAAGGCAATGATTTCGCCATTTTTTTTCAAACAATAATTATCATTTATTATTTCATAATCATCAAAGAAAATTGAATCATAATTTGATTTAGTGTCTTGTTTTTGACGTCTTAATATAGCTCTAACTCTTGCAACTAATACTTTTGGAGCAAATGGTTTTACTACAAACTCATCTGCTCCAATTCCAAGTCCCATAATAATGTCTTCATCCGCTTCACGTGCTGAGACAATTATTACAGGAATTTGAGAATCTCTTCTTATATTAGTTAAAAATTCAAAACCATCAATGCCAGGTAAGTTAATGTCTAATAAGATCAAGTCGAAGTTATTTTTTTTAAGTTGTTCTAATCCTTCTTCTGCAGATTCAACACTTATTGTTTCAATACCTTCTTTATTTAGATATAAAGTTTCAAGTTGTGAAAGTTCAACTTCATCTTCTATAATTAACACCTTTGCTTGCATTAAAAGTCTCCTTGTCCTAATGTGAATCCAATATATGGTTTAATAGTATTCATTAATCCATATATATATTGAGCTCCAAAATCTATAGAGATATCATCACTTACATCATAACCTATATTTCCAATTAAGAAACCTGTTGATTCATCTAATAAATTAATTGAAGTAATAGAAAAACTTAAATCATAAGCAGTGCTAAGTGATAATACAGCAGCAATTTGTTGGGTAGAATTTAATGTAACAAAATTGTCATCTATTTTGAAATAAGTTTCTCCATCTTGAGCATAATAATATTGTGCAATAAATGAGAGAGAAGTATCAGATAAATCTTCAAATTCTTTTAGAACAGAGATACCTGCGGTTCCTTCAAAAGTAAAGTCAGTTCCATCATAGGATTCTACTACTTCAGCAATTAAATCTATATCAGTAAAGAGTGGAGATGACATGGTAAAAGCAACTTTTGTTGGGTCTTCATCTATATCATAATTATAATAACCACTAAGTGTATATTCTGCACCACCAACTACTGTTTCATATCTAGCAGCATAACTGATATCTGATGGTGAATAATTTGTTTCTTCGGGTAATGTTACATATGCATATAAATTATCATTTCCTAATGGTTTGTTAACTTTTATAGCTAATGGGCCTTCTTGATCTGCTTCTGCATCTAATGGGTTTATAGTTGAAATATTTAATAAATTTGCTGGGCTATAGAAATATCCAACACCCATGTTTAGAGTTTGTTTACCAACTCTTACAAAGTAATCATCAATTACAAAATCATAGAATAATTCATTAATATTAATATTGTTATAAGTATCAACAATACTAACAGTTTCACTGTTTGAAGTTGTATATGTTGTTGTTTCTTCTACACTAAAAGGATATGTTATTGTTGCTTCAGCATAAAATCTAGTATCTGTTGATGGTCTAGCACTTAGTTGAATATCCGCTGATACATCAGAGGCTGAATAATAAGTTGGATCTGCTTGTGTGTCAAAATTATAATTTAAACCAGTTTCGAAATTAAAGTAGTAGGACCCTGTAATTTCAACATCACTAGTTAATAAATCATCAAAAAGAGAAACACTAGAAGTAGAGGTTTCACTAGATGATTCACTTGAGAAAACTGAATCATCTGAGAATAAATCATCACTACCGAATAAATCATCATCATTTGAGAATAATGAATCATCTTCTATTACGCTTGAATCTTCAAATAAAGAATCAAAATTATCTGCAAAAACAAAAGTAGGAACTAATGTAAAGATTAATAATAAAGTTAATATTTTTTTCATAAATTGCTTCCTCCTTAGTTATTTACTCTTTCAATATATGATTTAGTAAATATACTGTCTGGAATATCCTCAGTTGAGATATCACTTAATTGGATTGTTGTTTTTTTATCTGCAATCAATTCATCTTGGAAGATCATATATGTTGATACATATTGATTGTTCACAACTTTATATTTTGTATAATAGCTACTTCTTAATAATGTGTTAGATTTACTGTATTCTTCACTCTTTAAAATAACATTTGCATTTTTTTCTACATAAATAGTTTGGTAAGGATAAGTTACTTCATTATTTAATGCTTCAAGATATAAAATATTAACACTGTAGCTTCCAAGTTTACTTTCTTCTACTTTTACAACTTCATAATCTTCTGATAAATCAGATGCACCAAAGTCGGAGTTATTAGCGTCAGAATCATTAAATTGTTCTTTCATTGAAGTGTGTGAAAATTTTCTACTATCTGGATCATAGAACCATAAGTTATCATCTATTAATAAATAACCTTGTCCTTTATTAATAGTTGGTTCTTTAATTAATAATAAGAATTTATCATCATCGTCATCTCTAAATTGATATATAACATTTTTTTCAATCCCATCTTCAGGGTCTTCACTAATCATTGTTAGTGTTGCACTGAAATCAGAACCTTCAAAAGTAGACTGATTGTCTATAATTTTAAGTATTTCATTTCCTTCTTCAACGGTGGTTGCAAAAGCAGAAGTTAGTGCTATTGCAGTTATTAATAATATTGTTGTTATTTTTTTCATCTTTTTATTTCTCCTAACGTAACTCTTCAGCTACTGATTTCTTTAATGCTGCTTTTACAGGTCTTGATACTGCAAATAAACTAATTAATGTTACTAGTATTGCTACAAATATTATGAATCCTATATTAATTGGGAAGTAAACTTTATTATTTCTTAATAATAAAGATAATGCTGTTTGTTCAGGATTTAATGTGATTAGTCCTACTATTCTTGTAATTACTAATTCTGCAATTAATCCATATGGAACACCTTTTAATGCTATTAAAATACCTTCTAATTGGAAGAGCTTTTTAACGTTTTTCTTTTGAAGTCCCATAGCTCTCATTGTGCCAATTTCTAATACCCTTTCATTCATGATTAATCTGAAAGTGTTAATCAATCCAATCATTGTTATTAATAACATGATAAAGAATATTACATATGCTATTACATTAATAATATTTATTATTGTAAGAACAGCTGATGTGTAGTCAGTAAGATTTGTTATATTAAATCTTGTACCTTCCCATTCTTGTTCTGAATCAGAGCTGAACATACTCATTCTCATAGCCATGAAGTCGCCATCATCTTCTTCAGGCGTAGGCAGTGTTCCTCCATAAGCAGTTATAGATTCTTCTAAACTTGCTTGAACCATATTAATGTTATTGCCATCATTTAGTTCTAGAGTAAGGGATTGATATTCATCTTCATCTAAGCCAACAGCTTTATTTAATGCTTCTATAGAAACATAGTTTGAAGATAACCCTATTAAGCTATTACTTTGACCAACTCCAATAACAGTGAAGTATGCAACATTTTCTTGACCAGATACAGTTTGGAAACTATAGATTATTTCATCTCCAATATTAAGATTTAAATCTTCATATGCTTCTTCACTTAAAATAATACTGTTAGGATCGTCTATACCTTCAATAGAGCCTTCAAGAATTACTAAATCATTAATTAAATCTTGCTCACTTTTCCAATCAACACCAACAATTGAACCTGTTGAAGTTTGACTATGGAAAATTAATGTTCCTTGTGAATTTGTTCTTTTATGATAGTTGTTTATTAATTCAGGATCGATATCATCAATAGCTTTTTGTAAAACCTCTGTATCGGAAATCCTAGAAACTATTTTTCCACTTTCTAATAATTCATCACCACTTATATAAATATGTCCACCAAGTGAGGAGGTTATACCGTTTTCTATATTTATCATTAATCCTGAAGTTAAACTTTGAATTAATATAATAACCATTGTTCCAAAAGCAATAGCAAAGGTGAGCATATTACTTTTCTTTTTTTGTCTTTTTACATTTCTATTTGCTATTTTGTAATAATTCATTTTTAACTCCTACTTACTCATTGCTTCACGAGGTGATATTCTTAGAGCGACTGCTACAGGATATAAACTTGCTACTACTGAAATGATTGAAATTGAAATTATTGAAAGCAGAATTGAAGTGCCGCTAATTTTTGGAATAAATATATCACCACCAAGAATTATTTTTGTAAATGTTCCAGTAGCTTGTATTCCTATTTGACCTGCTATGGCTAATGCGCTAACTCCTATAATAATTCCAATTATTCCAAAGACAATTGTTATAAAAATTGTTTCTAAGCTAATCATATTTCTAATATAATTTTTCTTAGCACCTAAAGCTCTCATCGTACCAATTTCATTTGTTCTTTCAGATATTGAAACAACAAGTGTGTTCATAATTACGATTATTACAACTATTGCAACAATAATTAAAATTGTATAAAAGACTATTGCAATGACATCTGCTAACTGAGCTGACATTCCAGCTCCTTTAGTCCAATCATAAGCTGTTAATTCCCAACCATTTTCTTCAAACATCATGTTTAAATCATTTATTACAGTTTTAGAATTAGCATTATCATCTATTTGAACTAACATATAGCTATATGCATCATTATTTAGTGTATTTAATTCATCTCTTAATGAAGTGTCCCCTAAAATATTATAAATATCATCTGATGGGTTGCTGCTAGTTAGAGAAGTGTCGTCATCAATAAATAAACTATCTTCTTCGGATGCAAATAAGCTGTTATCATCAGTGAATAAGCTATCACCTTCGGATGCGAATAAGTCATCTTCATTAAAATTACCTAAATTAGAGATTTCCTCATCATTAAGATTCAAGTCAGTTTCTGTATTTAATAATATACCATTTAAAGATCTGATATTTTCTAAATCTAAGAAACAAACAAGTGAAACATCAGCTGAATCATCATCATATTCGTGAATACCTTTAATTTCTACTTCTCTAATTTTTGTACCAGAAGTATCATTTATTGTAGTTAATAAAACACTATCGCCAATCTTTAGTTCATTTTCATAAGAATCTTGAATCATATCAAAAACAAATTGAGATAATATAATTCCTTCTTCGTTAGGTTTTAATAATTCACCTTCGACCATGTTTATTCCACCTGGGAACATTTCTTCATAGTCATAAGGGTCTATCCCTTTTAAAACTGAAAAACCAGATCCATTTTCACCAATTTGAATTAGGGACGCAGAATTTATTTGTCCTGTAGTATCTGTGACATTTTTTACATTAACTACAGCTTCTTCTATTTCGCTGTAATTAGAAATAACGGCATCAGCGCCTTCAGTATCATAAGATGGAAAAATTAAGGACGGCTCTAGATTTTTGCTAGGAGCAATGAAAATGCTTCCTGTATATTTATTTACATAATTATCTTCAATACCAAGTTCAACTGTTCTTAAAATACTTGACCCTATAATAAGTATAGCTACACTTATTGTTACAAGAACTCCAATTATTAGTGTTTTTGATTTATGAAGTTTTAAATTTCTATAAGCAAGTTTTGCTGTTGAAAAAGTCATAAAATCTCCTATTGTTGTCTAACGTTTGATTCAATTTCACCGTCTTTTAATGTGATAACATGATCAGCAATTTCAACAATAGCAGGGTCATGAGTAGAGAATACAAATGTAGTACCTAAGTTTTTATTCATTTTTTTCATTAAGCGAATAATATTATCACTGCTAACTGAGTCTAAGTTTGCTGTTGGTTCATCTGCTAAAACAATCGCTGGTTTAGTAACTAAAGCTCTTGCTACAGCAACTCTTTGTCTTTGCCCACCTGATAATTCATTTGGCTTGTGATCTTTCCATTCTTCAAGTCCAACTGTTTTTATTAAGTAGTTTATCCATTCTTTGTTTTCTGCTTTTTCTTTGTCACTTTGTTTCCCAAAAAGGAGAGGAAATTCAATGTTTTCATATATGTTTAAAACAGGGATTAGGTTAAAAGATTGGAAAATAAATCCTAAAGTTTCATGTCTTAATTTTGTTATTTCTTCTTCTTTTAGACCTTCTGTTGTTTTGTTATTGATTATAACAGAACCATTATCAGCACTATCTATACATCCTATCATATTAAGAATAGTAGATTTACCACTTCCTGATGGTCCAGAGAAAGATACAAAGTCACCTTTAGTAAGTGTAAATGATACATTTTTTACAGCGTGTACTTTTGTTTTTCCTAATGAATAATATTTATCTACATTATCAAATTGAATAATAGTTGATTCGTCTAAACTCATAATTATTGCTCCTATGCGATTTTATATTCTAAATATACTAAAATATATTTGTGAAATAAATAGCGAAAAGATTAATGGTTAATAACAAATTGTTATTTAACAATATAAGATAGGTAAATAGTGTTTATAAAAGCTTATAAACAAAGAAATAATATAATATATTTTAAAGTTTGAAAGTTTTGAAAAATATTTTATTTTAGTTATTTTTCAAAGTTGTTTAAAGAAAAATATAATCAAACACCATGCATTATAGGGTTAAAAATAATAAATGATTCTACTTACCTTTGTATCCTTTTAATAAATATTTAAGAGTTTCTTTTGATAATGATAAGGGATTTGAAACATATCGTGTTATCATTCAAATACATACTAAATATTGTGCAAGACCTCATTTAAAAGGTTTATAAAAGTATTTAACTTTATTTGAGCAAAAAGCTGTGATTAATGTTGATGTCTTTGATTTTGAATTATTTGATAAAGATATGTTTAGATTTAAAGCTGACAAATCCATTCATATGAGAATTTGAGGAATAAAGAAATTAAATTATCTTTAGTTATTTATTACAAAAAAAAATAATTGCTTTTTAATAAAGCAATTATTTAGAAGAGCGAAAGACGGGACTTGAACCCGCGACATCCACCTTGGCAAGGTGGAGCTCTACCACTGAGCTACTTTCGCAAAATTTATTTTATCTCTCAACTCGATTTAATATGCCAAAAAATAAAAATTTTGTCTAGTGGTTTTTAAAAATATTTTTATTTTACTTTTTGATTAGTTAAAATCCATTTATCGTGGGCTCTTTTATCGAATGTAGAATTTAATTTTATTTCTTCTTTTGTTATCTTAATTATAACTACATTATGAAACCAATTAACACTTTTATTACCTAATTCATCACAGATGAGTTTTATTAAGTCGTTTTTGTTAAATTTGATTTTTAGCTTTTCAAGTGTAGGTGCATATGATTTATTTACCCATCTTTCAATATCTTGGTTGTTAATAAATCTCATTTCTTTTTGTTTGAGAGTTGTAATATCGTAATTATAATTTTTTTCTTTTATATATGTTATTAAATCTTCACTAATCCATCCACAGATCCCTTTTTTATTATGAGTGTAAATATACTTTTCGCTTTCCTCTATAAGGTGTTTAGCTTCTGAATTATTTATGAAATTAGATAATCTAGATCCTTCACTTGCAACTGTCTGAATTATTGATATATCTGCTTTATTTGCTAATTTTGTTTCTATTAACTTTATTTTATTTTCAATATTTGTAAAATTAGATAAGTGATTCCTTACAATTATATGTTCGAATAATAATCCTTTTTCCAAGTTATTAATAAAATCTTCATATGTTGAATATTTAACATATGGTTTGTTAATGTTGTCTATATTAGCTCCATAATGGGTAATATAATCATATTCTTGTTGTTTGTTTACTTGTGCACAAACATATCCTTCTGGCGTTTTTCGAAAAGCTTCCCATAATAATAATCCATGACCTGCACCTAGTATTAATACTCTATCTGATCTAATGATATTTAATTTTTTGTATAAGGTTTTTTTAATCTTTTCAAGTAATAAACCTCTTTCACTTGTAGTTCTAATGAGCCATTTTTCTCTTTCTTTATCATTTTTAGAATATGTTAAATTTTCAATAAAAGCATCATCAAGACTAGCTTCGAGCTGTGCTTCTCTCTTTGTAAGAACTTTTTCTCTAATTTCATTTTCATAACCTAGTTCACCCGGGTTATAGAAAATTTTTCCTTTTAGGGACGATGGTAAATATTGTTGAGCAACGAAATGGTCTTTATATGCATGAGGATATAAATATCCTTCCCCGTGGCCAAAACCTTCTTTATCTCTAGATCCATCTTTTAAATGATTTGGGACTTCTGCATCTTGTTTTTCTTGTTCAACAACTTTTAAAGCATCAAAGAAAGAAAGTGTTGTGTTACTTTTTTCGCATGTTGATAAATAAAGTGCTGCATGTGTTAAATGAAATCTTCCTTCTGGAAGTCCAATTCTATCAAAGGCTTGAGCATCAGAGGTAACAATAGAAACAGCATTTGGATCTGCAAGTCCAACATCTTCAGCTGCACTAATTATCATTCTTCTAAATATAAATTTAGGATCTTCGCCTGCGCTTACCATTTTTGCAAGCCAATATAGAGTTGCATCAGGATCACTTCCTCTAATACTTTTTATAAAAGCTGAAATAACATCATAATGATAATCACCTTCTTTATCATATAGTACAGCTTTTTGTTGTATACTCTCTTCTGCAGCATCAGCTGAAATGAAAATTTCTGATCCAATTTCTGGTGGATATTTATCAACAGAAGTTTCTATAGCTAATTGTAATGCATTAAGTAAAGATCTAGCATCTCCCTTTGCAACATCAATTAAATGTTCTAAAGCACCTTCTTCAAAAGCTATTTTATAATTACCATAACCTCTTTCAGTATCGTTTATTGCTTGTTTAGCTATTAGAAGTAAGTCGTTATCAGTTAATCTTTTTAATTGAAAAATTCTAGATCTGCTAACTAAAGCTGCATTAACTTCAAAAAAAGGATTCTCAGTTGTAGCTCCTATTAATATAAATGTACCGTTTTCAACCCATGGAAGTAGGGCATCTTGTTGGCTTTTATTCCATCTATGAACTTCATCAACAAAAAGTATTGTTCTAGTTTGATAGAAATCTCTTCTATCTTTTGCAAGTTTTATTTCTTCTCTTAATTCTTTTACGCCTGATAAAACTGCATTTAATGTTGTAAAATGACTTTTTGTTGTGTTTGCAATTACCCTTGCTAATGTTGTTTTTCCTGTTCCTGGTGGACCATAGAAAATAACTGAAGATAATTGGTCAGCTTGAATTGCTCTTCTTAATAATCTACCTTTTCCAATTATATGATCTTGCCCAATATATTCTTCTAAATTTCTAGGGCGCATTCTTGCTGCTAAAGGTTGGGTATTATGTTCAATATTGTTAAATAATGTATTTTCTTGCATGCTAATCTCTAATTATGGTAATAGTTGTAGGGTCTAATTGTTTATAAAGTAATCCAATATCATTTTCATTATTTGATAAATCACTTAGTAATTGTTTTATGAATAAAGTTTTTAATCTAACCATAATGTTTGTTGATATAGTAGGTAAGCTTTTCCTATTTAGATTGTCTAAACCTTTATTATATATATTGTATTCTATAGCAGTTGATGTATAGATAGAAGAAACTTCTTCTAAGTTATTATTTAAAACATTTTCGATTTCCAAATATATTTCATCTCTATACTGATTGAAAAGAACTGTTGAACTCTTAGTGTTAATAATATATTTATTTTCAACATTAGGATAAATAAGAGGGTAATCAACTTTATTACTATATGTTAATAATATTTGTTGAATTTCTAATAATGATTTTTTATATGATAAGTGGATTTGTTTTTCAAATTTTACTAAATTATTATTTAAATAAGGAATTTCATTTCTGAGAAGATCTAAATAATCATAGGATTCACCAATTATATCAATAAGCTCTAAACTGTTATAAGTAGTTAAATCTAAGTTATATATACTTTGCTTTAATATATAGTCTCTAATTTCTGAAATTTGAGTTTGTTTTTGGGTAATAGAAATTACCTCTACATTTTTACATGAGAATAGAGTTGTTAATATAATTAATAGATATATATATTTAAATTTATGTTTCATTTAGTTTATTATAACATTGAAAGTTATTTTATTAAATAAATGGAATTAGTTTTTTCTTTAATGATTCATATAAAATACATAAATTGTATTTTATTATAAAGTAAGGAAATATGTTGATATAAATCAAATAAGTATGCAATTATGATTATATATCTTGACGATTTAACTATAGTGAATTAAATTTTATACATAGATATTAAGGAGGCCAAAATGGCAAATAATATTAATATTGCATCATCAAGTGATGTAAAACTCCGAGAAAGAAGCATGATAAAAAATGTTTATGCATGGATGAGTGCTGGTTTAGGACTTACTGCATTAACAGCTTATGGAGTTGCATCAAACCCAAGTATAATGAGGACATTACTATCTAGTAACATATCTTTCATTATGTTATTTGTAGTTCAAATTGGGCTTGTAATGTATCTATCAAGTAGAATTCAAGATTTAAGTAAGAATGCTTCAACTTTAGCATTTTTAGCATATGCATTTGTTACTGGTATTACTTTTAGTACTATCTTTTATGCTTTTCAAATTCAAACCATTTTCTTAGCGTTTTTGACTGCTGCTTTGATGTTTGTAGGTATGGCGGCATATGCTCAATTTACTAATAAAGATTTATCAGGTGTTGGTTATTATTCAAGAATGGCTTTATGGGGAATAGTTATTACTATGTTATTAAACTTCTTCTTTAAATCAGCAGCTCTTGATTATTTTATTTCATTAATTGGTGTTGCTGTATTCTTAGGATTAACAGCTTGGGATGTTCAAAAAATTAAGAGAACAAATGATCAATATTTATCATCAATGACAGAGCTTGATTATCATAGAGCAAGTATTTATGGAGCTTTAACACTTTATCTAGACTTTATTAATTTATTCTTATTCTTGTTAAGAATTTTTGGTAGAGACAATTAAGATAATAAAATTAAGATGATTAAAGCCTTCATTTGATGAAGGCTTTTTTTTAACTCATATAGCTTACTTTTCCATCAATTAAGCCTTGCTTTAGGCCTTCATAAGAAACTTCATTAACCTCTAGATAGCAAGATCTTCTTCCTATATGTTCTAAATAATGAGCATCTGAGCCTTGAATTACAGTTTTATTATACGTTTCTTTTAAATCAAAAGGTCTAATAGCTTCAAGAGCTGAATAGTTTAAGTCTGGAAGAAACCCTAAGTTTGATAAAACACTGTTAGCTTTTTTATCAATATGGGCTGGTATAACTAAACCATCTCTAGATAAACATTCATTAACGACGTCTTCTAGTGAAATACCACAAGTTGTTAATAAAGATTTTTCAAAGGTTGAAATTATATTTCCTTGAATATCAACTATATTTTGATTTCCAAAAAGTTTAGGATCATTTTTTATATCAGGTAATAATGCTTCAATAAAAAAACCAAATTCTTTAGCATCTTCTATATTTTTAAATAAAGCTAAAACATGTACATCTTCGATTGTGTTCACTTCCATTCCAAAAATAGGAATTATTTCACACAATTCACATGCCTCTTTAAATGGCTCAAGGTTCCTTGAGCAATTATGATCTGTTAAAGCTAAAATATCAATTTGTTTTTCCATAGCTTCAAATGCTATTAATGATGGAAGCATATCATCACTTCCACATGGAGATAAGCAACTATGATTGTGAAGATCTATTTTAATTTTCATAAAAATTATAGATTTAAGGCTTTAGCTATTTTTACGCTTGCTAAAAATTGAGTATCCTCTGTTGTAAAAATTGAAATATCATTATCTTCTGCAGCACTTATCATATCAGGAGGGCAACTTCTTCCATTACATATAATAATTGCTGGCATATTTGATAAAGAGCAAACCGCAATAGTATTTTTATGAGCTTGTACAGTAATTAGTACAGCATCTTCATCAACGTTAGCTATTACATCACTTAATAAATCTCCTGTATATGCTATTTTAACTTCTTGAGATTCATCATTTAATGAAACTGTTGTAAATCCTTCTATTTTTGTTATATCTTGGACTGTCATTTATTTATCCTCATCTTTTTTTTGTAAATTTATGGTCGATGTGACGGTAGTCCCCTTTGAGCTACTTTCTATTGAAAAATCATCACTTACATTTTTAACATTAGGCAATCCCATTCCAGCACCAAAACCTAAAGATCTTATCCAATCATTTGCTGTGGACCATCCAGGGGTTAGTGCTTCTTCAATGTTTTTAATACCAGGGCCTCTATCTTGTGCACTTATAATTACTTTATCAGGTGTATAAGTTGCTATTAGTTGACCACCATTAGAGTGTACAACTATATTCATTTCCATTTCATATGAAGCTATTGCTGCTCTTCGAATAATAGCAGTAGCAACACCACCTTTCTTTAATTTTTTCTTTATTTGAGTACTAGCATATCCAGCATTCTCAAAATCATGTTTAATAATATTATAGCTGTGAATTTCTCCATTAATGTTATTAGGGTTTGTAGGTTGGTTATTAGCTTGCATCTTTTCTAGATTTTCCATCTCTCTATTTATTTCAACTAATAAAGTTGCAGTAATATCACGAGAGGTTATCATTCCTATTAACTCTTTTTGTTTGTTTAAAACAGGAAATCTATGGAAAGAAAATTTATCAAAATAATTGATTGCAAAAGAAATAGGCATATCATCCTCTAATACAATGATATTTCTACTCATATGAGTTTTACAAGGTTCTTCAATATAGCCTTTATCTAGGGCTTGGATAATATCATCCATAGATACAAGGCCTATTAGTCTTTTCCCTTGTACAATGGGAACACCTGTAATCTTTTTTTCTTTCATGAGATGTTGAATTTCACGTAAAGACGAATTCATGTTTGCACAGATTAATTCAGTATGCATAACATCTTTTACTTTTAATCGATAGATTAAATCTAGAACAACAGTTGGGGACGAATATGTGTTTATTGGTATTTCTTGCATGAAATTATTATACAATAGAATAAGGGTTTTGTGAAAAGAATTTTGAATTACAAAAAAAATAAGTGATTATTTAAAATCTAAATAATAGTATAAGTGAATTAAATCAAAAATAATTATTATTTTTGACGTGTTTTCATTATTTTTTGTGCTAAAGTCCAAAAAATTATAGTCAATTATTTTCTTGTATATTGGGGTACTATGATTTATAATGATGAAAGTTATATTTGAGAGAAAATTTGTGGAATATAGTATAAAAGATAATATTATATATGAAGATGAAAATTTGATAGTAGTAAATAAAATATCATATTTGCCTACAGTTCCTTTGAAACACGGTAATGATAAATATACTTTATTAGATGCTATAAGTGAATATTGTAAAGACGTTAAAAGCTTTAGTGGTTATAATTCTCATGAAGGTGGAATATTACATAGATTAGATACACCCACAAGTGGTTTAGTTTTAGCTGCAAAAAATAAGGAAACTTTCGAATTTTTATATTCTGAACAAAAGAAGAATAATTTTAAGAAAACGTATTTAGTTAAATCTAGTAAGAGTCCAAAACTTTTAGAAGGTTTCTTTGAATTTCCTTATAAAAATGTAATTAAAAATGAAAATGTAATAATAGAATCTTTATTTAGACATTATGGGAAAGGCCGAAAATGTGTAAGACCTGTGATGGATAGTTATTCAAGAAAAATAATCGATAAAGCTTCTAAAACAAAATATAAAACAACTGTGAATTTTATAAAAAAATCAGAAGACTTCTATTATTTTAGTTGTTCTTTAACTAATGGATTTAGACACCAAATTCGATGTCATTTAGCTTGGAGTGGATATCCTTTAGTTGGCGATGAACTTTATGGTGGAACTGAATCTGACCAATTTGGATTGAAATGTAATTCAATAACATTTATAAATCCTTTAACTAATAAAATTCAAACAGTAAGTATAGAGGATGAAATATAATGAATGTTTTAATTTCAAGATGTTTACTTGGCTTTCCGTGCAGATATGATGGAAAAGCTTTTAAGAAAGACTCATTATTCGAGTTAATTAATACATATAAACATGTTCATAATTTTATCGCAACTTGCCCTGAAGTAGAATCTGGATTAGAAATACCAAGAGTACCTTGTGAAATTGTGGGAAAGAAGGTGTTAAATCGTGATGGTGAAGATTTAACAGACTATTTTAGAAAAGGTGCTCAAATTGCTTGTAATAAGGTTAAAGCAAATAATATAAGCTTTGCTATATTAAAAAGTAATTCTCCTTCTTGTGGTGTAAGAAATGTTTATGATGGTACTTTCAATAATAATATTGTATCGGGTGTAGGAATTACTACGCAAGAGTTAATTAAATTAGGAGTTTTTGTTGTTAATGAAAATGATTTAGATTTAATTGATGAAATATTAAAAAGTGGGTTATCAAAATAAAAAAAAACTGAATCCTAATTGAATTCAGTTTTATTACTTTTCTTAGTGTTTTGCATTAAACACAACTGTTCTATTTTTATAGATTAATATTCGAGTTTCTAGATGTGCTTGTACAGCTTTTGCTAAAGCTCTTGTTTCTGCATCTCTTCCAACTTCTTTTAACCCCTTAGGAGTTAATTCGTGTCCAACTCTCATAACTTCTTGTTCAATAATAGGTCCTTGATCTAAATCTGCAGTTGCATAATGTGCAGTTGCACCAATCATTTTAACACCTCTTTCATATGCTTTTTGATAAGGATTCGCTCCTTGGAAAGCTGGTAAAAAAGCATGGTGAATATTGATTATTTTTCCAGACCATTCTTTAGTGAAATCAGCACTTAAAATTTGCATATATCTAGCTAAAACAACTAAATCGATATCAAACTGTTTTAATAAGCCTCTAATTTTCTCTTCTTGTTGGCTTTTTGTATCTTTAGAAACAGGTAAATAGTGGAAAGGTATTCTAAAGCTATTTGCTATTTTTTCTAAATTAGGATGATTAGAAATAATTAATGGTATTTCACAATGTAGTTGACCTTGATTTTTTCTTGCAATTAAATCATAGAGACAGTGACTTGTTTTACTAACTAAAATAGCTACTCTTGGATTATAGTCACTGTAGTGGCAAGACCATTTTAATTCATTTTGAATTGCAAAGTTATCAAAATCTTCTTCAAGTTTTTGTCTAGATGTCTTTAAATCAGACATATCTAATTCCATTCTCATAAAATACATACCTTCATAGCTATCAGTATGTTGTTGACAGTGTAAGATATTAAAATTCTTATCAGTAAAGAAATTTACACATTTTTGCATAATCCCTTTTTTATCTTTACACTGTATTAAAAAACTAATTTTTTTAGTTTCCTCTTTTTTAATCATTATAAATCTCCAAAAGTTTCACTTTCAACTTCATTTTCATTTTTTATATTTACTATTTTTATTTCGCGTTTTACGTCGTCTAGTTTTTTTTCTAATTCTTTAGAAAGTATCATACCTTCTTGATATAATTCAATACTTTTTTCTAAAGGTGTATCATTATTTCTTAGTGCAGAAGCTATTTCTTCCATTCTTTCTAATTTTTTTTCAAAATTCATTATTCGCCTACCTTTGCTTTTAAATTACCATCACTTAAGACTATATTAATTATGTCATCTTTATTTACATCATTTTTAGATTTAATTATTTTATTGTTTTTATCTTTAATAATAGAATAACCTTTATCCAAAATAGCATTTGGATTTAAAGTGCTTATTTCTAATTTTGCTAAATTCAGTTTGTTTTCATAAATTTGTATTTTGTTTATTATTGTAGTTTCAATATCCTTAGTTGCGTTGATACTTCTATAATAAATATTATCGATTTTAGAATTTAAAAAAGAATTTAAATTTTCAATATTGTTTTTATTAACTTTTTCTTCAATGTATTGAATCTTATTAATCATTGAATGTTCAATAGATTTTTGAAGTTCAATATATTTGTTTTTAAGTTCAACAAAAGCTGAGCTTACTAGTTCAGCAGCTGCAGAAGGGGTTGGAGCTCTTAAATCGCTAACAAAATCACAAAGTGCAAAATCAATTTCATGTCCAACACCAGTTATTATTGGTATATCGCTGTTTAAAATAGATTTTAGAACTATTTCTTCACTGAAAGGTAGTAAATCCTCAATAGATCCACCACCTCTTGTAACAATTAATTGATCACATAAATCAAATTTATTTGCAATATCTATAGCTTCAGAAATAGTTTTTGCAGCTGATGCTCCTTGTACTGTACATGGTATTATCAAAACATTAAGATTTGGAGCTCTTCTTTCTAATACTTGAAGAACATCTTGCAATGCCGCTGTTGTAGGGCTTGTTATAACACCTAATGTTTTTGGGAATTTAGTAATCGGTTTTTTTAAATTTTCATCAAACCAACCTGCTTTTTTATATGCTATTTTTCGCTCTTCTAATTTTGCTAAGATATCACCTGTTCCAATAAAAGTTAGACTATCACATTTTATAGAATAAGTTCCTCTTGGTGCATAAACGTCTAGATTGCCAAAAACCTGGATTTTATCTCCTTCTTTAAGAATTCTTGATACTTTCCAAGTATTGCTTTTGAACATTACAGCAGAAATAGATGCTGATTCATCTTTTAGTGAAAAATACCAATGCCCAGTTGAAGATGGGCGGAAATTTGAAACTTCACCAATTAAGTTAATATAAGGAAAATCTTCATTTAATTTATCTTTTATTAATGAGGTCAAAGTGCTAACGCTTAGTATTGGAACATTATTATTATTCAATTGAATCTCCTAATTATTATTATAATATAATTCAATTTAAATTTTGTCATCTGCTAAAGACATTATGAAATAAAAAGACTTTAATTGTGTAAAGCATAGCTAACTTTAAGAAATAAGTTTATTAATTTATCTAAAATTAAAAAAAATAATATTTTTGTATTTTTTTTAAATTTTAAGTTATATTTTTATTAATCTTGAATATAGATTCTAATAATAAATGAAAAGATATAAAAAAATAGAACTGAAAATTCAGTTCTATTTAAATAATTATTATAATAATAATTTACTAGTCAGCAATGATTGCACCTGTAGGACAAGCTTCAGCACAAGCTCCACAACTAATACAAGTATCTGCATCAATTACGTAGATATCGCCTTCTGAAATAGCTTCTACTGGACATTCGCCAATACAACTTCCGCATGCTACACAATCGTCTGTAATTTTATAAGCCATTATTTTCTCCTTATTACATATGTAATTTATACAATATTTTTAACATCTCAACGCATAGTAGTCAAGTGGATATAATAGTTTATTTCCGGTTTTTGTCAGAAACTCATTGAGATATTCACATATTTATCATGAATATAATGAATATGTTTTTATTTTTAATTGATAATGTTAGAGGCTTAGAACAAAGTACTTATATTATTAATTATTCATTTTGATAAAAATATTGTAAAATATTTAAAAATAAATTAACGTTTTTATATAATAAAAAAAGGATAGGATTTAATTCCAAAAATATAGATATGAAAGTAGTTTTAGCAGAAAAACCTAGTGTTGCGAGATCTTTAGCAAAAGTTTTAGGTTGTTATAAAAGAGAAGACGGATATTTAGCTAGTAATGAATATATTGTTACTTGGGCTTTAGGGCATTTAGTGGAATTAGCACAACCTGCTGATTATTCGAAAGATTATAAGAGATGGAGTTTTGCATCTTTACCAATTTTACCTAAAGATTTAAAACAAGTTCCGATAGAAAGGACTAAAGATCAGTTTAAAGTGGTTAAATCTTTAATTGAAAGGGATGATGTCGATACATTTATTATAGCAACTGATGCAGGAAGAGAAGGTGAATTGGTTGCAAGATGGATTTTAGAATTAACAAAATATAATAAGAGTGTGAAAAGACTTTGGATAAGTAGTCAAACAGATCAAGCTATAAAAGAAGGCTTTTCTAATTTAAAAGAAGGTGATGAGTATTTAGATTTATATAATGCTGCATCTTCAAGAGCTGCTGCAGATTGGTATGTAGGTATGAATGTTACTAGAGCGTTAACAACTCATTATGATGCAAAGATTTCAGCAGGAAGAGTTCAAACTCCAACATTATATTTAATTTGTGAAAGAGAAGAAGAAATAGAAAAATTTAAGGGAAAATTTTATTGGACAATAAAAGGTGATTTTTCCTATTTTAATGCTTCTTTTTATCCAACAAATGATTCTATTAGAATAAATAATGAAGCACAAAAAGATAGAGTAGTTGAAGTTTTAAAAAATAATAGAAATGCTAAAGTTGTAAATGTTGAAAAAAGTGAAAAAGTAGAAATGACTCCTTTAGCATATGATTTAACTGAATTACAAAGAGATGCTAATTTAAAATTATCTTTTAGTGCAAAGAAAACTTTAGATGTTTTACAACGTTTATATGAGTATCATAAGATAGTTACTTATCCTAGAACAGATAGTAAATATATAACACAAGATATAGTTCCTACCTTAATTGATAGATTAAAAGTTCTACAATCAACTCCATTTGGTACTGAATCTAATTTATTACAAAAGAATGGATTAAATATTAGTGAAAGATTTGTAAAAGATGAATTAGTAAGTGATCATCATGCTATTATTCCTACAGAACAAAGAGTTAATCTTGATAGATTAAGTGAAGATGAGAGAGCTTTATGGAATCTAATCGTTATTAGATTTTTAGAAGTTTTATCTCCTAATTATATATATGATTCAACAACAATTCATTTAGCAATAAATGATTACACATTTAAAACTAGGACAACAAAAGTAAAACAGCTAGGTTTTAAGAGTATTAATAGAAAAGAATTTATTGAAGATACTAATAATATATTAAATGAAATCAAAGTAAATGATCAAATTAAATTAGTGGATTATAAGGTGAATAAATCAATTACGGATACTCCAAAAAGATATAATGATGCAACCTTATTATCTGCGATGGAGCATGCAGGAAGATACGTTGAAGATTCTACTCTTAAAAAGAATTTAACCGCTGGTCTTGGTACCCCTGCGACAAGAGCAGATATTATTGAAAAATTAATTCGAAATAATTATATGATTAGAAATGATAATAATGAATTTGTCCCAACAGCATATGCAAGAGAAATAATTAGACTAGTTCCTTCTTTATTAAAAAGTCCAGCCTTAACAGGAGAGTGGGAAGAACGTTTAAAGAAAATTTCTAAAGGAAAAGAAGATAGTAAAGAATTTATATATGATATCAAAGAATTAACTAGAGAATTAGTTAAAAATATAAAAAATAGTTATGAATCATTTGTTCCAAATTATAAAGAAAGTAAAACTTGTCCATATTGTAATAGTTTAATGATGAAAGTTGAGGATGAATTAAATAGAACTCATTTTGTTTGTCAAAAACTTTCTTGCTCATATGAGGAAATGATTGTCGAAAAAAGAGTGTTATTGAGCGAAGAGGAGAAACAGCAACAAAAGAAAGTTGTAAAAAAAGTTAAAAAGGTTAAAGTTGTTGCTAAAGAAAATCCATCTATCAATAAAGCTGCGAAAGTATCTTCTTCAGCTGCATATTTTCAAAAATTAAGTACTAAAGTAAAAGTTAATGAAACTCCAATAAAAACAACATCTAATAAACAATATAAAATTGAGAAAGTTGTTGAAGTTGTAAGAGATAGTAAATTAAATAGAGATAAATATCGTGATAATTATAAAAAAAGTTCTAATAATTTTGTTGATAAGAAGTATAAATATGATTCTTCCTCATCAGGTGGTAGTTTTGCAGACTTTATAAAAGCAAGTGAAAATAGGCATAAAAAACATAGAAAATAGTATTTAAGAGCTACTTTATAGTTAATTTTATAAAGTAGCTTTATCCTTTATATAGGAATCAACTTTGTTGATTAATTTTATATCAATATCAATATCCTCTTCAAAAAATCTTGCTACAGTAAGAGCGTTTTCTTTATATTCTTCATTTTTATTAATTCTAAAATAGTAAGCAAGGAGTTTGTAAAATAGCATATACTGTTCTTTAGTAGAGCAAGAATATAATGCTAAAATAGCATTATTATAAAAATCAGTATTTTCAAAAGAAAGTGCCATTTTTGTAATTTGTGGGAATACTGATTCTTTAAATGCTCTCTTATTTAATTGATTTATTAATAAATCTTTATTACTTTGTTTTTCATTAATTCTTAAATAATTAAATCCTTTTAATACATATCTAGCTTGAATTGGTAAAGGAGCTTCTTTATTTTTTTTGTTTTTGATGTTTTCTTCTGTTTGAGCACTTTCAAATTCATCAATTAGTATATCATCTTTATTTAATATTTCTTTTATTTTTGTTTCATTTTTTTCATATAGAGCTTTAATTAATTCTCCATTTTCTTCTAAGATATTTTCAACTTGTTTGTGAGATAAATAATATCCATTGAATATTCTATATTCAGGTGAATAATCAAAAGATATAAACTGCTTTGAAAAGTCTTCTATTATTTTATATATATGAAAAGATTGTCTAATATTCATTATTTTTTTCCCTATATTTTTTCTATATATTTATGCAAATTTAAAAAAAATTCAATAATTTGTAAAAAGATGATTTTTACCCTTTTCATATTTTTTAAATTATGTTATAAGTTGAATTGTGATGTTAAAATAAAAACATTATTGTTATTATATAGACAATGATATTTTATTTTAATAGGATTTTGTTAGAGGTGAAACATGAATATTGCATTAGTTGGTTTTGGTAAAATGGGTAAAATGATTTACTCTTTAGTGGAAGAAAATGATAATGTCGTTGCAATAATTGATCCATTTAGTAAAGATACTTTAGTAAGTGCAAAAAGCTTAACTAAGGATAATTTAAATAAAGCAGATGTAGTTATTGATTTTTCTCATCCTTCAACTATATTAGAAAATATTAAATTTTATATTAAGAACTCAATTCCTTGTGTTATTGGTACTACTGGTTGGTATGATGATATTGATGAATTAAAACAATTAACAAAAGAATATAGTGGTAGTAGTTTAATATACAGTGGTAATTTTTCACTAGGAGTTGCAGTATTTAGAGAAATTGTAAAATTTGCATCTTCTATTCTTTCAAAAACTTCAATTTATGATGTATTTTTAAATGAAATTCATCATAAAGATAAGGCTGATTCCCCATCAGGTACAAGTCTATTATTAGCAGAAGCTGTAAGAGATAATTTTGATGGTAAAGATACTATTGTAAGTGAAGAATTAAAGAGAAAAATTGAAAAAAATGAAATTCATTGTTCTTCAACTAGAGGTGGTTATATTACTGGCACACATAGTGTAGTATATGATTCACAAGTTGATAGTATTGAATTAGTTCATAGAGCAAAAAGTAGAGAGGGGTTTGCTAAGGGTGCATTGATAGCAGCTTCTTGGGTTAAAGATAGAACAGGGTTTTATAATCTAGATGATTTAGTAAGTGCCTTGATTAATTAATGGAGATAAAAAAATGAGTTTAAGTAGATTTAATGGTGTACATACTGCTTTAGTTACCCCTTTTACAAAGAAGGATAATTTAGATACTGAAGCTTTTAGAGAATTAATTGAATTCCAAATTGAAAATGGAGTAAGTGGATTAGTTCCTTGTGGAACTACAGGAGAAAGTCCTACTTTATCGCACGATGAACATGATAGAGTTATTCAATTAACTGTAGAATATTCTAATGGTAGAGTTCCAGTTATTGCTGGTACAGGTAGTAATGCTACCTCAGAAGCAATTAGATTATCAAAACATGCTCAATGTGTAGGGGCTGATGCAGTTTTATTAGTTAATCCATATTATAATAAGCCAACTCAAAAAGGTTTATATCTTCATTTTAAAGCAATTGCTGATAGCGTAGATATTCCTTGTATTGTTTATAATATCAAAGGACGTACTGGTGTTAATGTAGAAACTGAAACTTTAGTTGCATTAGCAAATGATTGTGCAAACATTAATGCTGTTAAAGAAGCTAGTGGAAATATTGTACAAATGGAAGAAGTTGTAAAAAGGGCTCCAAAAGACTTTATCGTATTAAGTGGTGATGATAATATGTCTTTAGATTTAATTGAGAGAGGTGGTAATGGTGTTATATCAGTAGCATCAAACTTATTCCCAAAACAAATGAGTACAATGGTAGATTTAGCATTAAATAATAGAATGGCAGAAGCTAGAGAAATAGAAAAAACTTTATCACAATTTTTTAGAACTTGTTTCTTAGAAACAAATCCTATTCCAATAAAGACAGCATTAGCCCGTTATGGTTATTGTAATGAAAGCTTTAGATTACCAATGTGTACAATTGAGAATGAAGATAATAGACATAAATTATATAGTGTTCTAGAAGAATTAGAAAAAAATCCAAGTTTTAATTATTGCTTATCAAGGAGATAGTAAAAAAATGGCGAAAATAAATAATAGTTTTAGCAAATTAGCAGCAGGGTATTTATTCCCAGAAATTGCAAGAAGAACAAATGCATTTTTAAGTGAAAATCCAAATGCTAATATAATGAGATTAGGTATTGGTAATACAACAGAAGCTCTTCCTCCAGCCTTAGTTAAAGCTATGAAAGATAAATTAGATTTACTTTCTAATAGAGAGACATATTCCGGTTACGGTGATGAACAAGGTGATACTCCATTAAGAGAAGCTTTAGTTAAATATTATAAGAATTATGGTGTTGAATTAGAATCAACTGAATTTTTTATCAGTGATGGTGCAAAAGCAGATGCAGCAAATATTCAACAATTATTTAGTAATGATAGTGTTGTAGCTTTTCAAGATCCAGCTTACCCAGTTTATGTTGATTCTAATGTAGTTGGAGGAAGAACTCCAGGTTATAGCGAAGAAATGCAAGGTTATCATAATTTTGTTTATCTTCCATGTACTGAAGAAAATGGTTTTGTTCCTGATATTCCAAATCAAAAAGTTGATTTAATATATTTATGCTCTCCAAACAATCCAACAGGTGCTGTAATGACTCATGAGCAATTAAAAGATTTTGTCGATTATGCTAATAAAAACGACGCAGTTATCATTTTTGATAGTGCATACAGTGAGTATATAAAAGATGAAAATTTACCTAGAAGCATTTATGAAGTAGAAGGTGCAAAAAGTTGTGCAATTGAAATAAATAGTTTTAGTAAAAATGCAGGTTTTACTGGTGTTAGACTAGGATGGACAATTGTTCCAAAAGAGTTATCTTGCCAAGATGGGGATGCTGGTGTTTTGAATTCTATGTGGAATAGAAGACAATGTACTTTCTTTAATGGTGCATCTAATGTTGCTCAAGCTGGTGGTATAAGTGCTTTATCCGGTGAAGGCTTAAAGCAATGTAGAGCTTTAGTTGATTATTATTTAGGTAATGCTGAAATAATTAAAGAAGGTTTAGAGAGTTTAGGTCTTGTTTGTTATGGTGGTGGTAATTCACCTTACATTTGGGCTAAAACACCTAATGGATTAACAAGTTGGGAGTTTTTTGATTACTTATTAAAAGAGTGTCATGTAGTTATTACTCCTGGTAGTGGATTTGGTCCAGCTGGTGAAGGTTATGTAAGAATTTCTTCTTATGGCCATAGAGAAAATGTAATACAAGCAATGAACTCAATTAAGGAGAATTTTAAAAATGTCAAATAAGAATATACCATTAGGTGAAGAAAAATTTTCACAATTAATTAAAGATATTGAAACACCTTTTTATATCTATGATGAAAAAGCAATTTTAGATAATGCTAAAAAGTTTAATGATTTATTTTCTTGGGCACCTAATTTTATAAACTATTTTGCTGTAAAAGCTTGTCCTAATCCAAGTATATTAAAAAGATTATTTGAATTAGGTTATGGTGCAGATTGTTCATCTCTTCCTGAATTAATGCTTTCTAAAGCTTGTGGGCTGGAAGGTAATAAAATTATGATGACTAGTAACGATACTCCAAGTGAAGAATTTAAATATGCTTATGATATAGATGCAATAATTAATTTAGATGATATTACTCATATTCAAGCTTTAGAACAATCTGTTGAAAAAGTTCCTGAAACTATTTGTTTTAGATATAACCCAGGGAGTGAAAGAACTGGTAATGCAATTATTGGTAATCCTGTTGAAGCGAAATATGGAGTTACTTCAGATCAGATTGTTGATTGTTATAGAATTATGAAAGAAAAAGGTTCAAAAAGATTTGGGCTTCATACAATGGTTGCATCTAATGAATTAGAAGCAGATTATATAGTTGAAACAGCTAGAATGTTATTTGAACTTTGCAACAAAATTTATAAAGAAGCAGGTATTAAAATTGATTTTGTAGATTTAGGTGGTGGCGTTGGAATTCCATATTCCCCAGATCAACAACCTATGGATTTACAATATGTAAGTGATGAAATTAAAAAATTATATCAAAGTCTTATTGTTGAAAATGGATTAGATCCTCTTCAAGTTTCTTTTGAATTAGGAAGATATATTCTAGGCCCTTACGGTTATTTAGTTTCATCAGTTAGACACGTTACAAAAAAATATAAAGATTATGTTGGACTTGATGCTTCTATGGCTGATTTGATGAGACCAGCTCTTTATGGTGCATATCATCATATTACTGTTTTAAATAAAACTGGGGAAAAACATATTTATGATGTTACAGGTAGTCTTTGTGAAAACAATGATAAATTTGCCATCGATAGAGAGTTAGTTGAAATTGAAAAAGGTGATAAACTTGTGATTCATGATGCTGGTGCTCATGGTCATGCAATGGGTTTTAACTATAATGCAAAGTTAAGACCTGCTGAATATTTATTAACTGTAAATAATGAAATTAAATTAATTAGAAGAAAACAAACTATCGAAGATTATTTTGAAACATTAAGATTTGAAGGTGCTGAGGTAGAATTATAATGGAACATAAATATTCTCAAAGGGTATATTTTTCTGATACAGATTGTCAAGGAATTGTTTATCATGCGAAGTATTTAGATTTTGCAGAACATGCTAGATCTGAAATGATTAGATTTGAAGTTGATCAAACTAAATTGCTTGAGGATAAAGTAGGTTTTGTTTTAAAAGAAATAAATGTTGTCTACAATATACCAGCAAAATTAGATGATATATTAGATGTTTATACTAGTGTTGAGAGTATGAAATTATTTAGCATTACATTAAAACAAGATATAAAAAGAGAAGAAGAGTTAATCTGCTCTATAAAAATAAAAATAGCTTGTATTAATTTAGAATCTAATAAAATATTAAAAGTTAAAGATTATTTTGGTAATTAATAAACAAACGGTAGGATTTTTATTATCCTACCGTTTTGTTGTCCCATAGGTTTAATATTTTTTTATTAGTTTATTAAATATTTTATTTGAAAATAATAGTACAAATAAAATACAACTTATCCAAAAATATGAATAGTTTAAATTATAAGCGTCTATATTTCGAATACTTAAAACACTTATAATTATTAATAAAAATAAAGCGAAATTTGATAAAATATTATGTTTTAATCTCTTATCAATTATTAACAATATACTTGAAATTAAAAAACAAATACTAATAAAAACAGAATTAGAAAAATTTATTTCTAAATAAATTACATTATCAGCGTATGTCTTTAAAATCAACAATTGTACACAAATAAGCATAGTAAAGAAGATGTCTAATAGACCTATGAGGTAGTTTATTTTTTTCATAATAGTTCCCTTCTTTATATTTAATGATAAGCTATCTAATAAACCATAGCAAGTTTTATTAGTGTGAATTGCAAGAAATATAACAAAGAATTACAAAAAAAATAAAATTAGCATTTAACTTTTGGTAAATCTTCCCATTTTGTTGTAAAAGAAGGTGATAATTTTGATCTAGTTTGTAAATCATTTTTAACTAAATTATTTGTTGCTGCACTAGAAATTTTGTTTCTACCATAGGTTTGTGAAATTTCATTTACAACTTTTGCAAGTTTATCTTGTTTTTCGATTAATTCATTTTCATGTTCTTCTTTGAATAAGTCTAATTGTCTATAACCATCATTAATTAAATCGTTAGCCCAAATTCTACAACCTTTATATTTACAGTTTTCTCTAAAAATTTTATATAATATTGTATTTGTAGCCTTAATTAAATTTGGAATATAATTAGTTGTTTCTTCAAGGTATATTGTTGAAATAGGGGCAATATAATTTTCTTCAAATCTATTTGTGAATATATTCAAACTTATTGTTTTTGTAGTTAATCCCTTATCAATTAATTTTTCACCAATTATAGTACAATGACAAGCTATTGCTTCTTCTAATTCTTTGATAGTTGATTTAGGTTTTGAAAATGTAATTCCACTACATATATTTTTATTTTTTGGCATTTCAACATTGATACAAGGAATCCCTTTTAACTCTTTCATAGTTTCAAGAGTAGTAACACTTAAATTTTTTCTAATCCATAATTCATTTTGCTGTATTAAATCATATGCTGTTAAGATATTATGAGTTTTTAAAAATTTTGCTTTTTGTCTTCCTATTCCCCATATATTTTCAACTTTAGTTTGACATAAAGCTTTTTTTTCCCATTCTTTTTTTAAATATAAACAATTAGAATCTAAATTTTTACCAATTTTATTTGCTATTTTTGCCAATGTTTTAGTTCTTGCAA
Organism: Pleomorphochaeta sp.; assembly: GCF_050031695.1. Taxonomy (GTDB): domain Bacteria; phylum Spirochaetota; class Spirochaetia; order Sphaerochaetales; family Sphaerochaetaceae; genus Pleomorphochaeta. The sequence continues at coordinate 53,356 of NZ_JBNAIC010000046.1, read as the reverse complement.
CTCCGACTGAAACATCTATTCCAATATTTTGTTTAATTTTATCTTTAATTTGCTCAGCACTAAGATGGCTTGGCATTCTAAAAAATGCTTCATCAATAGAATATGGAGTAATAAGGCCTACAAGTTCTCTTAAATAATCCATTACTCTATCTGAAATATCTTGATAAAGTGCATAGTTGGATGAAAAAACTTCAACATTGTTTTTTTCAATTATATTTTTACATTTAAAATATGGCGTTCCTCTTTTGATGTTTAAAGCTTTAGCTTCTTTTGAGAGCGCAACAATACACCCATCATTATTTGATAAAATAACAACGGGTTTATTTTTTAAATCAGGTCTAAATATTTTTTCGCATGAAGCATAAAAGCTATTACAATCACAAAGACCTATCATTAGCGAAGTGTCCTTACTACTGCTGTAATTACTCCAAAAAGAGAAAAATCATCTAAATTATTAATTTCTATATCATCAAAATCATTATTTTCTGGATGAAGATATATTTTATCATTTTTTATTTTTAATCGTTTTGCAGTAAATTCGCCTTCATATTCAGCAACAACTAAATCATTGTTTTTAGCATTTACGCTTTTATCAACAACTAATATATCCCCGTCATATATTCCACTTTTTTCTAAAGAATTACCACTTGCTTTTAAACAATAAGTTGAAGCTTTGTGCTTTAATAATAGTTCATTAAAGTCTAGAGGTGTTTCTCTACTATCTGCAGCAGGGGATGGAAAACCACACTTAATAGGGATTTCCATCAATACTGTTGGTTTATCGTTTTTCATATTGTTACTATGAATTGCTTTTTCCTATTTGTCAATGAAGCAGATAGTTGAAAAATAAATTTAACTTTCAGAACAAGTGATTATAATTTTTGTACTTCCAAGAGTTCCAGAAATTCCATCTATGTAAGAAAATAAGTCATATCTATGATCACCTTTGACAGGTAAAATTGTAAGAGTATTTGTAGTCTCATCTTCTACTAAACTTCCTTCATAATACCAAGCATATCTAATATCTGCTTCAGTATATCCATCTGGAATACTTGTAGGTGTAAATGTTAATGTCATATTTTGACCTTCAATAATTACTTCAGGGATTGATGTTATTACCCCTTGAATTGGAAGATGTGTATTACAAGTGAAGTTAATACCATAGTCTAATGTTGTATCTCCAATTACATATGTATTAGATCCAGTTGTAGTATGATTTGCAATTACTCTAATTTCTTCTGCAAAGCCAGATAATTCAGTAGAACCTGTAAATAGTTTTGAGGCTAATAGATAGTTACCAGCCGGTAGAGATGTTTTAACATTTGCATGACCTGCTTCATATGAAATGTTATCGATTATTTCATATTCACTAAAAGTGTTATTTTCTAATTTATAATAGGTCGTAATAATTCCTGTATTTTCTGGATCTACTTGGTTAGTATTCCAATATAAATCTATATCAATATCACCATTACCAACGATATAATCTAAAGTTATATTGACAACTGATTGAGAATTAAAAAGGTAATAAATTCCACTTCCTTCTACAATTGCTTCATTATTTACATTATATCCTGTTACACTAATATTCCATTTACCTTTAACTAAATTAGAAAGTTCTGTAGATTCCTTATCTGTCTCAAGTGTAAATGTTTTCTCATTTGGTCCAACACCTTCTACAATAAAGCTATATACAGTTAATTCCTCATTGCTAGGTGTAATACTTCTTGATGTATTTGTTTTAGCTTTACTATTAAATGCTAGTTTTAAATTAATTAAATCAGAACCATTTCCGTCTTGACATGATGGGAAAAATATTATTGAGAATAATATAGTAATAATTGATATTTTATTAAATTTTTTCATTTGCTCCTCCTAAAAAACAAATCTTATGTTTCTTTATTTATTAATTGAATAAATTACACTTTTGCTTGAAGTTTGGATAAATTAAATGCTAAAAAATATAAAAACATATATTATTTTAGAGGAAAATATTATATTTTATTGCTATTTTTTTATTAGGAGATCACATGAATAATGTTGAACAAGACTATAATAAGATATTGACTTAAATTAAAAAAAAGTAACAAAACTGTAGTTTTTTTATCTGAAGGAATTTCTAGAAAAAGTGGAGTTCCCAATTATAAACTCCCTCATGGAAAATTTGATGAAAAGTGGCAGGGTATAGATAATTCTAGACTTTTAACGTTTGATTTTTTATTAGCTAATACCACTTTATTTTATCAATGGTCACAAGATGTTTGGTTTAATATGCATAAATATCAGATTAATAGAGTTCATTCTTTTGTGAAAAAACTTCAAGATAATAATTTAGTAAATAAAGTATATACTGAATCAATTGATAATCTTTGCACTAAGGCTAAAATTAATGATGTTGAGGAGCTTAATGGAAATCTTTCAGCATGCTGTTTAAAATGTGGGAAACTTTTCCCATATGAAACAATATCCAATTTCGTAAATAAAGATGTGGTCCCATTTTGTGATAGGTGTGGTGCTTTATTAAAACCTTCAGTACTTCTAGATGAAGAGAAAATAAATCCTTTACTGCTTAGAAAATGGGAAAGTGATTTGAAAAGTAGTAATTTATGTATTTTTTTTGGTGAGCCTTCAACAAGAGAGGAGTATAATTCTTTCTTAAAATTAATTAATCCAGAAAAATTAGTAATAATTAGTGATAAAAATTTTTCTAAAGAAACTTCTGCTTTCTTGAAAATTGAAGGAATTGATGAGTGTATTGACTTTTTGGGTTTAAATATATTAAAGAATTAACTAAATTAAAAAATATAATAGGGCATATAAATAATAATGAAGATATATAATCAAAATAATAAAAGAGAGATTAAAGAACTAAAATTAGAACAGCGTTGGTCTAAAGAAGATGGAGTATTAGTTAATTTAAAACTATCTCATGACGATAAACATTTAATAGCTACTTTTGATATTTTTGAAAACGAAATTAGGAAAGATGCAACTTCTCATAATGATAAAGTATATGAAGATAGCTGTGTTGAATGTTTTTTACAAAACATAAATAGTAAAAATTATATTAATTTTGAATTTAGTGTTTCTTCCTTTATTTTAGCGGGGTATGGAAAAGATAGATATGAGAGAAAATTATTTGATCCTAATTTAATTGAAACTATTTTTAAAGATGTAAAAATATATAGCGAAGAAATAAATAATGCTCATTGGGGTATTGTTATATATATTGATTTATATAAATGGGGATTAGTTGATGAGAAAAAATTAACAAATCAAAAAATAAAGGCTAATTTTAATGAATGTGGTCATAAATTAAAATCAACCCATTATTTTAGTTTATTTGAAATAGATAGTGAAGTTCCGAATTTTCATATTTCAGATAGTTTTAAAGAACTATTTTTTGTTTAATTTTTTATATTGTTTAAATTTTTCTTTTGAATCAAATGCAGGTTCACCCCTAAATTCCTCATCTCCTAGAAGTTTTTTTAGTGCTAAATGAGCTAAGTTAAGCGCAAAAATACCAGTAATAGTAGGTAAAGAACCTAATACATTTCTAACTCTACCTCTCTCTAATATTTGTTCATTAAAATCAACATGTTCTTCTTCTTCAGGATTTTTATATTCAAACCGTATTACTTCAGGTGAATATATTACTTCTATTCCTCTATCTACACCTCTTCTTCTAAGTCTTTTTCTAACAAGTTTAGCAAGAGGACACCCATAAGTATCGAACAAATCTCCACTTTGAATAAGAATTGGATCGCGTCTTAATGCTGCTCCCATTGAGCTTATTATTGGAATATTATTTAAATAGCAATAAGAAAGAAGTGAACATTTTGGATTTAATGAGTCTATAGCATCAATTACTAAATCACAATCATTATCAATTAATGATGAAGCATTATCTTCACTAAAAAAACTTTTAATAGCTTTTACTTCACAATCTCTGTTGATGGATAAAACTCTCTCTTTAGCTACTTCAACTTTTACTCTTTCTAAAGTATCCCATGTTGCAATTATTTGTCTATTTATATTAGTTACACCTATTTCATCAAAGTCTATAATTGTGAAATGGCCAACACCACTTCTAGCTAATGCTTCTAAACATAAGCTACCAACAGCACCCATTCCGACAATAGTAACCTTTTTAGTATGTAGTTCTTCTACTGTTTTATCACCAATAAATCTAGAAATCCTCAAGAATTGATCTGAATTCATTATTTACATCCTTAAAATATGAAGCTCCATTTTCTTCTAGTAAATTAACAAAAGAAGAAAAATATTTATTATATCCTATGTCGCTTTTTTTATCCCAATCACTTTCTACTAAAAATCCAATTTTATCAAGTTCTTTAATGTTATTTATTAGCTTTGTATTAATTATTTTAGGATTAATACTAACTGTTGTATTAAATTGTTGTAAATCTTTAGCTAATTCAATGCTTTTGTTAAATCCATGATAGATAATATGTTTGGGTAATTGGCTTTTATTATCTCTTAATATTTTTAATAACAAATCATTGTTTTTTACTATGTGGATAGTAAATATACGATCATATTTATATGCTAGTTTAAGTGTCTGTATAAAAAAATCAGTTTGTTTTTTAATATTTTCAAATCTATTATCTAGGCCAATTTCACCAATATGAAGGGCTTTGTTATTTAATAAATACTCTTCCATTTTATCTAAATAAAAATTGTTTTTTTCATTTAGATTGTTAGCTAAAATTCCAATACTAAAATATTTTGCGCTATAATCCCATTCTTCAATTGAAGAAGTGTTATAGAGTGCATTATCTATTTTAGTTGAACTAGATATGTGGCGATGAAAATCAAACATATTTTTATAATAACATTAGTAATAAATATGTTGCAACAACACTTAATATAATTGATATAATCATATTAAATCTTAGATAACCAAAAATAAAAGCAATTAATACTCCTATTAATCCAGCTATCCACAAAGGATTAAAATCAATTAAGCAAAAAGGAAATATTAATGCTCCTAAAGCAGCTATCGGTAGTATTTTTAACATTTCTTTTATGGAGTTAGGTATTTTATCAATTAAAGGAGTAAAATAAGGAATAAATCTTGGGATCATAGTTGCAATTGAAGCTATTAAAATTATTGTTATCATGGGTAGATTAATATTAAACATTTTCACCTCTCAAAATAAAAGAACCTATTATTGTTGCACTAATCATTGCTATTACAAAAGACCAACCTATTGCAAGATTAATAATTAGTATTAAAAACGAATTAATAATAGCTGATATCATTCCAACAATAATAATCTTATATCCATGTTTTCTTGTTTCAGCACCCCACAAAGATGCAAACATTGCATATAATGTTATTGCCATAGCTAATTGTAAATTATGAGGTAAAGCAATACCTATGATATAGCCTGTAATAGTTCCTAATACCCATCCACTATAACTAGTTAATTCAAGTGAAAATAAATAATTAAAATTTAATTCTTGAGGTTTTAATATTGCAACAGAGAATATCTCATCAGTTGTTGAAAAAGCAACAATTACTTTTTGAAGCATAGTTATATTGTTAGGTAATTTTTGATTAAGGGAAGCTCCCATAAAAACATATCTCAGATTAATTAGTAATATTGAAATAAATAATTCGAAGATTAATGCACCATTAGAAAGCAAATTAACCATTAAAAATTGTCCACTTCCAGCAAAACTTGTTAAACTTATTAGAGTTGAATGAAGTAATGAAATATTTATATTTCTACATACAAGACCAAAAGCTATTGCTGTAGAAAAATATCCAAGGAATATTGGAAATCCATCTAAAAAACCATCTTTTTTTGTCAATTTTTTGTTCATGAAATTTATACTATTGGGTTATGCACTTTTCATCAATAGAAATTGTTGATATTATGGAGGCAAGTGGAGGAAATATGGCATTTTTTTTAGATAGTTTAGGTTTAAGTGAGCTTTCAAAGAATCAAAATGATATTATTGAATTATTCAATAATGTTAACAAAATTAGTGGTGAAGATTATGATTATAAAACTTATACCTATGATGAAGGTCTTGAACTTGTTGCACGTATTAATAGAGATAGTAAAGATTACGATTTTGTAGGTGTTGATTCACATTTTATAAATTCAAATAAATATATATGTAAACCAGTAATTAGTTTGGGACAAACTGCAGAAATTCCTGCTGTGCTTTTTTCATCATTAGATGAAAAGACAGCTTTTTTAGTGAATTTAGTACATGCAGGATTAGTAAAAGGTGAAATGAATGAAAACTCGATTGTAAGTTTACAATTATGTGCTTATCCATCATCTTTAGAGGTGTATGAAAATCGAGAATCTTATGAGTCAGCTGTTAATGATGCTGTTTTAAGAGATAAATCAGTTTTACCTTATTATTATATAAAAAGCTTAGAAAAAGATTTGACTGAGGAAGAGAAAAATAGATTTTTAGATAATATCTTATTTAATTTAATTGCTGCAAAAGTTATTGAAACTAAAGAATATAAGTTTGGAGAAAATCCTTGTTTTATATCTACCTTAGATACCGATTTAGGTAATTTAGATATTATCTATAGTAAAAATATTATAAGTAATCCTTTGACGAAAGACGCTTATGTGGTTGGAGCTTTTTATTTAAGTGCTGAATTTTCATTAACAAATTAAATAAAGAGTAAAATAATGGCAAATAATAATTTAACAAAAATAGCAATTGCGACATCAATTAAGAAACTAATGAAAAGCAAAAGTATAAGTAAAATTTCTGTATCAGATATTTGTCGTGATTGTAATATAAATAGAAAAACTTTTTATTATCATTTTGGTGATAAATATGAATTACTAATTTGGATTTTTAAAGAAGAAGTAATTGATTATACATTTGAAAAATGTGAATCTATTCACAGTTATGAAGGTGCTTTATGTTTTTTAACTTGTTTATATAATGATGCAAATTTTTATAGAAAAGCTTTTCAAGAAATGGGGCCACATAGTTTAAGAGATTATTTTGGTCAGATTATAAAACCTATAGTTGAAGATGTTATAGAAGCAGATGATTATGATATAGAAATAATAACATTATCTGAATCTTTTTCTGATTTTTTAGTTTCATCGTTTTTAAGATGGTTAACAGGATATCCTGTTCTACCACCTGATGAATATTTAGAACAGTTAATTAGTGTTGGATCTGTACTGTCTATAAAATTAGCTAAACTTTTTTATGATGTAATCAATAAAGATAATTAATAAAATTTATAAAAGTATTAAGAAAGAATCTATCAAGATTCTTTCTTAATCTTTGTTTTATATTATAATTTTATCCAACCGAAAACATTAGCAATTGAACTTACTAATATTACAATTAAACAAATTCCTGCTAGATATTTCATAAAGAAATTATAGACTTTTTTTCTTTTAAATTTTGAAGAAATTTCAACTTCTTCTGCAATTTTATCTAAACCAACAACTTTAAGTATTAATATAAGGGTAGCTAATGCTGCTATTGGCATCATTATTGAATTAGTAATAAAATCAAAGAAGTCTAAGAAAGTCATATTAATTATCTTGATAAACTCTAAATAACTAAATCCTAGTGCAGATAAAGTTCCGAGTCCAATTATAATTAATGCGACAATTATAGTACTTTTCTTTCTACTTAAATTAAATTGATCTTCGAAAGTTGAAGCACAAGTTTCTGCAAGTGAAATAGAAGATGTGATTGCTGCAACAAAAACTAGTAAAAAGAATATAAAACCAATAATTGATCCAAATCCCATGCTAGCAAATATTTTAGGAATTGTTATAAACATTAATGAAGGTCCAGCGTGTAAAGTTTCTAATTGACCATTAGAAAAAGCAAAAACTGCTGGAATAATCATTAGTCCTGCTAGAACAGCAACACCTGTATCAAATAATTCTATCTGTGAGGTAGAAGCATCAATATCTACATCTTTTTCTAAGTAAGAACCATATGTATATAAAATACCCATTGCTAGAGACAGAGAATAGAATAATTGTCCCATTGCTGCTACAAATGTCATCAAAGATAATTTGCTTAAATCAGGAATTAAAAAATATTTTACTCCTTCTAATGCACCTTCTCTTGTAATTGAATAAACACTTACAAAAATTGCTAACAGTAGTAATAAAGGCATCGCTATTTTAGAAACTCTTTCTATTCCTTTTTTTACTCCAAATAGTATTATTAATGCAGTAGCTAATGCAAAAATTACAAAATAAAGTTCAACTGATACTCCGTTAGTAATAAAAGAGGTAAAATAACCATCATCTGCGATAGAGAGAGTATTTCCTTTTATATAAGAAACAAGATATTTTAATACCCATCCACCAATTACACAATAATAAGGGGCTATTAACATAGGAACTATTGCATTAATCCATCCACCTACTTTAAAAGATGAGGTCTTTCCAAAACTTTGAAAAGCTCCAACTGGACTTTTTTTTGTCATTCTTCCTAATGCTGTTTCCGAAATTATTAATGCATATCCAAAAGTAACCATTAATATTAGATATACTAATAAAAAAGTTCCACCACCATATTTTGCTGCTAAGTATGGAAATCTCCAAATATTTCCAAGTCCTACAGCAGATCCTGCTACTGATAAAACATAACCCATTTTCCCAGAGAAAGATGCTCTAGTTTGTCCTTTTGTATTCATTTTAACCTTCTATATATAAAAATTTTGCAACATAACACTATCACTATAATGAATAGTTAATCAAGAGTATAATAATTAAATAGATTTAAACTTATTGTTTTGTGTTATATGGTAAAAAATAAGTTAATAATTTATTAAAAGCTAATTTTATATTTTAGAATACAGAAAGCTAAAGGTAAAAAGATAATAAACTATAGAGAAGAAATTTATGTTATATTATGCATTAGGTATTAAGTGAAACAATATTTATGCAATTAACTAATTTAGAGGAGAGTGTATGAAAATATTATTTATTGGAGGAACTGGAACTATAAGTTCTGCTATCTCAAAAAAATTAATTTCTATGAAAGAAGAATTATATATATTAAATAGAGGTTCTAAAAATAAAGAATTAGGTTCTGATGGTGTTACTTATTTAACTTGTGATATTAATGATGAAAAAAAAGTTAGTGAGTTAATTAGAGAATTAAATTTTGATGTAGTTGCTGATTTTATAGCTTTTAATCCAAGTGCTATTGAAAGAGATTATCGTTTATTTAAAGATAAAACAAAACAATATATTTTTATAAGTTCTGCTTCAGCATATCAAAAACCTCTTGTAGATTATAAAATTACTGAATCAACTCCTCTATCTAATCCTTATTGGCAATATTCGAGAAGTAAAATTGAATGTGAAAATTTATTGATGAAATTATATAGAGATGAGGGTTTCCCAATTACAATAGTTAGGCCTAGTCATACTTATAGTAATAAAAGTATACCTTTAGGTGTTCATGGTGATAATGGTAGTTGGCAAGTAGCAAAAAGAATGTTGGAGGGAAAGAGAGTTATTATTCATGGTGATGGTACATCATTGTGGACAATGACATCAAATAAAGATTTTGCGAATGCTTTTGTAGGCCTATTATCTAATGTACATGCAATTGGCCAAGCTGTTCAAATTACAAGTGATGAATCATTAACTTGGAATCAAATATATCAAGCAATAGCAGATGCCCTAAATGTTGAATTAAAACCTTATTATGTTGCATCTGATTTTTTAGATTCTGTTTCATCATATGATTTCAAAGGTGGTTTAATTGGAGATAAAGCTAATAGTGTTGTTTTTGATAATTCAAAACTAAAAAGGCTTGTTCCATCTTTCTGTAGTCAAATTAGATTTGACGAAGGTATAAAAGAATGTGTTTCTTATATTTTATCTCATCCTGAGTTACAAAAAGAAGACCCTGAATTTGATAGTTGGTGTGATTCTGTAATAAATGTATTAGAGAGTGCAAAAAAAAATATATAAATATGATATAAATCACCCTTGTTTAAATTAAAACAAGGGTGAAGTTTTGCTACTATAGTTTTGATTTATAGAAAATCTTGACCACCATTTACTTGAATAATTTCACCAGTAATGAAAGATGCATCTTCACTACATAAGAATTTAATTACTGAAGCTACTTCATCAGGTTGTCCAAATCTACCTAATAAAATGTTGTTTTTCCATGATTCGAAAACTTGAGGATTAGTTTGTTTGATATTGTCATGGAAATGAGTATCAATAGTACCTGGGCTTACTGCATTAACTCTAATGTTGAAAGGAGCTAGTTCTTTAGACATAGCACGTGTTGCAGTAACAATAGCTGCTTTACTAGCACCATATATTCCAGCACCAGGGCCACCACCATTATAAGCTGCGTTACTTGCATAGTTAATTATGCTTGCATTTTCACCTTTTTTTAATAGAGGGATGCATTCTTTAGTAATGAATACAGCACTATCAAAATTTAAAGCCATTACAAATCTGAAGAATTCCATATCCATTTCTTCAAATTTCTTTCTTCCACCAAGACCACCTGCGTTATTAATTAATACATCTAAATGATCATATTTTGCTTTGATTTTAACAAAAGCTTCTTTGATTTCTTCTTCTTTTGTTACATCAAAATGATAATAATCATTTTTAATATTTAGTGCATCTAAAGCTTTTTGAGCTTCAGCAGCTTGATCATCCATTATACCGTTAATAATAACAGTATATCCGTTTTTTCCAAATAGTTTAGCACATGCTAAACCCATTCCATCGGTTGCACCTGTAATTAATGCAATTTTTTCCATAATAAACTCCTTGTTTATTTATCGTTGATAAAATCTTCTCGCATAGGTGTGAAGATATCTATTAATTTGCCAGTTTCTAAACATACACATCCGTGCATGACATCAGGTTGTTTGTAAGTTGAATCTCCCGCTTTAAGTATTTTTTTAACGCCATCAATTTCGAATTCAAATACACCTGAAACTATATAAGAACATTGAGAGTGGAAATGTTTATGTAAGACTCCAATTGATCCTTTTTTAAATTCAATTTCACACACCATTAATTCTTTATTATGTGCTAGTACTTTTCTTGTGATTCCTTTTCCAACTGTTTCAGCTGCAATGTCATGATTGTAAAAGAATGATTTCATTTTTTTGTCTCCTTACATGTTAATTTCATTTCAAATTTAGGGTTTTCTATTTTGCTTCTAATTAAGAAACTTATTCGTTTAGTTGATACAGGATTATCCATTGTTTTCATTACATATAACTTTCCATCAATGGGTAAAGTAAATGATAAGTTAATGAATAATGAGCCATTTGATAGTAGTATCTCATTAGTATTTAATTCAAAAATATTTTCTAAATATTGGTAGCCATTATCTTCATATCCAAGATTATTAACTTTTTCTTTAAAGTAATTATCGCTTGAAATTTTGAATGGAGATTCTATATGAAAGATATAATCTTTAGTTAAAGTGTTTTTTGATTCAACAAAAAATTTATCTATAAAACCATTTTTAATTATTTCAATATTCCTTTTATAATTTATATCTTTATATATATCTGAGTGTTGTTTTATTTTTTCAGTATGATCAATTTGACTTGTGTAATTTATATTTTCATACATATCTTTATGTGAAGCTTCGATTTTATTGTTACTAATTTTAGCTATTCCTAGTGTTCTACTAGTGATGTTTTCACCACCACAAATTACTGTATTATGGCAAAATGTATTTCTGTGCCATTTATTACATAAAGTTGATTGATATCCAGCATTAGAAATATCTCTTGAAATCATAATATCTTTATAAGCTACTTCAATGTTTAAAATATCAGGATGAGCATGGCTTGGTCCATTTAGTCCATATTTAACAAATAGGTTTATGTTTTCATTTCTAAGCATTGCAAAATTACTTGTTTCATAATTGTAATTAGATTTATCGATTGGTTTAACTTTTGAATAATTATAATCTGTATTAAATAATAATCTTTCTAAGGCTATTTGATTTGTACTATATATAGATTCAGAAAGTGGTAAAGTAGTTCTAACATTATGTTTATTTTCAATTAGTTTAACTATATTTTTTATGCTATTTTCATCATCAAATACTCTAGCTGCCATATGATATATGTAGCTAAATGTTTTTAAATTTAAATTTGGCCATCCATCATTAGGGTTTGGAAGGATATCATTATCAAAAGAATAATTATAAGCTCTTTCAAGCATATGATTAATTATTCTTTTCTCACTAATCATAAATGGATGATTATGCACTTCACTTAAGAGCATTAAAGTTACAATACCTTCTAACAAAAAGAAATTATAATGAATAGAACCTTCAAACCAAAATCCATCTTTAGTAACACCTTTGTTGAGTTGATTTTTAACTCCAAATTCAGAATTATAACACCAATCATAAATTTTCGAATCATTGCAATAGAGTGCAATTGTTCCAATTGCAGCAATATTCCAAACTCTAATATTGTGAATCATATTTACCTGTGGAGTTAATAAATCAATCATAGGATATAATAAATTCTTTTTTACAGAATTTATAAAATCATATATTTTATCTTCTTGAATTAACTCTAAGGCTTGAACTATTCTGATTGCAATTATGGATTCATTTAAACCTTGTGGCATGATTTTTCCACAACCCCAAGACATGGATTCATAATCTTCAAATTCAAGTCCTTCTTTGTTGTGAATTACAAACTTATCATAGTTGTCACTATAGAAACCAATTATTTCCATAGTAATTAATTGATATTTTTCATCTTTTGTATAAGCATAAATTGTTGCTGATTTTAAAGCTTCTACTATAGCTTCATTTCTATACATATAGGTCCAAACGCCATCATATGGTTGATCTTTATAAACTTTATTACAAACAGAACAAATATGTTCTTTGGGCTTGTTAATATCAAATATTAATCTACCACCATCATTGTTACAAAAATATTGATGACCCCAGTTGCTTCTTGTATTAGGGGTATCATGAAAATTCTCAATAAAATTATTTACATCATTTTTGAACTCATTTATTACGTTTTTATATTCTTTATTATTATCTATTGCTGTTTTAAAATTACTATTTAAAAAATTCATATAACTTTTCCCTTTAGTTGTTTTTTTTGTATAAGGTATGATTAGAAACTATTAATTCATTATTAATAAATTTAATTGACGAACTATTATCGAAAGTAAAAATTTCAACCATATAAAACTTAGTTTCTTTATTTATAGTTTCATGTTTTAGTGACTGTATATTTACTGTACAAACCTTATCTGGTTCTTGTGTTGTCATTACGCTTTTAATTTCAAAACTAGTCTTAGTAGAACTCAAAATGTTATTATCTAGAGCAAAGGTATAGTAGTTAATATTAGTTTTTTCATATCTATATTTTAAAGCGTTTAATATAGTAGTATCATTTTTTACAGCTATAGCTTTTTCATTAGTGTTACAAATACAACTATATTTATGAGGTATTTCACTATCAAAAGCATTGATAAATGCTATGAATGTTTTATTATCAGTAAATACTTTTCTACCAACTTTTTTTAGCTTTAATTCTTTTGGGTATAATTTATGGGCATCACTTTCAAATTCTAAAAAGTTGTTTTTATAGTTTATATTTTTTATCTCAGCTTTATAATTTTCATTTTCTAGGTGAATGTTATTGTAATTATTATCTTGTACTCTTTTATTAAATGAACTTAGATAAACATCGTTAACATTATGTACATCACATAATTTATCATCTACTAATAGAGAACTATGATGATATTCCATAATATTTCTATTGTATCCATCTTCAGCAGTTAAATAATTTTCCCCATTGATAATAATATAACTTAGATGATCTGGATGATTGTGGGATAAGCCTCTATATTCATAACCTGTTTTTTCTTTCATTTCACCTAAAGTTAACCATTGTTTTTTTCCACCAGGATAACCACATTTAAAACTAAATACTTTAGCATCTTTTTCCCAGCTACTTCTGCTTGTTATCAATCCTAAATCAGGAAAATATTTAAATAATGGTAGATTATTTATATTTTTTTCAGAAATAGTTGGATCATAAAAGAGATACTCTAAAAAAGCTTCAGGCATTATTCCAGGTTTCACTTTGCTCATCTTAGCTTCTTCTTCTAATAAATTATTTATAACATATGAAGCTAAGTATTGTGCGAAGCTATTATTATATTCTTTTGCTACTAGCCTATAAATACAAGCAGGATGTCCACTATGAGTGTCATGAGTATCTCCAAAGTTGAGTTGTCTAGATAAATCAGGAGCACTTTGATATATGCGATAATATATTGTGTTTTCTAAAAATTTAACTTCACTAAATTTATCTATATTTTCTTCACTTTTTAGAAGATATGCATACATAAATAACCACATAGCTCCGTAACGCCAATATACTACGCCTTCATAATCTGAGCCATCTTCACTTAGTAATGGGTATACAATATCAAAATTATCTTTTGCCATTTGTATATAGTTTGAATTATTTAATACATATCCTGCAGCTGCTAAACCTGTAAAATTAATCCAGTTATGGTTTTGTAAATATTGAATTACCCAACCACTTGTATTGTTTTCATTAGCATAGTTATATAAAACTTCTGCTTGTAATTTTAATTTGTTTTTTACAATGTTATTCGTTTTATGATCTAGTGATTGAGATAACCAATCATAAGCTAAAGATAAACCAAATAAATTCCAAGATGCACTTAAATCAACGTTTACTAAATGAGCATGACCCCATTTTTCATATCCACAAACACAAAGCATCCATCTCTTTGCTTCTAATAAATATTTCTCATCCTTTGTTAATAAATAAGCAAGAGCTAAGTTTAATTGTGCAAAGGCCATAAATGTTGAACTACCTTTTGGATGAGTTGGGGAAAGCTTAATTGAGAAATAAGATTCACATTGATTTAATAATCTAATTAATTGTTTATCTCTATTTTCAGGGCATTTATCTAAATATGTTTTTAAATTTCCAATAAATATATAGTGTGATTTTTTCATTTAATTTACCTTATTTGTTTCTCATTTATATTTTTTACTGACATAAAAGGGGAAGGTAAAAGAGATAATAATTGGTAGAAAAAACAGTAAAATACTGCAAATAATATAGGTTCTCCTTTTAATATGATCGTATCTTTTGGAGCATTATTTATAGTGTTTAATAATAAGTTAATTAAATAATAAGTATAGAATGTAAAAATAACTGTTATAAAACATTTTGCAAATTCAAATAACTTCATTATTACACCTTGAACAACAGTTCTATTTTTATACAAACTATTTATAATTATCCCTCTTTTGGTAATATCAAACATCGAATAAATAATTGGATCAAATATAAAAATAGTAACTAATCCTAATGCTGTTGAGAGCATAAATATTAAATCTATTCCTGTAAGACTTTGACCAAGAGAGGATCCAAAAGCTAAAAAGAAATAAACAGCACCTGCAACCCAAGCTCTAATTAATAGAACTTTAGTGTTATCTTTGATTTTGTTTTTATTCTTTTTTTTATTCATTATTATTTCCATTTTTTTATCTCAATGTTTTTATGATTTGGACAATTAATGTAATTGTTCCAACTAAGTAAATGATCAGTTGATTTCTTAATAAAGTGATTGCATGAATTACAACTTCAGGATTATTTATTTTATTTTGTACGATGAAAGCATCATTATAGATTTTCAAAAGTTGATATCCTATAATCACTGTAATAATTACAATAATTAAATTACTAATTTGGCTAATAACTTTATCATTATGCATTCTTATAGTTTGAAATAAAGCTACGACTGACATTAAGACAAACATAAACATTATAAAGCCACAAATTGCATTTTCTAATCTTAGTAGAGCTTGAATGTATGGTGATGTTAATATAAGAGAAGAAAATGAAACTACTATTAATATGATTTTAGTAATGTTGAATAATGAAAAATCATGAGCAATTATTGATAATATATTAGTTATATTTTTATTAGTTTTCATATTAATTAATCCTTAGAGTAGTTTCTGTATCAAAGAAATGCATTTTATCTTGATTAATTTCAACATTAACTTTTTCTTTTTCCACGTTTGCTTTTTCAGATACTGTTGCAGTAATTTTATGATTTTCAGCTTCTAAAAATAATGAATAACATCCACCTAAATATTCTTTGTATAATACTTTTGCACTAAAACTTTTTTCATTAGTAGAAATTTCAACATCTTCACTTCTAAATCCTAGATTAATATCTTTGCCTTCATATGCTTTAACCGAGTTATAAACATTTTCATTTAATTCGATTTTTTTGTTTTTAAATATAAAGCAACCATTTTTTAGTGAACCTTTTATTATATTCATAGGAGGCATTCCAATAAAACCTGCTACAAATTGGTTAGATGGTCTATTATAAACATCTGTTGGTTTTCCAACTTGTTGAATTATTCCATTTTTCATAATTACAATTCGATCAGCCATAGTCATTGCTTCAATTTGATCATGTGTAACATATAATGTTGTAATATCAAGCTCTCTTTGAATTCTGACTATTTCACCTCGTGTAAAGGTTCTAAGTTTAGCATCTAAATTAGATAGGGGTTCATCCATTAAGAATAATTTTGGGTTTCTAGAAATAGAGCGGCCTAATGCTACTCTTTGCTTTTGACCACCTGATAATTGATTTGGGAATCTGTTTAATAATTCTTTAATTCCTAAAAATTCAGAAGTCTTCATTACTTGATCATATATTTCAACTTTTGGTTTGTGCCTAACTTTTAAACTCATTCCAACGTTATCGTAAATACTCATATTTCCATATAAAGCATAATTTTGAAATACTAAAGAAATATCTCTTTCAATTGGAGGAAGTTTATTAACAACTTTGCCATCCATACTAAATGTTCCAGAAGTAATTGATTCAAGTCCTGCAACCATTCTAAGCATTGTGGATTTTCCACAGCCTGATGGTCCAACTAAAACAACAAATTCACCATCTTTTATTTCTAGATTAAAATCATCAACAGCCTTTACACCACCGTCATATATTTTAGTAATATTAGAAAATTCAAGTTTACTCATTAATATGCTCCATTTCGTTTATGTATGGTTTTCTTTCATTTATTATTTTTAATGTTAATAATCCAGAAGTAATTAATAATGCTCCTAAAATTAAATTTAATAGTATATTTAATCCAATCTCTTGATATGGTTTTATTATTAAAGGAATAATAAATAAAGCTCTAAAAATTGCATAAATACCTACAATTAATGTATTTATTGCCCATTTTTTTGAATATACTTTTATTTTTACAGCTGCAGTAAATAGAGCAAAAAGTAATGCTATATTTACAAAAGTAATGATACCCATCATATAATTGACTTCTATTACATCCAAAATTGATAATGTGTACCAAAGTTCAAATAACGTTGAGCATAAAGAAATAAAATATGCTTTTGAGTTACCTTGGAAGAAAGATGTTAGAATAGTTTTTTCTTTTAGTTCCCTTTTATCCATTAATCATTCTCCTCTTAATTTTTTTATAAGTAATATGACTTTTTATTAGGGATAAAGCACTTATTAGAGATATAAGAAAATCAATTACAAAAATAATTACTCCAACTATGAAAGTTGTTGTTTTAATTTGATAATCAATAGCACCTTCTAAGCTTAAGCCACTAAAATCTAAAGAAAGATATGTTTTTTGTAAGCTAGGTAATTCAATTATGGAATAAACACAAAAGATACATACAACTAATAAAACTGAAGTTAATACAACGGTTGCTATTAAGTCTGGTATATATTTATTTACCCCAAAAATATAAAATAAAGCGATTAATACCACTCCATATAAAGTAAACCAAAATATTTGTTGATTGAAGTTTTGCATAAAAACATCATGAAAATAGGCTATATTTGAGTTTTGCTTAAGCATTAATCCAAATAAATCTTTGTAAGCTGTCATAAAACAAAGTGAATAAGAAAATGCTACTACAGCTATGATTATATATAGAGTCATCATAGTTTTTTGTAGTTGTAGCTGTTTTTGCATACTTGTTTTCTCCTTAATAAAAAGTAATGGTGTAGAAGAATGAGGGGGGGAGGGCCCCCCCTCCAAAAAAGTTTATTTCATATTTTGATAAGCATTTTGGTATGTGCTTATGTAAATATCTAAGCCTCTATCTGTGAAGAATTTTAAGTATTCATCATAATTCATTGCTACATCTGTTCCACTAGGAGCATTATTTAATGTTGCATAACGAATTACATTGAATATATATTCTGTTACATCGTCATCACTAGATAAACTAGAAGATTGATCAATAGTTTCACTTTGTCTTGGTGTTAATGAGTATGAAGGTGGAATTAATTTATAATAGTTAGGGTTATCTCCTTTAATACCATCACCAGCATAAGTTGGGAAATTTGTAGTAGAAGCTTTTAATAGAGCCCAACCTTCAAAACCTCTTTGACTTGTTGATTGATATTCGAATCCAATTTGTTTTGGGTAACCAATTGGCATTAGAGCACCTTCCCAGTCACGTAAGAATCTTGAAATATCGCCAGAAGCATATTTATTTGCAGCTTCTAATACCCAATCATCAAATTTAGGCCATTCTTTTCCAGCTGGTCCAATGTATTTTTCACTTTTATCAATATCTTCAAGTAATCCATAGTTTTGTTCAATTTGACCATCAGCAGAGAAATAATAATCCATAACTGTTGCAGCTCTTCTTATTTGTTTATCAGTTGAACCCGATTTTGAAATTACCCAACCATCATTTTTTATTACACGACTATTTCCAATATAGTATTGCCATACACCATTAACTTTTGCTACAGGAGGTAGAATTACAATAGTGTCAGAATTTAATGAGTCAGAAGTTGAAGATGCTATCCAGTCATAAGTTAAGAAACCATAACTTGCTGTTTCACTATCATCAGTACCCCATAAAATTGATCTGAAGTTTGATTTATTAGAAAGATCAAAACAGTCACTATATAGTAAACCTTCAGCAAATAAATCACTAAATCTAGCTAATGAGTCATACATTTCTTCAGTTGTGTATGTAAATTGGATTTGACCATTTTCATCGATATACCATCTTGAAGCATATGAATCAGAACCATGAACTTCAACGCCATCAAAATATGTTGCAAGGCGTAATAAATCTTCTCTATAAGATGATTTTCTTGTAAAGAATGGCCATACTTCATCTGCTTTTCCATCAGTTAAGTATTGAGGATTAGCTTTTACACATCTAAATAAAGCAATTAATTCATCCATATCATAAGCTGCTTTT
This sequence comes from Pleomorphochaeta sp., assembly GCF_050031695.1. GTDB lineage: Bacteria > Spirochaetota > Spirochaetia > Sphaerochaetales > Sphaerochaetaceae > Pleomorphochaeta. The sequence continues at coordinate 34,038 of NZ_JBNAIC010000046.1, read as the reverse complement.
TCACCAATAAATAATTCAGAAGGTGTATCATAATCATAGTTATTATCAATGTATTTAATAAAAGCTTGTGTTAAAGTTTTACCATTTTTAACAGATAAATTATTTTGGATTTCAATAATGGATTGATTAGTTTTTTTAGTAATTGATAAGCCTTCTTTTGGTGTTACTGTATTTTTTCTTGCATTAGAGTTAACAAAAAAACCATCATAATAAGTTGTAAATTTATCAGTATCATAATTAGCATAACTTCTATCTAAAAGGTCAGTTACCCAAGATTCTCTAATTAATAAAGTTCTAGCAAAGTTGCCAACTTCAGCAATATATGGTACTTGATAAATATTTCCATCATAAGTAGTTATTGATTTTTTAACATCTGGATTTGCATCTAAATATGCTTTGAAATTTGGCATTAAACCTTGATCCATTAACTCATTTAAAGCTACAAACTTTCCTTGAGCTCCATATGCCATTAATTCTGTAGCAATACTATTTCCACCAAAGATGTTTGCATCACTAAAGTTAGAAGCAGATGCTGTTTTTATCATATCAGTAGCTTTAGCATCTTGAATAGAAACATCATAAAATGTGCTATTTGTTTTTTCTGCTATATCACTCCAAACAGGTTTTAGCATACCTGCTGTAATTACGTCTCCATTTGATAATGTTAAAGGGGAACTTTGATTATAAGTCATAGTTCTAGATTTATTACCATAAGATAAATTGAATTTAAGAGTTATATTTTCACTTAAATCATCTTTAACAACGTCAACAACTTGTGTTGTTGCCTCTTGAGTTGTTGTGTCAGTTTCACCTGGAATTTCTTTAGATCCTCCAGCAAATACAGAAGTGAAAGATGCAGTAATTAATAAAGTAATTAAAGCAATATTTCTTTTTTTCATATAATATACCTCCTTTTGGTATAATAGTTTAATAATTTTTATTTAACCTTTTACTCCACCAACATTTACACCCTTAGTGAAATATTTTTGAATATATGGGTATATGATTAATACTGGTATAATTGAACAAATGATAATTGCATAAGCTAAACTGTCTGCCGAATAGGATAAAACAATAGGGGATTCTTCATATAATTTTTGGTAATTTTCTATTAATTGTCTAAGATATACTTGTAAAGGTTGATCGAAAGAAGAAGCTAAGATCATTCTTGCCCAATAATAACCATTCCATCTACTAATTGCATAAAAGAGAGTTACCGTTGCAATACTTGCTTTTGACATTGGAATAAAGATTCTAGAAAAAAGTTGGAATTCATTTGTACCATCAACTATAGCAGCTTCTTCTATTTCATGGGGAATACTTGAAAAGTAGTTTCTTAGTAATATTATATTAAATGCTTGAACACCGAACGCTACTATAATACCCCAACGATTAGTAATTCCTAATTGTTTGTAGTTTAAATATTTAGGTATCATTCCTGCAGAAAACCACATTGTAAATACCATAAAAAAATTCCAACCACGAGCAAAAAGTAATTTTCTGCTTTGAAGAGCATACGCTCCTGTTAAAGAAATAGCCATGCTCCATGCTGTACCGATTATAGTGTAGAAAAGAGTATTTGAGTAAGAAATCCAAAACCCTTTATCATATAAAACCATTTTATATGCAGTTAGAGTGAACTCTTTTGGAAGCAATACTACTTGTCCACTTTCATAAGCTAGTTTACCACTTACAGATACACTAAATGCATAAACTAAAGGGTATAATGCTATTAGTGAAAATAGAATAACTATAATGTAAGAAAAAATTCTAAATCCTAGTTCACTTTTATTAAGTCTATCATTAAACATATTTTTCTCCTACCAAAGTGATGTTTTTGAAATATTTCTACTAATAGCATTTGCACCAAGAACTAGAGCGAAAGCAATTAACGAATTGAAAAGGGAGGCTGCTGAACCAATACCATAGTTACCCGATAAAATACCAATTCTTTGTTCGAAAGTAGAAAGTACATCAGCCGTAACATATATATTAGGATTGTAAAGAAGTAATACTCTTTCATATCCAATAGTTAACATTTTACCTATTCTCATAATGATCATGATAATTAAAGTAGGTGCCATTCCAGGTAATGTTACATATCTTATTTCTTGGAATTTATTACCTCCATCCATTTTTATAGCTTCATATAGAGTTGGAGAAATTCCCATAATTGCTGCATAATATACAATGGATGAATATCCTGATTCTTTCCATATTCCTGTTATAATGTATAAAGGTCTGAAAAATGCTGATTGTTGAATAATTGAAGAGTTAGCATCAATAACATTAATATTAATTAAGAATTGTGCAATGATTCCTGTAGATTGTACTCCGTTATAAACTAACATTAATACTATACTTGTTATCGTAACTTCTGAGAGAAAGTGTGGAAGGTAAGTTATAGTTTGTGTAATTTTTCTTGTAAAATTATGAGTAATTTCACTAAAGAAAAGAGCAAGTATTATTGGAACAGGAAAACCAAATATTAAACCATAACTACTTATAATAAAAGTATTTCTAAAAGCTTGCCAAAAATCAACTTTATGAACACCCGTCATTAGATTTAAAAAGTTATCAATCCCTTTGAATTCACTATTTATTAAACCTAAAGTTGGATCATATCGTTTAAATGCCATTAATAATCCACCCATTGGTTTATACATCCAAACTAAATACCAAATTACCATTGGCATTAATAATACATATAGTCTCCAATCCTTTTTTATTGATGCTATTAGTTTCTTTGTAAAACGAGGGCGCACTATAATTTCTTGCTGATCCATATTCTCTCCCTTTGTGTGAATTATAATGTAAATTTATAATTATAAACTTAGTTTATATATAATGCTAAAAAAAATACTTTTTTGACTAAAAAACAAAGAAGGTGTATTTTATTAAGCAAAGTGTTTATATATATGAACTTAATTTATAAATATATAATAGCATGAGCTATTTTTTCTGTCAATATTATTTAAATTAAAAAAAGGCCTAATTTTATTAGGTCTTTTTTCTCTAAACATATGTAAATTGTTTTATTAATTATATCTTGTCATTTCATTTTCATAGTAAGGATTTGTAAAACCAAATGCTTTTGATATTTGTTTTCCACAATTAATTAAATCCTTAATAATAGCTTCTCTATCTTCGTCAGGATGTACAATGTCAGAAAGTGAGATTGCTGCAATAACGTTTCCTTTATAATCAAAAATAGGGACACCGTAACAAAGTGTTTTATTTTCATGTTCTTTAATATCTGTTGCATATCCTCTTTTTCTAGTTAGTTTTAATTCTTCAAGTAGGTTTTCTTTAGAAGTAATAGTATTTTCTGTTACTGATTTTAATTCTAATTTATTTATTATTCTATCTGTTGTTTCTTGATCTGAAAAAGCTAATGCAGCTTTACCTAAAGATGTTGCATATACTTCGTGTCTACTTCCTAGTGCACAAGAAGCTAAAACTGCTCCTTGTCCTACATATTTATGGACATAAACAATTACATCATTTTCTAAAATTCCTACAAATCCAGTCTTGTGATATTTTTCTGCTAATTGGTTTAAATAATATGCACTTTCTTCTACTATATTTTGTCCTTCTAAATATTTCATTCCAAGACTAAAAACTTTTAAACCTAGGCAATATCGTTTTTCATTAAACCGATGAGGGGTTATATATCCAAGCGTAAGTAGCGTTTGTAGTATTACATAAACACTACTTTTAGGAACATCTAATTCAATTGATAATTCTTGAAGTGTTAATCCTCTATCACTTTTAGATACTAATTGTAGTATTTTCATTGCTCTCTCTACTGTTCTATTTAAACCCATTTGTATTCTCCATAAAAATTCATTATTATATCTGATAAAATTCTATTTATAATAATAAAACTATATCATAATTATGAATTTGGCTACAATTTTTTATTAAAAAGCATTTTTTATTTGGGGTAAGAGATGGAAAAAATAATAAAACTAAAAATTGAATAATTGTAAAAATATACCTAAAATAATGTAAAACTGTGTTAAAATTATAAGTATATGAAGAATTAGGCTATCTTTTTATAAATCAATAAGGATTCAAAAAATAAATAAATACAAATGAAAAAAGTTAAAAAAATAGCCTGAGAAATATTATCTCAGGCTAGTGCCAATTTTTTTACTAAAATTATGTCCTATTTGGTATAGGATTTAAGGCACTATTAGAATCCATACCAAGTGCTTCTAATAATTCTTCTACGCTGATACCTAGAGTTTCTGCGATAGCATTAAAATCCGGCTGTCCTAGTTGAGGATCTCCAAAAGCCTCAATTAAGTCTTCTTCAGAAATTCCCAATATTTTTGCAGCAGAAGAAAAATCTGGTCCTTGTTGAGGAGGTCTTTCACTAGCATTAGGAGGAGGTGTTCCCATTCTCCCTTTATTATCTCCTAGAGTTGTATTCTCTTCATTAGGATTCATAGTTCTTTGTGCAGCATTTTGAGCTAAATTTTCATCTATTAAATTAACATTACCTTCTCTAACAAGTAATACATAGTTTTTATTTAATTTGTCATCGCTGATAGGATTTATTTTTAAATTGTTAATTTTATCTTTTTTATTGTATAAATTAAAACTAATACTCCAAGCTTCACTAAAGTTTAATTCTTCATTTGATAATTCTTTATTATTATTAGTTGTACTAGTCCAATAGAGTTGAGAGTTCATACTGTTTGTTTTTTTATTATAAGATGAAAGATTGAAATAAGAATAATCTAAAGCATTTGAGTTATTTGAATAATCTAATAGGCTAATTAGTTCATTTAAATTAGGTAATCTCCAGTCATCAAACCCAGATAAATTACTATCATTTGCATATGCTAAAGCTTCTTCCCATGTTAAAGCTGTTTTACTGTCTTCTTTACTCCACATTAAACCAGTAGCTTTATCACTTATTGTTCCATCTTTATTATCTATAAAATTGTTATTTAAACTTGAAACGTTAGATACACATCTTACATATGCTTTTGAATTAATTAATTCAATTATACCGGTTAAATTATTAATAGCGTAAAATAGGTTTTGATTTAAATTTGAAATATAATTATCACTTGTAAAAGTATATTGAGAATCATCCTTTGGTAATAAAAAATAGTTTGTATCGAAGCTAGCTGTTTTTGAAATAGTATTTCTAATAGACCATAGTTCTTTTACGGTTGGAAGTCTCCAATTGTTAATTCCACCAGTATCCAGATTTGATGCATATTCTTTAGCATCTTCTATACTCATAGTTTCTTTAGATACCTCTTTTGTCCATACTAATTTTGTAACATTATCTGTTATAGTTCCATCTTTATTATCGACATAATTTGCCATTATAGATGCATATTGTGCATCCTGACCGAAAAATAAATCACTTTGTGAAGGAAAATTGATTATCTGATTATTGTTATAACACATTCTTTGATCTGTATCAAAAATTGGGTAAGAAAATATATTAATCTTTTTATCCATAAAATCATTTTTATCTATACTTTCTTCAATTAGTATTTCAGTTTCTGATATTTCTTCGATATCTTGTTCTTCATTATTTCCACCAGCTATAATAAATTGAAATGATAATAATAAAGATAATATTATGAGTATTAACTTTTCTTTTGTTAAAGAGATATTCATTTATTTGACTCCTATCAAATTATTTATTTACATTTTAAGATAGTAATGTGATGATAATGTGATATTTATATATTGTTTTTTCGTATTTTTTTCTTTTTAACATTTAATAATGATAATTTAAAATTTATTTACTTTAGACTTATGTTATAATTAATAGATAATAATATGTATTATTTTATATTCATGTAATTATTTTTATCAAAAATAAAGAGGTTAATATGATTAATATTTTATACGCTGATGATGAAGGGAGATATAGGAAATTAGTTACTGTTTTTTTGGAATCTGCAGGCTTTAATGTAGTTTGTGTAGAAAATGGAGAGATGGTAATAGAATATATTGCTGATAATATTAATAATATTGATTTAGTTTTGTTAGATGTTATGATGCCAAAATTAAATGGTAAGAAAGTATGCAAAATTATTAGAGAAATATATGATATACCAATAATTCTGCTTACAGCATTATGTGATAGTGCTAATGAAGTAGATGGATTAAATTTAGGTGCTGATGATTATATAACGAAACCTTTTTCGAGAGATACCTTAGTTGCAAGAATAAAAAGTGTACTTAGACGTGTTAATAAACAAAAAGAAAAAATATATAAATCACAAGGTTTTGAATTCTTTTTTGATAAAGGTGTATTATTAATTGATAATAACAAAATCTCATTGACCCCAAAAGAATTGCTATTACTTCAATACCTTTTAAATAATATGGATTGTGTTTTATCAAGGGAAAAAATATTGGATAATGTTTGGGGATATAATTATTTCGGAGATCCTAGAACTGTAGATACTCATATAAAAAGTTTGCGTTCTAGTTTAGGCAAATATGGGAAGAATATTGTTACTGCAAGAGGAAGAGGGTATTATTATCAAAGTGTTTAAAAAAAATCATTTAAAGTTTAAATCATTTTCTACAAAATTAAGTTTAACTATTGCATTAATTCTTTGTATTTCAATTTCATTAATTCTTATTGCTAACTCTATATTTTTAGAAGATTATTATGTAAATAATAATAAAAATGTTTTTTTAAAAGAATATAATGAAATAAAAAAAGAGTTTAGCGAACCTAATGATGAAATTATAAGCTTATTGAGTAGTAGAGATAGTAAAACAGGTTTTTTATATTATATCAGTGATTTAGAAAACTTAAGAAATAAAAAAATAATTCTTGCATCGAATCCAATTCCTTTACCTATGGGTAATTTTATGATGAGAGCGATGCCTAATTCTTTTAATGAAATGCCAATAAAAGAATCAATGATTCCTCAAGTTCAATCTGAGTATATATTAAGTAATTTAGATATTATAAAAACTGAAGGCTATATTTTTAGTCAAGTTCATCGTGTTGTACCAGGTTCAAATGAATTTGATTTAGTTTTTGCTGGAGAATTAGAAAATGAATATTTATTATTAATAATTAGACCAGTTGAGCAATTAGCAGAACAAACTGCTATTACTAATAAATTTTTATTAATTATAGGCTTTATTTCTTTGGTTTTTTCGATTTTTGTGGCTCATTCCCTAGCAAAAACTATTGTTAAACCAATAAAAGATATAACTAAAATTACAGGCAAAATTGCGAAATTAGATTTTTCTAATAAATATGAAGGAAATTCTATCGATGAGATAGGGGAACTAGGTAGTAGTATTAATGAAATATCCTATCAATTAGATAAATCTATCAGTGAATTAGAAGATTCAAATAAGAAACTTGAAATAGAAAATAATTTACAAAAGAAATTTTTTGCAGGAATATCTCATGAGTTTAAAACTCCAATTGGTTTGATAAGTGGATATGCTGAAACTTTAAAATTAGGTTTAGCAAAAAACACTCAAGAAAGATATGATTATACTAATATTATATTAGAAGAAACTGATAAATTAAATCATTTAGTAAATGATATATTATTTTTGATTAAATCTGAATCTACGGAATTTATTCTAAATTTTAAAGAAATAAATGTAATAACTTTGTTACAAAATTCTGTAAAAAAGTATGAAAATATTATAAAAGAAAAAGATATTTATTTAATAATGAATATGTCAAAATGTTTTACTATTAATGGAGATAGTATAAGACTGAGCCAAATTTTTGAAAATATATTAAGTAATGCCTTTAGATATACTAATAATGGTAAAAAGATAATCATTAATGCAACTGAAAAAGAGAATAATGTATTAATTGAATTTATTAATGAAGGTTCTCAAATAGATAATGATCATATTGTTCATCTCTTTGACCCTTTTTACAGTGCTTATGAAGCTAGAGATCGATTTAGTTCTGGCACAGGCTTAGGGCTTTCAATTGTTAAAAATTTAGTTAATAAACACAATGGAACTATAAATATTGAAAATTATAATGACAATGGTATTATAGGTGTTAGAGTTTGGGTATTATTCCCTTCTATAAAATAGTTTCATCTCTATTAGATTTTAAGTATCATTTTTAACTTGCAGATTCAATTTGTTTAATTAATTGTTTTGGTGTTATATTTTTTTCTTTCTTCATAGCATTATAGAAAGATGAAGATCCTTTAAATCCACATTCATAAGCTAACCCTATTATTGAAAAATTATTATGTTCGCCATTTACAATTAGTTCTTCAAATTTATTTATACGGTATTTGTTAATAAAATTATAAAAGGTTGAATTACAGCCTTCTGTTATAATATTTGATAATTTATGTCTTGAAATACCAATCTGCATAGATAGCTTATCTAAAGTTAATTCAGAATCTAAGAAAGGCTCATTTTCTTGCATAAATGATTTTAATTTTTCTGTGTTTTCAATTAGCTCTGTATTTGCTTTTAATGTGGTTGTTTCAGGTTTTTTTATTGGAAGAGCTTTATCTATCGTAATTACTTTTTGAGTAGGGCAATGTAATATGAAATCTAAAATAAAAAATGCTAGTGGAATATTTAAGATAAATTCAGCAGGTAGGTAATCTGTAAGTATTCTTGGAATATGTAAAAAATTTGGTCTAAATAAAAATAATGTTAAAAAAGATGTTGCAAAAAGGATTATATAACCTATTGAAAGTCCTTTTAACCAAGATAAAGTTATATTAGTCTCATGAGATGAAAATTGGTTATCTATGTGTTTATTGTATTTTAATATATCTCTAAATATAATAATTCCATATGATAAAACAGAGAAAGATCCACCCCATATTAATAAAAAGTCATGCAATCCATCTGATGTATTATTTGATTTAGAATGAATGATATTATAGATAAAAATAACTAAAAATGGCACAAAATGGAGTACACCTCTTTTTAAACTTTTTATTTGTTCATTCAAAATTTCTTTACAAAAGATATATAACAAAGGACCATATAAGAAAATAACTGTATATGAAATTATATATAATAATTTATTTTCTATATGCAAATAAAAACTCAAAATTTTAATTATAAAAGTAATACTATATATAAGAAGAATTGAATACGAAATCATTTTTCTAGGAGATTTAGAATTAAAATTTCTTCTTATTAATATAAATCCTAAAAAGGACCAAGATAGGGAAATAAGGGATAAAATCATATTTAAATCAAGTGCTATTCTCATTTGTATTATTTTATAATCAATTATTATAAAAACGCAATATAATTGTAATTAGATTATATTTATTATTGTGTATTTAAGAAGTTTTTTTATAAGAAAATATAAACAAAACCTCTTCTCCCATATAAGAATATGGGAGTTAATTATAAAACAAAGGTTATTAAATAAGAAATTAATTTTAATTAATTAATCTTTTTTAACTTCAGATGTATTTGCATTTGTGATATTTTCAGCTTTATCAGCATTTGCTAAATCACGTGCTTCTTTCATCCCTTTATCAAATTCCATTCTAGCTTTACCAATATTTCGTGCAAATTTAGGTAATGCAGATGCTCCAAATAGAAGAACAACGACTCCAGAAATAACGATAACTTCAGTAGTTCCAATCATAGTGAATCTCCTTATTAATACTAGTTTTATTACTAGTTTTTTATTTTAATTGATATGATTTTGATATTTTGTATCTTCAAAATCTTTTATTTCAGTTATTTTTAAATCTTCCTCAAATTTATGATAAGATTTTTTTACTTGATTAACTTGTCTCATTATATTTCCATATATTTTTCCAAGTTTTCTTACGATTTTAGGTAAATCTTTTGGATTTAACAAAAGTACAATAACAATAATTAATGTAAATATTTCTGATATTCCAAATCCAAACATTTATTCCTCCCCAAATTTAAATATTTTCGCGATAAATAATGTTATATAAAATAGTACTGTCATTGGGAGTGCTAAACCTATTTGTGTTATAAAATCAGGTGGTGAAAGTATTGCTGCAACAAAGAAGAATAATACTACTAAGTATTTACCAATACTAAATAGAGTTTTTCTTTGTACTACATTTAATATCATCATTAGTTCAAGAATTACAGGGAGTTGAAAAACAATTACAGCCATTAGGATGAATTGAAGAATATAAAAAATATTACTACTAAAATTTAATAATACCCCAGTATTTTCAGGAATAAATCCATGTCCAGTTAGAAAGTCTATCGAAATAGGTATTATTGTATAATATGTATAATAAAAACTACCTATTACTAATAGAAAACTACAGAAAAGAGTTATTGCTAAAATACGTCTTTCTTTTTTTAATAACCCTGGAATTATGAATCTTATAATATTAAATATATGGATTGGAGAAGAAAATATAAAACCAGCAAATACTGAGATCTTTAATTGAACAACTAATCCTTCTGCAACTGTATTTACAAATAAAACATCATCACTGAGAGATGTGAAATTTAATTGCATAAATGGTTCATAAAGAAAATCAATTATATAATCATAAAAGCCAAGAGCTATAAAAAAACCTATTGCTAATGCTATAGCAGATGTAACTAATCTATATCTAAGTTCTTTTAAATGTTCAAGCAAAGGCATTACTGAATCATTTTCACTAGCCATATTTAACTTCTCCTATTGTGATTAAGCTTTTGTCCAACTACCAAAAGGTACCTTTTCAAATTTCATTTCCCCGTTATTATCTTTGTAAAGATTAATCCATACCTGCCAATTAATATAATCAACATTAGGGTAGTCTAATCTATAATGACTACATCTACTTTCTTTTCTCATTAACGAAGCTCTTAATTTCATTTCAGCATTAATTATCATATTTTCAGTTTCATGAGCTAATCTTAATTCGTGTAAGTTTGCAGCTCTAAGCATTGGCATATGATGATCTCTAAGTTCTTCAACATAAGCTAAAGCTCCATTTAATAAACTTTCTTTTTTGATATATAAAACAAAGTTTGGTATCATAATCCCTTGTAAAATTTGAGTAACCCATGCTGGACTATATCCTGAGTCTCTTTTTAAAGGAGCTAATATTTCAGTTTTGATATTTCTGATTTTTGTTGCTGATATATTTTGTAGAGTTACTTTTTTACAATATTCAGCTGCAGCCTCTGAGACTATAGCACCTTGAACAGCAGAACCAGCTAAGGAAGATCCAACTTGTGTATATATAGCACCAGCCATATATGAACCAAGAGCATCTCCTGCAGCGTATAAACCAGGAATAGTAGACTCTCCTTTTAAATTAATTGGAGCTATTCCTTCTGATTTATGGATTGCCATACCAGCAGAAGCTCCACCAGTTGTCGCTCCCATATTACCTGGGCCACCCTCAGCTGGAGCACCGCCTTCGCTTGGAGGATCTGAAGGTCTCTCTCCATTAGCTTCACCACCAGGAGCACCACCTTCACCACTAGGAGCCCCACCTTCACCGCTAGGAGCACCACCTTCCTGTTCCATTTGTCTATTGAACCCATCAGGTACATATGGTCCGCCTTCAACAGTTGTATTATTTCCAGGCATCATAGAGACAGGGTTTCCAAGCACATATGCTTTATAATTTGCATCAACACCTAAGTCATGATGAACTTCTACTGTATTAGTTGAAGGTTTTCTATCAAACATACCATGCCACCCAGTATAGCAATCAGCTGGATTAGTTGCACTTGCAGAGTGACCATCATTCCATTCTTTACCCGTTATTTTAGCTCCTATTTTATATGCCATAATTGATCCATCATGTGTTAAGTCGCAAATAGGGAAGCCATTAGGTTTAAAGCCACCAGCACCTGTACATAGAACAACAGCTTTTGCTTTGAAGATATGAATAACAGGATTATCAATACTAAAACCAGCAGCTCCTGCAATTCTCCCATTTTCTTTAATCAAATGGGTAATCATTATTCTCTCTTTTACTTCAATATTACGTTTTTTAATGGGTTTACTAAAAGATTTGTGATAAAGAGGTGAATCAAAAAATCCCCATTGCTTTAATTCATCTACTCTTGCTTTTGAATTTTCAGCCATTTGTTTAGTATATTTTTCATTATTAGTGTTTATAGCTGATTTTGATACAGTTGCTACAAATTCATCAATACTTACATCTTCTTTTGTTGCATCATATGAAAATATTCCTTTAGCAAAAGGAGTTGAACCTGAAGATCCAATACGACCTTTAGATACTACTAATACTTTTGCCCCAGCATCATGACCTTTTACCGCTGCAAATAGTCCTGCCATACCTCCACCAATAACTAAAAGATCTGTTTCACTTTCTTTTGTTGTTATAGTTGAAAGATCTATTTCTCTTTCATTTTTAGTGCCTTTATTATATTTAAAACCAATGCTAGCTAATGTAGCAGCAGCTACAACGCCACCTGATAATCCTAAGAATTGTCTTCTTGACATCCCTTTATCTGATTTATCACTCATTTATTTCTCCTTCTACTTTGATTAAAGAAGTAAAGTCTAATTAAAAATACTATACCTATTGATGCCATAACTATTGTATATGTTGATAAAAAAGCGTCCATATGTCTTCCTAAATCAACTACATGCCAAGTTGCTAATATTATAAAAGCTAAAGATAAATACCCGTGTATATATCTCCATGTTGTATATTTAATTTTTAAGTGCTTTCTTAATATGGATAATAATCCAATTAGTAACATAAGAACCATTGCAATTATTCCAAGAATAATTCCTTTAGATCCAAAATTTGTTATGATTAAGGTGAATGCATCTTTTAAATCTATGCTTGCTTCAAAATAGCGGGGTAGAATTATAAGAAATGGATGTATAAAAATAATTGGTATTGCTATGTATCCTATTACTTTGTGTAGGTTTATAACTTTAGAAAATTTATGTCCTTTAATATTAACAATGTTAGCTCTAGAAAGATAAAACTGTCCTAAGAGAATAAAAAACGCACCAACAGTTGCTAAAGAAATTATTTCTTTGAGAATTGTTCTAGATTGAAAATCTCCTACAATCATATATATTAAAGGTATAGCTAAATATATTACTGCTCCAGGTAGTAAATATTGAATTCTTTTTTTGCTTTCCATATTACCCCCAAGAAACCATTACTGGTATTGTTTTTTCAGAATCGATTGTTATTGCATCTACTGGACAACTCATTCTACAAAGATGACACATTTGACAATCTTGAGGATAAGCGATATACGCTTTTCCATTAATTGAACTTAATCTGATTACATCTGTTGGACAGGCTTGAACACATTCTCCACAGCCTATGCAACCATCAATACTTCGAATTGACATAATTGAACTCCTAATAAAAAAAGTTTTCAAAATCTTTTTGATTAATGAAAAAATACTTTATTTTTATTATTGTGACGTCCAAATAGCCCTAAATGGAGAAAATTTGGGATAATTTTTATTTGATTTAGAGAATTTTTACAAATTTAAATAATTTTTTGGAGTTATATAATTCTTCTTAATATATTCTTTTTGATGTTTTTTTATTAGATACATCTTTTTATCTGTTTTCTCAACTGCATTGCTTATTGTTAAATCTTTATGTTTTTCATAATAGTGATATCCAATAGCTATGCCATATTCATTTTCATTAGGATGGTATTTCTTTTGAAGATCTTTTGTGAGTTTAATAAAATCTTTATGGCTTATAGAATAGATAATTCCTAAAAACTCGTCACCACCTATTCTATATAATTTACTATTATTAGGAAGATCTTCTTTTAATGAATTAGATAAAGTCTTTAATAATTTATCACCATATTTGTGTCCATATAAATCATTAATAATCTTTAAACCATTTACATCCGCTAAAATAATACCAAATGAATCGTAAGTATTTCCTTCCTTTTGCAAAAATCTTTCGTATGAGTTCCTATTTTCAACTAAGGTAACAACATCAGTATATGCCATTTTTCTTAAAATATTTGCTTCGCTTTGTTCTATTTTTTTTGCAATTGTAATATTAAAACTGTGGTTGATAAAAATGCAAGCAGCTAAAGTTAAGCCAAAATATAAAATCGATATATTGTATATGTCTATTTTTAGAACAAGTAATATTTGTTCAAGCATAATTGAAATAAAAATGCCAATTAGAGCAAATAAACATGATTTTATGGTCTTTTCCCCATTTATATAGATTTTTATTGCTGTAAATAATAACAATAGAGCATATATTAATATTAAGCTGCCAATAAATGTTAAATATTTTGTGTATGATACTCCGAAAAAAGTACTAATAGTTATTGGTAAATATAGAAAAAAGATAGTATATGAAAAATATTTTAAAGATTTATATTCATTTATTTTTGCATAGTTTGTTTTGAGATAATACCAAAGACTTATTGGTATTGAAAACATACAAAAAAAACTAATTATCATAGGTAGGGCGGGGTTTGTTATATTTAATATTTGTCTTGCACTTGTTTGAGTGACAATCCATCCTCCAATACAAAGCAGTAATATAGCCAATGATAAGATATATGGATTGTTGTTTTTACCTGAATTTAAGTAAACCCAAATTAAAAAAAGTAGAGAAAGAAATATCAAAATTATTCCGAGGATTAACGGGATGAAACTATAAGAAAAACTGTGTTTTAATAAATATCCTTTATTGCCTATATATATTGGGGCTATTCTTTGAGAAAATGGATTGTTTGTCGGGCATAATAATTCTATTTTAATTTCTTTACCGTTACTATTTTCTGGTATCTTAATGAAATGATGGTAGCCCCCACCATAATCTTCAACATTTTCATAATAATATTTATAAACTTCTTTATTATCTATATTAACTTTTATACTATATCCTGATAGTTTCATTGATAAAAATAAATTATCAATCTCTTCATCTTTAGGTATCGTTGAAATTAATTCAATTTTCTTATTTTTATTTGATGATGAAAAAATGTAAGGAAGTTTTGAATTTGTTATATAATTTCCATCTATATATATATCAAAATTAATATCAAACTCTTTTCCAAAATCATTATTATAAATGCTTGGTGCTTTAGTTGATAATGTTTGTAGCATATTAATAATAAAAAATAAAAATATAATTATTGTCATATAGGATGCTTTATTTTTTCTTTTGAAAATTGAGGATAATTTATTAAAGTTCATATTGAGTATAGTAATCTAATTAAAACTTTGTATCAAGTTTTATTTCTTTAAATATATTGCTTATTGTAATTGGATATAGGTAACAATTTTTTGTAATAAAAATCATATAGAGTGGAATTTTATAAATTCTATTTTGTTAATTAAAGTGAAAATATATTATTTTGTAGTGAAAAATCTATAAATATATGATATTTTATAAAAAGAAAGATTTTTTTTATAGTTATTTTAAATTAATCTTTGGACATAAGTTTATTTGATATATTTGTGTGTTTTTATGATATTTAGGAAACAACTTACTATATGTATAGTAAATATATTATTTTATTAGATTTTATATAATAAATGTTAATTTTTATTATGAAATTTATGCCATATTAGATTTGTTTTTATTGTATAAATAAAAGATTTTTCGTATTATAATTAAAAGAGATTAAAAAGGGATGGTCGTCATGAAGGAAAAATTAAAGAAAAGATTATCATTAATGATATTACTTATTACTTTTGTTTCAATAGAAATGTTTGCTTTTCAATTTTCGCCACTTGAACAAACATATACTCCAACTGGAGCTGGAAACACAAAAACTTATACTATAGTTAATGATAGTAATGATTCAATTGCTGTTGAAATATCTGCTCTAACAAGAAGTCAAGATTCATTAGGAAAAGAGGTTAATTCTCCTGCAACTCAATATTTTTCTATAGTACCAAATAAAACTATTATAAAACCTCAAAGTTCTCAAATAATAAGAGTACAATACAGAGGCCCACAAACAACAACCTCTGAATTAAGCTTTAGAATTAAAGCAGAACAAGTTCCTTATTCTAAAGGTAAAAATGCTGATGATAATAGTATGTTTAATTTTCTTTATGTATATACAACAAGTGCATATGTTGAACCTTCTCAAGTCACAGAAAATGTTACATTAAGGCAAGTAGCTCCTTCTTATAAGATTGTAGAATCTACTGATGATGAGGGTAATGTAAATAAAGAAAAAATGGAGACAATGGCAGTTACTTTATCTAATTTAGGAACTGTTCACCAATTATTAACAAATGCATCTCTTATTGTACAAGATAGTAAAGGGAATACAGTGAAACTTGAGGGTGATCCTCAATTGTCTGGATTAACAGGAACTAATATTCTTGCTAGAAAAACTGTAACACTTCATATTCCATGGCCAAGTGATTTATCTCGTGAAGATGGTGTGAAATATAAGAGTAAGTTTGACTATCAATAGATAACCGGAGAAGATATTGCGAAATATCAAAAAAACAGGAGTATCGAGACTTTTCAAATTAACATTTTTGTTAGTTTTCATATTTTTAGTAATTATTGTTTTAGCTAAATCTTGCTTTGATAATGCTAATATTTTGAACTCTAGTGAAGATGCTTCTGTTTTAATTGAAAAAACATCAATCATAAATAATGGTAAAATAAATGTAAATCAAGAAAGATATTTTTATGATTTAGGTTTATTACCAGAATCTGAATTACCTGAGATATATCAAGTTAGTGAGAAAACTGAAATTGCTAAAGTTGATGAGGTAAATTTTGTTGATGTTGTTTCTGTTAAAGAAAATGTTGATATTAATATTTTTGATGATTTAGAATTGCGTGTTGATTTTGATCAAATTCAAGAAAACGTTTCTAAATCAATAATCGAACAAGAAATTATAGAAGAGATAAACCAATTAGAAGAGATTAATCAAAATGTTGATTTTGATGATGATTTCTTTGGTGATGAAGATTTTGATGATGATTTCTTTGGTGATGAAGATTTTGGCGATGATTTCTTTGGTGATGAAGATTTTGGCGATGATTTCTTTAGTGGAGGTTTTGATGATGGTTTTGGAACTCCGTTTGAACCTTTATTATTTGAACCATATATACAAACTCAAGAAGAATATGATTTATTTAATCCTATAGTGGAAGAATCTTCTGAATTAGATGACTCTTTTTTTGATGATTTCTATATCGCCGGTGAATCAGATGAAGCTCTCTTTGAAGATGGAATTTATTATTTAACTTTATATGTTAATGATGATAGAGTAGGTGATGTTGAAACTGTATTTGAAGGTTCAGTTTATTCGATTAGTGCTAATAGTTTATATGATAATGTAAAGGGCTTATTAAGTGATTATGGAATAAACCGGTTGTTTAATACAGGTGTAGATTACTATACTATAGAAGACCTTAATGAATTAGGGGTACAGGCAGAAATTGATGTAGTAGCTTTTGAAATCTATTTAATTTTTGGTGTTGATGATATGCCAATTCAATATCTTCCAGTTTCAAGTGTTGAAAAAAATACTTTATTAGAAAGAAATGAAAAATATGGTATATCAGATGCTATTGTTATTGAACCTGATTTAATTTCTGGTGTAACTACAATAAACTTAGCTAGTTCTTATACTTATGGTGATTCTGTTTCTGAACCATATTTTGATAATTCATTAAGTTTGAGTAATTCAATTAATATTGCAGATATTGAATTTACATTTACAAATGACTTTGATTATACAATTTATCCTACATATTCAGAATTTGAATATGATGCAAGTAGTTGGGATGGTACTTATTACTTTAGAGATAAAGATTTGAAATTGACTTTTGGTAATGTGGGATCTTATTTAGGAACTGATGGTACATCAGTTGGTTTTACTTTAGATAAGAGTTATTCATATGGAAGTGGAGAGGCTCTAAAACATCAATATAAACGCCATTATCTTCTTGAAGCAGATTCAATTATGTATATTTACATTAATGATGATGAAGAAATAGTTAAAAGACTTAGAAAAGGTGAATATATATTACAAGATTTCCCTCTAAGTCAAGGTGCAAATCATGTTAGAATTAAGATAATTCCAAATGAAAAAATATATCCTATTATTTTAGATGAGTTTGATATACCTTATGATTCTAGATTATTATCAAAGGGTGATTATTTATATGGAGTAAGTGCAGCTATAAGTAAAAGTGTAAGAGATGATGATTCTACTTCTATTTTAACTTTGCCTTATCTCGACTTAAATTGGTATGATTATGATTTATCAGATTTTGATACTAAATTTTATATAGATGTTGGTCTCACACATTATTTTACACTAAATAGTTTATTTGCATTTAGTTTAGAAGAATTTAATGCTTATTTCTCAGGAATTTTAGCTACAGCTAGTGGTCCATTTACTGGAACATTGTTATTAGATTTCTCACTTGATTATTCACCTCAAGTTGAAACTTCTATATCACATACAATAGATACTATAATTGGAGATATTAGTGCAACATTACAATTAAATTTACCAATATGGGATGTTAGTGATGATAGTTTATATACTTCTAGTGAAATAGGATTAAGCTTAGGGCATAGCATTGATTCAATATTTGGTTTCCCATTAACGACTTCAATTACAAGTGTTATCAATGATGAAGGACTGGATTTAAGTATTTCCTTTAGTTCTAATTATACTCCTAATAAAGGGGTTAGTTTATCAAGTTCCTTATATTTGGATAAAGATGCAGGTGAAAGTAATTTTGATTTCTCTCTATCGTTGAGTGTTGGTTATAATTTATTGAGCAACTTAACCTCTTCTAAAACTATTTCAACATCAGGTTCAAGTAGTTTAACTTTATCATATAAACCAACTTCTTCAGATTCACTAAATTTCACATTAGGTGGTTTATCGTATTTTGAAGATACACAACCTACTATTAGTACTTATTGGCAACATATAGATACAATTTATTCTATATTATTGAAACATAGTATTTCTGATGATTTTGAATATAATACTACTTCTGCTACTTTTTCAACATCATTGTTCTATGCTGGAGGTTTATTTGCATTAAATCAAAGTGCTTCATCTAATTTTATTATTATTAAACCAGAAGGTGAATTTGCAAATAATCCTATTTCAATTGGTAAGACAAATAGTTCTACATTAGTAAGTATTGATCCAACTTTTGGTAATGTTGTTTATACTAAATTAACTGCAAATTCTAAAAATAATTTAATTGCATATGGTACAACAGAAAGCTTATATAGCTCAGGTTCTTCTTTCTCTTATGAGTTAACTCCAACAACAAGTAGCGGCTTCTCTCAAAAAATTTCATCTCCAGTTTCATATACAGTTAGTGGGGTATTGTTGCAATCTGATGGAACTCCTTTTGTTCAATATTCTTCTCCAATATATGATTTATTAGTTGATGAAAATGGTGTAGAATATTTACAAAATAATGAAAACTTATACTTGTTTACTGATTTAGATGGTCGTTTTATATTATCAGATGTACCAGAAGGAACTTATTTGTTTGATATGGATTCTGGTACTAATAGTTGGTATGGTCTATATTTTGTTGTAAAGAAAGAAAAAGGTAAGGATAAAGAAGTTATTTTATTAGAGGACTATATGCTTCCAAGCATTGATGAAAATGTAGTTTCTTTTGAAATAGAGAGCGAAGAAGGAAGCGAAAGTGAAAATGCTTTTGGGGATTCTTTTGCTTCTGATTATATTGATATAGTTGAAATAAAAATTGCTGATTTTATGAAAGAAGATGATTTCTGGAATACTATATTCCCACCAATTGATGAAAGTGTTGATGACTTTGCATTTGAAGATACTGCAAATGATTGGGAGAATTCATTGGTTGAGGATGAAGAATATGATGAATCAGAAATATTTGATGATTCAGCATTTACTGATACTGCAGATGATTGGGAAAGTTCTTTAGGTGAAGAATTGATTGAAACAGTAGTAGTAGAAGAGACATCAACAAATCCAAACTATACTTATGTACCATAAAATATTTTAATAATTTATGTAAAAAATATGCTATAATGTAAAATAAGTATTTGAAAAATATAGAAATACTATATTGACACAATTTGTTCAAAAAATTAATACTTATTTATTATAGGAGTGATTCATATGCAAAGTGATATTATTTCAGAGATTATTGAAGTTGAAGAAACTGCTACAAAAGTAGTTGAATCAGCGCGTCAAGAATCTAGTAAGATGATTAATGAAGCTCAAATTAAGGCAAATACAGCCTTAAAAAAAGCTGTCAAAGACAGAAGAGCCGCTAATAATTTGAAAATTGAAGAATTACGAGATGAAAATAAAAAGAAAATAAAAGCATATGAAGAGAAAGTAAAATCTTCTGTATCAATTAATTATGAAAAAATCGATGTTGTTTCTGAAAAAATAGCAACTAAAATATGTAATTCATCGGTGTTTGATAAATGAAAAGAGCAGTAGATACTTATGGTTTTATAAACGCAAAGCTTAGAGCAAAGATTGGAAATATAAGAAATACTCAATTACAAGACGACTTATTAAAAGCCGGAAGTTTAGTTGAGGCTATAGGTATTTTAAAAGAACATGGATATGAAAATGCTGCTGAGGTCTATGATAAAACAGGAGATTTACAGTTAGTCGAACTTTCTTTATTAAATGATGAAATAAAAGATTTAATTAATGTTCAAAAATATTTGAATGGATATCCAAAAGAATTAATTATTTGCTTATTAACAAGGATAGAAGCAGAAAATGTAAAAAATTCAATTAGGTTGTGGTACTCTTCAGCTATTCATAAAAGACCTATTTCTTATCGTAGTGCTTATATAATAAAAACTAAAATAGTAAATGATATTAATTATACATCAATAATAAACGCTATTACTTTTGATAATATAATTGATGCTGTTAATAATACTTTTTATGAAAAAGTACTAAGTGATTTTACTTTAGAAGATATTCAGCAAAATGGTCTATTTTGGTTAGAATCTGCTATAGATTTAAAGATAGTTGATTTAATATATGAAGCTACATCTAAATTAAAAAATGATGATTACAATATAGCAATGAAATTATTTAAAATGGAAATCGATCTAAAAAACATAATAATGTTAATTAGATATGGTTGGTTTCATAAGCTAGAAAGTGAAGAATTGAATAAAATTCTATATCCGTATTCAAGTGTATTTAAAGATCCAATTACAAAATCTTATATTAATTCAAATCCTAAAAATAGGAATGTTGAAAGTTTATTTAAAGGTAAATATGGTGAATTATCTAATTTAGTTAATAATACTGTAACTGATAAGAATAATAGAAAAATTAATCAAATAAGAGATTTAGAAAAATATTTATATAAAAAAAAGGGAAAACTTTTTGAAAACTGTTTAGGAGGAAAGCCTTTTACTATTGGAACAGCTTTAGCTTATTATTATTTAAGAGAACAACAATATACTATTATATGTGGTATTCTAGGTAGTAAATATTATGATGCTGATGTACAAGATATTAAAGGATTAATGTGATGAGTTTATTTACAGAAAATATGCGCTTATTAACAGCCGTTGTTATAGAAAATAAAAGTGATGAAGTTATAAAAGCTTTATTAAAAATTGGGGCTTTGGACTTTGTTCAAATAACTAATTTGCCTCCAGAACAATTGGCTAAATTAAGTAAAAAAAGGCCTAATTCTGATAGATTAGCAATTGAAGATACAAGACGTCGTATCGACAATTTGCTCAGACAAAGTGGAAGACCTATCCCTAATTCTTCACTGTTAAAAGTTGAAGATATGGAATTCTTAGATATAAAAAATTATAGAAAAACATTAGATGAATTTAGTGCTTCAATTTCAGAGATAAAAGAACAACAGAAAAGAGCTAATCAAGATTTTGAAGTTCTAAATGAAATGAAACATTATCTCGATATTGGTAAAAGAGAATTTATAGAAATACGTGTTGGTAATGTTTCGTCAAAAATAGAAAGGGTTAAAAAAAATTTAAGTGAATTTGGAGTTGTAATTTTAGAAAAAGATGAATATATAACAACATTAAGTTTAAAAAGAGATTCCGCAAATATCACTCAGATATTAGATATGTATAGTTGGGTTGAATGTGATGATAAGCAAATTCAACAAAATCTTTCTTTATCTGTTGTAGAAAAACTAAATGATGAAATCGATGTTATTGCCGAAGATAAAGAAAAATTAAAACTAAAAATTCAAGATAAAATTCAAGATAAAGAACCAACTTTAGTTAAAATTTGGTGTAATTTAAGATTGCATGAATTATCAGATCAAATCAGATCATATTTTAAATATACAAA
Source organism: Pleomorphochaeta sp. (assembly GCF_050031695.1). Lineage (GTDB taxonomy): Bacteria > Spirochaetota > Spirochaetia > Sphaerochaetales > Sphaerochaetaceae > Pleomorphochaeta. Next base: position 11,771 of record NZ_JBNAIC010000046.1, on the reverse strand, counting down.
AAATACTACATTATTTTCAGGGTGGGTTCCTGAAAAGGCTGCTTCAGATGTTGAAGAAGCTATTTTTAGTGCTTCAGATGGTCAATGTATTATAGATCAAAGTGATGCTAATGAAGTTGAAGTTAAAAATATACCAGTAGAAGTAAAAACCCCTAAGTTTTTCAAACCTTTTGAAAAAATGGTAACTAATTATGGGATTCCAGAGTATGGAACTATTAATCCTACATGGTTTGTAGCAATTGCCTATTTATCAATGTTTATGTTGATGTTTGCTGATTTAGGACAAGGCTTTATATTATTAATAATTGGTATTCTAACAACTAATTCTTATAAAAAGAATCCTATGAAAAAAGAAGGTTTAATAAATAGGGGTGTTTCAAAACTATTAATATATCTAGGAATAGCATCAATGATTGGTGGACTTTTATTTGGATCAACTTTTGGTTTTAGTATTTTCCCACCACTTTGGTTCAATTATCACTCCGTTGTAAATGGTGAAGCCGCATTAGGTACGAGTGTTCAAAATGTATATGATATTTTAGGTATCTCAATAAAATATGGAATAGTAATTGTCTTTACTGGATTAATAATAAATTGGATTAATTTAATTATAAAGAAAAAATATATAGATTTATTATTTAATAGAACTGGTATTACAGGTGCTATTATGTATTCAGTTGGTATTTATATTGGGTATGCATATATAAAGAGTGGTTATAAAACATTCCCATCTGATAATTGGATTTTTATCTTACTAATTATTGGTGCAATTTGTTTATTAATTAAAGAGCCATTAGAATATTTAAAGCACAAGAGAGAAGGTAAAACTGTTGAAAGTTTTAATTCTATGATAGCAAGTTCATTAATGATGTGGCCAATTGAATTATTAGAAACATTTACAGGATATATGTCAAACACTTTATCTTTTTTACGGGTAGCAGGTCTTGGAATTGCGCACGTTAGTTTAATGGGTGCGTTTGAAACCTTGGCAGAGGGCCCTGGAATGACTTCAGTTTTTGGTATTTTAATTTTAATATTTGGAAACGTCTTAGTAATAGCATTAGAAGGACTATCTGCAGGGATACAAGCTTTAAGGCTTAATTATTATGAATTCTTTACGAAATTTTTTACTGGAAAAGGTATTGCTTATTCTCCAGTTAGTTTGCGCTCAAAAGAGCGATAGATATATTTATATAGGAGGGTCTTTATATGACCAAAATTGCCTTTGAAAGAAAGGTTAAACTTTCAGTAATTGCAACTTTATTTATGATGTTTGCATCTGCATTTGTATTCACTCCAAGCATTTTTGCATCAGGTACTGTAAGTAGTGCTAATCCTCAAACAGGTATGATTTGTCTTGCAGCTGCTATAGCTTTTGCAATGGGTGCATTAGCTGCTGGTATAGCAATTGGTAACGTTGGAGCTGCTGCTATGGGCGCAATTAGTGAAAAGCCTGAATTAGCTTCTCAAGCATTAATTTTTATTGCTTTAGCAGAAGGTTTAGTTGTTTTTGGATTCATCATTGCTTTGATGATCTTAGGTAAAGCATAATATGCGATACTTTGTTATAGGTGATGAAGATACTGTATTAGGGTTTTCCTTAGTTGGTGTATCTGGAATCCAAGCAACAAATGCATCTCAAGCGAAAAAGGCTTGGGATAAAGCTTTAAGTGACAAAGAAAATGGAATAATTATCATAACCGAGCCAGTGGCTAATATGATTAGAACAACAGTTGATAAATACTTATTTTCTGAAATGTTTCCATTAGTAGTTGTTATATCCGGCCCTGATGGTCAAAAAGGAAAAGACCTTAGGGTGTTGGTTAATGAAGCTATTGGAGTTAGCCTATAAATATGGAGATTAGTTTTGGATACTGATAATAAATTACTAAAGGGGATTGGTTTAGAAGCTGAGGGCAAAGCAAAGAAGATAATAGCTGATGCTGAAAAAAGAGTTGAATCAATCTATTTGCAAAATGAGCATAAAATAGAAAAAGAATTATCTAAAGAAGATAAGGATTTTGAAAATCGTGTTCAAATTGAAAATTTAAAAGTAAAATCTGCAAAAAAAGCTACAGAGAGAAAAGCTGAACTATCTATTTTAGAAAAAAAGTATAATTATCTTTTTTCTTCAATTAAAAAGAAAATTTATTCAAATATTGAGGGAAAAGATGGACAACCTTTATTAGAAAAATGGATACTAGAAGCTGTTCTAGGTTTAGGTTTGTCAGAAGCTAAAATAGCTTTTTCATCTAACTGTCCAGTTGATGATAAAATGTTAGCTAATGTAGTTGAAACAGCAAAAAATGATTATAATTTAGACTTACATTTGCAACTTGATTCTAGAAGATTAATAGATTCTGGTATTGTTGCGACCTCTTTAGATGGAAAAGTATCTTTTAATAATCAAGTAGAAATAAGAATGAGAAGATTTGATCGAGAGATTAAAAAAGCTGTTCAGGAGGGCTTATGTCCGTAAGAATTATAGGACATGTTAAAAGAGTAAATGGCCCAGTAATTACAGTATGTGATATCACTGATGCACAAATGCTCGAACTTGTTAGAATTGGGGAACAACAATTAGTAGGTGAAGTTGTCAAATTGTTTGATGATGAAGCTGTAATTCAAGTATATGAAGATGCAACAGGAATCAAACCTGGTGATAATGTATATGGTTCAAATATGCCTTTATGTGTTGAACTTGGGCCTGGGATAATTGGTTCAATTTATGATGGCATACAAAGACCATTAGAAAAATTAGAAGAAGCTAGTGGTACATTTATTGCTAGAGGTTTAACTTTTGATGGTATAGATCACAAAAAATTATGGACGTTCAAGCCTTGTGTAAAAGTTGGAGACAAAATATCAAAAGGTATGATACTTGGAGAAGTACAAGAAAGTGAAACTATTGTACATAAAGTTCTTGTTGACCCAACTATAAATTCTGCTACTGTAGTTAAAGTTGTTGAAGAAGGTAAATATACTGTTGAAGATACTTTAGTTGTAGTCTCTCAAGATAGTGGTTTAGAAAAGAAGTTATGTATGCTTCAAAAATGGCCAATTAGAAACCCAAGACCTGTCAAAAATCGTTTGCCTTTTAATGCTCCTCTGATTACCGGATTAAGAGTTATAGACACACTTTTTCCAATAGCTAAAGGTGGAACTGTTGCTATTCCTGGTGGTTTTGGAACCGGTAAAACAATGACACAACATGCTATTGCTCAATGGTGTGATGCAGATATAATTGTTTATATAGGATGTGGAGAAAGAGGAAATGAAATGACAGATGTTCTTAGAGAATTTCCTCAATTAATTGATCCAAAAACTAACAAAAGTTTAATGGAAAGAACTATATTAATTGCTAATACGTCAAATATGCCAGTATCTGCTAGAGAAGCTTCAATTTATACAGGTATTACTATTGCAGAGTACTATAGAGATATGGGATATGATGTTGCAATTATGGCAGATAGTACATCAAGATGGGCCGAAGCTCTTAGAGAATTATCAGGCAGAATGGAAGAAATGCCTGCAGAAGAAGGCTTTCCTGCATATTTAGCTACAAGAATTGCTGAGTTCTATGAGAGAGCTGGTTTAATGGAAACTTTATGTGAAAAAGAAGGTTCTGTATCAGTAATCGGAGCTGTATCTCCACCAGGTGGTGATTTCTCTGAGCCAGTTACAATGCATACAAAGAGATTTGTAAGATGTTTCTGGGGCTTAGATAGAGCTTTAGCTTCTTCTAGACACTATCCTGCAATTAGTTGGACTCAAAGTTATAGTGAATATTTAGACGATGTTAGGCCATGGTGGAATGAGAAAAGCGAAGATACTTGGCAAAAAAATAGAAAAGAAATCATGGAATTATTACAAAAAGAAGAAAGACTACAACAAATAGTAAAACTTGTTGGAGCTGACGCTCTTCCTGATTCTCAAAATTTTATTCTAGAAGTATGTAATTTGTTTAAAAATGCTTTTTTACAACAAAATGCTTTTGATAAAATAGATAGATATTGTACCGTTGATAAACAAATTAGAATGTTGTCTTGTATATTAAGATATTGGAATGTTGGTCTTGAAGCTATTAATAAAGGAGTTCCTTTAGTAAAACTTAGAAGACTAAAAACAGTTCAAGAAATTTCTAAAATTAAATTTTCAATAAGTAATGATGAAGTCAATGAAATCGATAAGTTAGAATTGAGATTAGAGAGAAGTATCGAAAAGCTTGGAGGTATTTATGAAGACTAATGATGATAAGTTAGATCAAAGGTTATTAGCTGGACGTGAATACCGAGGTGCTAGTAAAATTGATGGTCCTTTAGTATATATGAAAAATACTCATCCAATTGGATATGGGGAACTTGTTGAAGTTGTAGCTCCTGATGGTAGTCGAAGAAGTGGTCAAGTTTTAGATACAAGTGATGATGTTGTATGTGTTCAAGTTTTTGAAGGCACAACAGGATTAACACTTCCTGGTACTGGTATGCACTTTTTAGGTGAACCCCTTACGCTTTCGGTTAGTGATTCAATGTTAGGTAGAGTTATGAATGGATTGGGAAAATCAAGAGATGGCTCTCCAATTGCACAAGGCGAAGAAGATAGAGATGTAAATGGATCTCCTATTAATCCAACAGCTAGAATATATCCAAGAGATTTTATTCAAACAGGTATATCTGTAATTGATGGGATGACAACCCTAATTCAAGGTCAAAAATTGCCTATATTTAGTGGTAATGGTATGGCCCATAACCAACTTGCAGCTCAAATAGCAAAACAAGCTAAAGTTCGTGGCGGGGATAGTGATTTTGCTATTGTATTTGCTGCTATGGGTGTTAAATATGATGTTGCGAGATTTTTTATTGATTCTTTTGAAAAAAGTGGTGTAATTGATAATGTTGCTTTATTCTTATCTCTTGCAGATGATCCTTCAATTGAAAGAACAATTACTCCTAGAACAGCTTTGACTTTAGCTGAGTATTTAGCTTTTGATTTAGAAAAACAAGTATTAGTTATAATGACAGATATGACAAACTATTGTGAATCACTTAGGGAGATTTCTACTCTTAGAGGAGAAATTCCTTCAAGAAAGGGATACCCTGGATATTTATATTCTAATTTAGCTGAATTATATGAAAGATCAGGTAAAATAAGGGGAAGTAAAGGGTCAATTACACAGTTACCTATATTATCAATGCCAAATGATGATATTTCTCACCCGATTCCTGACTTAACAGGATATATAACGGAAGGGCAAATAGTATTTGATAGATCTCTTCATTCAAGAGATTTATATCCACCAATTAATCCATTACCATCACTTTCAAGACTTATGAAAGATGGGATTGGTGAGAATATGACACGTGAAGATCATCCTCATTTATCTAATCAGTTATTTGCTTCGTATTCTCACGTTCAAGATGTTAGAAACTTAGCATCAGTTATTGGTGAAGAAGAACTTACATCTATAGATAAACAATATTTAAAATTTGGTCAATTTTTTGAAAATAACTTTATTGCACAAGATTTTGATGAAGATAGAAGTATAGAAGAAACACTTAATATTGCATGGAAAGCCTTAAGCTATTTACCAGCGGAAGAATTACAAAGATTAAGTGAAGATGAGATATATGAATATTGGCAGGAGAATGAAGACGAATGAGTACAAATTTAGCTCCTACTAGATCAAATTTGATGAAATTAGAAGATAATTTAAAGTTTGCTACATTAGGTTATGAGCTATTAGATCAAAAAAGACAAATATTAATTTCTGAACTACTCGCTTTAGTTGATCAAGCTATTGATTATCAAAGCAGAGTAGATAAAGCTTTAGATGATGCTAGAGAAACACTTAGTAAAGCTATTATAGAAATGGGGAGATTAAAAGTAGGTAATTTATGTGGCTCTACTAATATTGATTATGATATTAGAGTATCTCAGAGAAAAGTTATGGGTGTCGCTGTTCCAGTTGTTGAAACACATTTTAATGACAAAGGACCATATTTTTCACAAGAGAGTTCTAATATTATTGCTGAACTGAGCATTCAACAATTTAGTGAAACCCTTGAATTAATGGGGCGTCTTGCTGAATTAAAAGTTTCAATTATGCGATTAAGTCGTGAAGTAAAGAAGACTATAAGAAAAGTAAATGCACTTGAAAAAATTTCTATTCCTGAAACACAAGCTACAATAAAATATATGAAAAGCCGAATTGAAGAAAGTGAGAGAGAAAGCTTTATTTTATTGAAAAATGTTAAAGATAGATTAGAAAAACAAAAAGAAGAAAAGAAAAAAAGAAAATAAATAAGTATTTATTCTGTTATAAATGAGGAGGAATCTATGGCAGTACCTTTTAAACATATTTTAGCTTATATTGATGGTAGTGAAGAATCTATGTCAGCTATGATGTATTCAATTCTATTAGCAAAACAAAATAAAGCAAAATTAGATGTTATGTATGTTGTAAACACAAGGGCCTTATCAGATCTTGTAAAAGCTGGTATTTTTCTTGATTTAGAGAGAACAGAATATCAACAAGATTTACAAAACGATGCTCAAAGATATCTTAAGCATGCAACAAAATTAGCGAATATGAAAGAAGTTGATATAGACTGTATTGTTGAAGAAGGTTCTGCTCATAAGATTGTAAGAGAGTATATAAGAAAAAATGATGTGGATCTTATTTTAGTCGGTGGAATAAGCGGAATTAGATCTAGAAGAGATGAGCTAAATAGTGAAGCTGATAGGATATTAAGAACTGCATCTTGTCCTGTTTTGGTTATACGAGATGATGAAGATATTTGGCAAGAATTTGAATAATTGTTAATTATTTATTATATTTGTAATGTTGTGTTAATATTTTGATAATTTTATTTGAATTGTTATATAAAAAGCAATATTATAATAATATAAATAAATAGAGATATATAGAAATTTTATAGATAGGATTATATTATGAATTTAACTGACGTATTAGAAGAGAATTTAATTAAAATTCCATTAGAAAGTACAACTAAAGATGAAGTATTAGAAGAATTAGTTGATGTACTTGCTGATGGGAAAAATTTAAGTATTACAGAAAGAAATTTAGTGTTAGAAGCTGTTATAAATAGAGAAGCATTAGGTTCTACAGGTATAGGAAAAGGAATTTGTATTCCTCATGCACAAAGCGAAGCTATAGATAACATTTGTGTTGTAGTTGGAGTATCGAATAATGCAATTGATTTTGATTCTCCTGATAATTTAAAATCTAAGATATTTTTCTTAGTTGTAGCTTCTACTGATGCAGCATCTTCTCATGTAGAAGTTTTAGCTGCTATAGCTCGTTCATGTTCTTCAGGGGTTTTTAGAAGAATGTTAGAGCAGTGTAAAGATGCTAGTGAAGTTGTTCAATTATTCTCAGAATAATTATTTAGGAGTGATTTGTGAAATATGTAATTAAGGAAGGGGTTTGCTTTGTTAAAGTAAAGGGAATTTTATATGACCAAGAGATGGAAAATATAGTAAAAGTACCTAAAGATAAAAAAATAACCTCATTTGAAGTTCCTGAAGAAATTGTATCTATTGAAAAATCAGCATTTAAGAAAAATAAAAATTTAAAAGAAATTTCTTTTTCAAAAAATATGAAACAAATAGGTAGTAAAGCCTTTAAAAAATGTAATAAATTAAAAAATATCATTATTCCTAAAGAAGTATTAAAGATTGGGAAAAGTGGTTTTGAAAAATGTGCAAAATTAAAAAGGGTAGAGTTTGAAGGAGAAAAACTTGAATTAGGCAAAGCTGTTTTTTCTGGCTGTCGTAATTTAAAAGAAATAAAACTTCCAAGTGAACTTGAAAAAATACCTGCTTATTTCTTAAGTGAATGTTCTTCATTAGAACAAATTGATTTACCCTACAGTGTTAAAACAATTTGTGATTCAGCGTTTGTTACTTGTTCAAGCTTAAAATCAATTAAGCTACCTATGAACTTAGTAAAAATTGGTGATTTATCATTTGAAGATTGTTCTAAACTATCTAGTATTGAATTTAATGATAAAATAAAAGATTTAGGAAATAGAGCCTTTAAGGAATGTACTTCTTTAGAAGAAGTTGTAATACCTGATACTGTAGAGAAAATAGGTATTGGAGCTTTTGAAGATTGTAAACATATGAAATCGATAGTTGTACCTAAAAACTTAACATTGATTGATGAGTTAGTTTTTCATGGTTGTCACGATTTAGAAAGTTTTGACTTTCCAGAAACATTAAAAACAATTAATAGTTTTTCTTTTTCAAGTTGTAGAAGTCTGAAAGAAGTTAATTTTAACAAAACTTTAAAGAAAATTGATAGTTGTGCATTTATTGGATGTGTATCTATAAAAAAAATCGTAATTGATGAAGAGCTAGAAGAGCTAGGAAATAGTTGTTTCCAATATTGTAGTTCATTAAAAGAAATTACTGTAAAATCAAAAGATGTTAAATTTGGGTCTTTGGTTTTTGATAGCTGTGATGAAATTAAGAAAATTAATCTTTATAAAGATTCAACAGCTGAACAATATTTTATAAACAAAGGTTTTGAAGATAAAATTAATTATTTATAAAAAAATGTAGATAAATTATTCATTTCTTTTTTAATATATTTCGTTTTTATTAATGAAATATAATTAAAATAAGAAGTGATTTTTTTTTATACTATTGACTTGATTTCTTTCTTCATATAGATAATTAGCAGGTGTTTTATGAATAATTATGTTAAAGGTGTTTTAGTAACTAGTTTTGCTTCTATTTTATTTGGATTAAATCCATTATTTGTTAATTATCTTCAAGGAAGTGATATAAATCTTTATTGGACTCTTATTATTCGCTTTGGTGGAAGTTTTTTGATTTTTTTAATTACCGTAAAAAAGAGAAAATTAAATACCAAGCTGAATTTAGAAATCTTAGATCAATTTAAAATTTTTATGTGTGCTGTTTTTTTCTTATTGACATCAGTTTTTTTAGTATATTCATATTCTAGAATACCTTCAGGATTAACAACTGTATTGCATTTTATCTATCCAATAATAATTACAATCTTTAGTGTAAAAGCTAAACGTAATTCTTTTAATTTAGCACTAGCTATTTCAATTATTTTTTCTATTTTTGGTGTTTATTTAGTAACAAATCCATCTTCAATGGTTTTTGATTTTCGAGGTATTTCTTCTGCTTTCTTATCTGCTTTGACAATAAGTATTTATTTATTTATCTTGAACGATAAAAAGATTAAAAAAATAGATAATAATATTTTTGTTTATTATGTGAATTTTTATGCAATTATTTTACTATTAATTTCTTCATTTTTTATGAAAAATCACTTTTTAAAGATACAAGATATAAATTTTGGATTAACTTCAATTTTAGGCATTGTAGGCTATATTTTTGCATCAGCTTATGGCGGCTCGTTATTTTCTTATGGGTCAAGAATAGTTGGAGGTCCCATAGCTGGTACACTTGGAGCTTTTGAGCCATTAACTGCAGTATTCGTTGGATTATTGTTTTTAGGTGAACATGGTTCTAAATTATATTTTTTTGGTGTCTTATGTATATTAGCATCAACTGTTATTACTTCAATATTTGGTTCGAAAAAACGAAATTAATGCAACAAATAATCTCCTGCACTATATAATAATTTACTTCTAAAAAAAATAGGTGTATTCTTATTGTATAAACATAGGAGATTATATGGATATTACTTTTTATGGTGCTGCGAAACATGTAACAGGAAGTTGTACTTACATTAAATGTGGTGATGTAACATTATTAATCGATTGTGGTTTACCACAAGGTCGTGATGAAAAAGAAATGGGGAAAGATTTCTTTTTTAATCCTGCTGAAGTTGATTATGTATTATTAACTCATGCTCATATAGATCATAGTGGAAGGATTCCACAATTGGTAAAAGAAGGGTTCAAAGGTGAAATTTGGGCTACTTCAGCTACAAAGCGCTTATGTGAAATTATGTTAAGTGATAGTGGGCATATACAAGAAATGGAAGCCGAATGGAAAAGTCGAAAGAGTATAAGAGCAGGTAAAAAAGGTGTAGAGCCTTTATATACCGTACAAGATGCTTTAGATAGTTTAGACTTTTTTCATTCAAGTGACTATGATAAACGTATTAAGTTAACCGATCATATTAGTTGTAGATTTATAGATGCAGGACATTTATTAGGTTCAGCGTCTATAGAACTATGGTTAGAAGAAAATGGTAAAAAAAGAAAATTAGTATTTAGTGGTGATATTGGAAACTTTGACCAACCAATAATCGAAGATCCTCATTATATTGAAGAAGCTGATATAGTTATTATGGAATCAACTTATGGTGATAGATTGCATAAAAAGCCAGAAGGGGCTGTAGGAAATAATGTACCAACAATTGTTAGAGCTAGAGAATTAGCCAAAATTGTGAGAGAAGCTTTTGATAAAGGTGGTAATGTTATAGTACCAGCATTTTCTGTTGGAAGAACACAAGAAATCCTATATTTGTTTAGATATATAATAGAGAATGATTTATTAAGCGAATATCCAAAATTGCCTGTATTTGTTGATTCTCCTTTATCAGTTAAAGCGACACAAATATTTGCATCATCAATTCAAGGTTATTATGATGATGAGGCTATGAAACTAGTTGAGCAAGGGATTAATCCTATTTTATTTTCTTCATTAACCACAATTGTAGATGTGGAACAATCAAAAGCTCTAAACGCAAGAAAGGAGCCTTGCGTAATTATATCAAGTAGTGGAATGTGTGAAGCTGGTAGAATTAAACATCATTTAAAACATAATTTGTGGAGAGAAGAATGCATTGTCTTATTTAGTGGATATCAAGCAATAGGAACTTTAGGTCGTTCAATTTTAGATGGTGCTAGACATGTTACAATATTTGGGGAACAAATTGATGTAAAATGTAAAGTTAAATCGCTTCAAGGAATATCAGGTCATGCTGATCAAGAAGGACTACTTCAATGGATAAGTAACTTTAAACAAAAGCCAAAACAAATTTTTATAAATCATGGTGAAAGTGAAGTTGCCACTTATTTTGCTTCTATTGTTACTAATAAATTAAAAATAAAAGCATTTGCCCCTGAATCATTAGAATCATTCTCATTGTTAGATACATCAGTTTTACCTATGCAAAAAGAATCCAGGCTTCCAAGTTCAGTTCAAATGCAGTTGCATGAGGCTGTTTCAGAACTTGTTAAAGAAAGAGGTTCTCTTGAAAGCGTAGTTTCTAGAATGGTTTTAGCAAGTAAAAAAGAAGAGCTCAGTGAAAAAGATGCTGTTCGTTTAGCAAATGCTATTGAGAGGTTAAGAAGTGATATAGAATACTTATCTATCAAATGGTGTGGTGATTGTGATTAAAATTGATATCTGCATTGAAAAATGCAGATATTTTTTTATATTTTAATTCTTTAACATATATAGATTTATATATATAATTTAAAATTAAATATATTTTTTTAAAAAAAAGTGTTTACAAAAAATTAATCTCGTGATATATTCTCGATTGTGTTCAGCGAAAAGAGCTAAGCGTTGAAAGTTACATTATTAAATAATTGGATTTTCAAAGTTTGGTATCTATGTCGAACATTTTTTTATGATTAAGTTAAATTAATTATAATTGTTATTTGAAATTACGAGCGTAAGGGAAGAGAAAATAGGAAGCTAATTATGGCAATGAAAATTGCAGTGTAGAGGGCTTTCTGTCAATTCAAAATAGAACAAGATGAAATAAGCTAATGTTCGTTAAAAGCGAGTGA
>NZ_JBNAIC010000045.1:0-38356 GCF_050031695.1 Pleomorphochaeta sp. | reverse complement strand
TTATTTCTTTTATCAAAATGCTTTTTATCAAATTTTAAAATTGCCTTACTTACTAATTCTGGTGAAGTACGAGCATAATGTTCGGTTGTAGTTACAGAAGAATGACCTAAAAAATCTCGAATATATATCAATTCAGTTCCTGAATTTACTAACTCGTACGATTTTGAGTGTCTCATACCATGAGCAGATATGAAATTTTTAAACAAATGAGGATTATCTAATTTAGCTTTTTGTTGATATTTCTTAAGAATATAATTAATTCCTTGCCTTGTTAATTTTTCATTACTTGGTCCTGTAAATAAATAATTATCACTGTTTAATGAAATATGATAAATCTTTAAATATTTTCTTAACAATTCTTCAGTATCTAATGGTATACATACAGAATGAATTTTACCTCCTTTTGCTAATACTGTTAAAACAGGTTTCTTGCTGAATGTAATATCGCATACTTTAATATTAATAAATTCGGTAACTCTAACAGCTGTTTCAAATAATAAATTCATTAATGCTAAATCTCTTACACCACGTTTCTTTTTTGTATCTGGTTGTCTAAATAATATTATTAATTCTTCTGTCGATAGATGAGGCGGTAAAGGCTTTACTACTTTTTTATCTTTAATCAATAATAAAGGTTTTACGAAAGCTCCACATTCAGGATGAAATACTAAAACATAATTACAAAAACTTTTAATAGCTTGAATTCTTAAATTCCTAGTTTTAGGTCTACTTTTTCTTTCTTCTTCTAACCAAATTCCAAAATCTTTTACAACTTCTAGAGTAAGCGTTTCAAAAGTTACTTTGTCAGCTTTGATGTGTCGTTTTTCTTTTAAAAATTGAAATAATAAAGAGAAAGAAGTTGCATAACTTTTGATAGTATTATTGCTATTTCCTCTTTGTAAAGGCAAATAAGTGACAAGGTAATTGGTTAAATATTCATGAAAAGGACTATTCTTCTTCATATTCTACCTCTGGGATTTTTTTAGATAGATAATCCTTTCTTTCATCACCAGTAATTTTGTATTGAGGGAATCTTAAATACTTTTCTGTATCAGAGAGAGAATCATGACCTAAATATTGAGAGAGTAGAACCAAATTAACTTTTGTGTCCATCTTTAAATTATGCATTTTATCCAAAGCATGACATGAAAAAGTGTGCCTCAGGCTATGTAACGTAGGCATTCTGTTATATTGATCTTCATTAATACCTGCTTCATAGAAAATTTGTTTAGTCTTAGTTCCAATATATGTATTATTTAATTTATTACCATTAATTGATTGAAAGATTAATTCATTTTCATTTTTAAAGTTAAATCTTGTTATATAATTTATTAGAACTTTATACATAGAATCAGATAAAGGTATAATTCTGGATTTAAATTTTTTAGATTCTCTAATTAAAATAGATTTATCTTCAAAATTTAAATCTTTAATTTTTAAAGATAAAGCTTCATTTATGCGAAGACCTGAAGAATATAATAAACGTATTATAACTGGTAATGTTATATGATAATTAGATTGCCAATTTGGCTTAATATTATCTGAAGCTTCAAATATTTTTAACATTTGTTCTTTTGTTAATATATATGGAACAAAACTTTTTATAATAATAGGCATTAATTTTTTCGGAACAATACAACTATTAGGATTATCAATATGGATAAATACTGATAATTGACGTAATATATCTATTAGGCTAGATCTTTTACTATATGATTCACCTGTTTTTATTTTACTTAATGTTAAAATTATATCCATTGTAAGAACTGGAGTTTTTGTTAATTTTGATAGTTCTTTACTTATTATTTTTAACATTCGTTGTGATGCTCTCCCATATTTAAATCCACAATTTTGTCTATATCTAATAAATTTAATAATATATTCGCTGAATGGTTCTTCAAAATTTAACAATATTCCGTTATCGTTTTTCATAGGGAACCTCCAAAGCTAATACTCTAAGAGTTTCAGGGGCAAACCAAATATATTTGTTTGTAATATTAGTACTACTATGACCTAGTACAGCAGATATTGTTTGTATTGGTTCTTGATCTTTTTGCATTGCTGATGATAAAGAGTGTCTCAGAGCATGTGGCCCGCTATGTTTATCTTTGATATTTATGTCTGCTTTAACAAAATATCTTTTGATACAATAGTAGCCCATTGCTCGTGTATAAGGTTCATTAATTGGATAATGATCTCTTGAAAACAAATACTTTGAAGTTTTATTGGTTCTACTGTATTCAAGATAATCAGCAATTGCATAAAGAATAGTGTTACTAAGAGGAAAAGTTATCAATTTCTTTGTTTTTCCAATAAGTATTGTCATTTTATTATCAACAGTTAGAACATCTTTTAATTTTATTTTTAAAACATCATTAATTCTTAATCCTAATTCTAGTATTAAAATAGCAATAAGATAATCTCTTTTACCTAATTTTGTAGTTCGATCGATTTGATCTAGAACTAAATTTATCTCTTTCATTGAGTAATAAGAACAAAGTCTTGAATTTTTGTGTGATTGAATTGGACCAACAAATAAAACAGCATTTTCTAATAGAATTGAAGTTTGAGAAAGGAACAATAGGAAGTTTTTTAGAGTAAATAAAATATTTGCTTTATAGGCTTCACTATAACCATATGTTTGTAATATTTCTTTATAATTACAAATTACTGAAAAGGTAATTTCATTAATTTCAAGTGAATTTCTCTCCAGATAGATAAAGAAAGTTAATAGCCTTGAAGTTTTTGTTCTTATTGTATTATCACATTCTAATCTATCTCTGAGCCAATGTGAAAATTCCTCAGTAATTGGTTTGAATTTAATAGGAATATCTATAATTTTAGCTTTATAATGCAACTTTATAGATTCATTATTGTGAATTGATTCTAATATGCGAAAGGCTCTTATATATCGATGAATTCGATCCATTGAGTTCTTTGTAATCTCATTTTCATCAATCTTTAACCTTAAGCAAATATAATGAAAAAAATTCTTTTCAGTTTTATCATCAAAGTCAAACTCAGAATATGATTTAGCAAATAGTAATACTTGTTTAAAGAATCTCATATTGTCACCAATATAAGCTTTTGTATAATTGTGATGTGATATAGTTTCCATTGCTCTGGCAACTAACTTTTCTAAATAGCAGTATTCCATAAAATACCTCCAAATTTATATTTTGGATTATTTTACCATGCAATCTTATGTAAAGTTTTTGTTATTAAGAAGCTATATCTTGTAAGGAATTAATCTGAAAACTTTCCATAGATAAAAACTTTCCATAGGATATTCAGCTTTTTGCGAAGTCAAAGATGTCATCTCTAAGAATAAGAGATAATGCAATTAAGTTCTTAGAAAAGAAATTACAATTGACTGTAAACAAAGAGAAGACTAAAGCCGGTAGAGCAGAAGGAGCTAAAATTCTTGGATTTGTATTTCAAACAAGAGGAAAGAATACTGATGATGGAGTATTGAAACTCGGAAGATGTGTTCCAAGAGAGAAAAGTATTGATAAGTTAAAAGCTAGAATAAAAGAAATTACTAAAAGAAACAGAGGTGTTTCATTAGAAAGAGTAATTGCTGAATTGAATAGCTTGCTTAGAGGCTGGATAAATTATTATGCTAGAAGTTCTATAAAAAAGAAACTAAGAATTATAATGGAATGGACACGAAGAAGAGTTAGACAGTATGCCTATAAAATTTGGAAAACTAGTAAAAATCGAAAACATCAATTGAGACTATTAGAAGCTGAAGAATGGAAACTTAAGAAATCATTTTTAAGCTCAACTAGTTATTGGAGAATGTCCCAAGCTATTGGAAGAATATTCTCAAATGATATGTTGCATGGAAAATTGAAATTAGTTGATGGATTAAATTTATATGTTGAAAAACACGAAGAAGCCAAAGAAAAAGATAAAGATGTTATATACTTTGACTTCTTAGCGAAAAGAATGGCAGAGGAAAAAGAAAGTCTGGAATTATTACAAGAAGACTGGATTTACTTCAACATCGTGCGTTATGTTTGATAAACCGCCCAGTACCGAACGGTATGCTAGGTGGTGTGAGAGGACGGTTTCGTGAGAAACCCTCCTACTCGATTTATTAAATAATTAACTTATGTTATTATTTTAGTAGAGGATATGCTATGCCAAGAAATAAAAAATATAGAAGAATTGGATATTTAAGTTCTTTAAAACATTTTGCACCTGTAAAAAATGAAAATAAAGCTGAAGTAGAAATAGAAAGACCTTCTGATATGATTATTTTAAGTAATGAAGAATTTGAAACAATTCGATTGATTGATTATAAGGGATATACTCAAGTTGAGTGTAGTAAATCAATGAATATTGCTAGAACAACAGTTCAACAGTTATATTCAGATGCTAGATATAAGTTATCATTAATGCTACTTGAGGGAAATCATTTATTTATAGAAGGTGGAAATGTTGAATTATGTGATGATTCAAAGCTAGAAGAAGAAGTTGGCTTTAAAAAAAGTGAAATTATTATTAATCGTCAAAGAAGAGGTCGAGGACGAGGAAATGGTAATGGCATGGGGAACGGAAGAAGAAACTATATTTATAGAAATCAAAAAGAAATAACGAATGAATAAATTAATTTAGGTTATTTGTTTTACTTTATTATAGTTTTCTATTATATTATTAAGGATATCAAATTTAGGAGTTATTAACTAATGAGTGAAGAAAAAAAAGAACAAAAAGCTCAAGATCCTCAAATGAATGATCGATTATTAAAAACCCGCAGTATTATGCTAAGTGGTGAGATAAATAAAGAAAGCGCTGAAAAAATTATTTCACAATTATTAATTTTAGAGGCTGAAGATAATGAAAAAGAAATTAAAATTTTTATAAATAGTCCTGGTGGTGATGTTGATGCAGGTTATGCTATTTATGATATGGTTAGATTTATTTCACCTAAAGTTATCATGATTGGAGCTGGTTTAGTGGCTTCTGCAGCATCTTTAGTATTATTAGCTGTACCAGCTGAAAGAAGAGTAGGTCTTCCTAATTCAACTTATTTAATTCATCAACCAATGAGTGGAATGAAAGGTGTAGCAACAGCTATTGAAATTTATTCAAAGCAAATTGATAAATTAAGAGAAAAGCTTGATAAAGTAATTGCTGATGCAACTAATAAAAGTGTTGAAGAAGTTAAAAAAGATACAGAAAGAGACCATTGGTTATTTAGCGATGAAGCTAAAGAATATGGTTTAATTAGTAGAATTGTTGAAAGAAGAGAAGATTTATAATTTTTCTTTCTTATTTATAATAATAGAATTAATGCAACTTTATAAAAAAATGTCTTATTAAGTTAGAGGTTTTTTATGGTTGCATTTTTTTTATTGCTTGTTATATTGATTTTTGTTAGTTGTGAAGAACCAAATTTGGAATCTAACACTTTTACGATAATGAACTGGAATGTTCAGGCATTGATGGATATGAATGTAGATGGCAATGAATTTAATGATTTTTCCTTAGATGAGTATGATGAAGAAAGTTATAGAAGAAGAATTCGAAAAGTTTGTGATGTTATCGATGATATTAACGCTGATGTAGTTATTTTAGAGGAAATTGAAAATTCTAATGTATTAAAAGATATGCTTGATATGTATCTTTCAAGAAAAGGTTATCTTTATTATGGAGCCATAAAAGAAGATGATAGTGCTATCGCTATAGGTTTTATTTCAAAAATAAAAACTGAAAAAATACAAACTCACTATGTTGATGATTGTAGGGATTTATTATCTTTAGATTATATTTTTGAAGGTCAGCAAATAAGGGTTTTAGCTTGTCATGCTAGAAGTCAAATTAATGGTTTTGAAGAAAGCGAAATATATAGGTTAAATTTAGCTAAAACTATTAAAAGAGTTGTAGAAGAAAATGATGAACTTCAAATTATATGTGTAGGTGATTTTAATGAAGATCCAAGTAAAAACACATCATTTCAAACAGCTCTATATGATATTGATAAAGAAAATTCTTTTATCTATAGAAACAAAGGTTCTATTTTAGTTACTTCCTCACCTTATAATGCTTTAAATGATATATTTTATTCTCCCCAATTAGATGTTAGCTATCATAAAGATAAAAAAGGAACCTATGTTTATGAAAATAATTGGTATAATTTTGATTTAATTTTATTAAATAATTATTTTTTTGATAAAGTTAATCTAGAATTTGATGGTTTTTATATATATGCACCTCAAAAAATATGCACTTCAAGTGGAATTCCATATAAATGGAATCAAAAAAGTCTTTGTGGAATAAGTGACCATTTTCCAGTTTATGTTACGCTTTCTTGCGGGATAAATGAATGATATAACTTTATTTCATAGTTTAGTATAATAAAAGGCAGCTATAATTGTTTATAGTTGCCGATTTTTCTTTATAATATATCTACCCATTTTGTTGGATTGGTATTCAATTTAAACTATTCTATAGAATATACAATTTTTACATCACTTACATATTTACCTGCAGGAAGTTCACTATTACCTTCCCAACTTAAGTAAAAAGAATTTACTAATAAATCGTCATGTTTACCAGCTTCTAATATAGAAATAGATTCTTCTGTATTAACTTTAGGAGTAATTTCTGAATCAAAATCTTTCTTACCATCATTTAAAGTTGTAGAGAAAGAAGTAGGAGTAACTTTTACTTTAACAGCCATATCATCGTTTTGATTACTTGTTGCATTAACACTAAATAAATCTGTTTTACCATCTTGAGTTAAAGCTGCAACACCAATTTCAAAATCAGATGATCCGTTACTAATATCTGTATCTTTATAAGATAGTTGATAAGAAACTTCAGTTTCTTCAATAGAAGTGTTTAATTGAACTTGAGCTGATTTAGCGAATACTGATGTTAAAGCGATAGCGCTTATAGCTAAGATTGTTAATGTTTTTTTCATAATTGTGTTTTCCTTTTGTGTTTTTATGTTTTTTGTATGTTTTAACTATATAATAGATTGTAACTTGTGTCAACACTTTTTATAAAAAAAATAAGTTTATAAGTTATATGGCAATAAATACTTGTTGTATAAGTATTTATATATGATAAAAAATGTATATGTTAAATTTAGCTGTTAAGATTTTGGGATAAAAAAACAGCTCATTGAGCTGTTTATGGGTTAATGCATAAATTAATTAGTATTTGTTGTTTTAGGTTTTTTAGGGAATTTTAATTCATAAAAAATCTTTTCTAAAGATAAACTTAGATTGATATTTTGAACAACGCTTGTCGATCCATCCTTAAGTTGTACTGGTTTTAGTGTAACTGGTGAAAAGTTTAAAATACCTTTTACTCCAGCTTTTAGTAATTTGTGATATGTATCTGCTGCAGCTATTTCAGGTACTGTAATTATTCCAACTTGTACATCTAATGCATCAACCACTTCGTCTAATCTAGATAAAGGGTAAATTGAAATAGGTTGTGATGAGTCACTATATACTTGAGGATCACTATCAAATCCAGCTACAATTTTGATTCCGTCTGGTTCAAATCCACCATAATGCATTAATGCAAGGCCAATTCTACCACAACCTACAATTATTGCGTTTTGAGGATCACCTTTACCTAAGATTGTTGAAAGAGAAGTTATTAAATCAACTATTTCATAACCTCCTCTTTTTTGTCCATGGATAGAAAGTTGTGAAAAGTCTTTTCTTACAACTGCTGCAGAAACACCAGCAGCATCTGCTAGATTGTGAGCAAAGACTTTTTCAAGTCCAATGCTTCGAAGTCTATTAAGTGCTCTATAGTATCTTGTAATACGTGTTAGTTGGTCATTATTCATGAAAACCTCCGGTTAATGTGAACAATGGTATATTATTTAATGGTTTTAGTCAATATTTTATTTATCTCTTTTATATTATAGCGTTTATTCGGCTTATTAAGGGTATAATAATATATACATAATTCAATGTTTATGATAGAATGGCTACTAATCAATATTATGATTACGTAAATATAGGGTAAAAATATTAGGAGGGTACATGTCAGAGAATAGTGCTAAATTCTCGTCTGAATTAATAGCTTTTATTAATGAATGGCGTGAGAAACCAGGTAATCTCATCATGGTTTTACACCGAGTACAAAGTGAATTCGGTTACGTATCTCGTGAAGCTGCTGATGAAGTCTCAAAAATGTTAGATATTCCTTTTGCTAAGGTATGGGGCGTATTAACATTCTATCATTTCTTTAAACTAAATAAGCCAGGGAAGTATAACATTCAAGTTTGTATGGGTACTGCTTGTTATCTAAAAGGTGGAGATGCTTTAATCGATGAATTAAGCAGAACACTAGGGATAGAAGTTGGTGGAATTACTGATGATGGTAATTTTTCATTAGAAGCAGTTCGCTGTATTGGATGTTGTGGTTTGGCCCCTGTTATGACAGTAGGTGGCGAAGTATTTGGTAAGGTTACTAAGAATCAAATTCCTGGTATCTTAAAGAAATTTGCTTAAAGAATAATTATGCATCGTTACATAAGTGATTTCATTTTAGATATAACTCAGAATTCTTTTGAAGCTAATAGTACTTTAGTAAAACTAACTTTAATAGAAGATGATAGATATTTAAAAGTCATTATTGAAGATAATGGGAAAGGAATGAGTAAAGATGTATTAAATAGAGTATTAGATCCATATTATACTGATGGAGTAAAACACAAAGAAAGAAAAGTCGGTTTAGGACTACCATTTGTTGTACAAAGTGTTAGTGAAAGTGGTGGTAGTTTTGAAATTGAGTCTGAGCCTAATAAAGGTACAAAAGTAGTTTGTACTTTTGATTTATGTAATGTAGATACACCTCCAATTGGAGATATTAGTAGTACATTTTTAACTCTTTTTAGTGATCCTAAAGCAAAAGAGCTTATAGTAAAAAGAGAAATAAATACTTCAAAAGGTTCTGAATATTATGAATATTCAAAAACAGACTTGTTAGATATTCTAGGTGATTTTTCTTCTATTTCATCTTTGAGTTTATTAAGAGATTTTTTAATAAATCAAGAAGAAGATTTAAGTCAGTTTAATGTAGATAGAGTATTAATTTTTAAGTAGTCGAATTGGAGAAAAAATATGGCAAGAATGACATTAGAAGAACTTAGAAAATTAAGGGCTTCAAAACAGAATTCTTTACAAAAAAGAAGTATTGAAGGCAAAGAAGGCCAAGTTATTATTGGTATGGGTACATGTGGTATCGCAGCTGGTGCAAAAACCGTATTAGACGCTTTTATTTCTGAATTAGATGCTAAAGGTGTTACCAATATTTCTGTTACACAAACAGGTTGTATGGGACTATGTCATGTAGAACCAACAATTGAAGTAATTGTTCCAAATATGCCTGATGTAATTTATGGAAAAGTAGATGCTGAAGTAGCTAGACAAATTGTTCAAGATCATATTATTGATCATAAATTAGTTAATGATCATGTTTATGATAGACCAGCAGCAGATATTTATGCAAAGGATGGAGATAAGTAATGGCTTTCAGAAACTACATTTTAGTTTGTGGTGGTACAGGTTGTGAATCTAGCCACGCAGACGATATTTATAAGAACCTTATTGCTGAATGTGAAGCACAAGGTGTAAAGGACGAGGTACAGATTGTTAAAACAGGTTGTTTTGGTTTCTGTGAACAAGGTCCAATTGTAAAAATTCTTCCTGAAGATTCTTTTTATGTTCAAGTAAAACCTGAAGATGCAAAAGAATTAGTAAGTGAACATATCATTAAAGGACGTGAAGTAACTAGACTTCTTTATAATAAAGAAAAAAGTCACAAACACGCACAAGTAGAAGAAATTGAATTCTATCAAAAGCAGTTTAGAATTGTATTACGTAACTGTGGTTTCATTGATCCTGAAAATATTGATGAATATATTGCACACGAAGGTTATGTTGCATTAGAAAAAGCTTTATTTGAATTCACTCCTGACCAAATTATTGAAGAAGTAAAAACTTCTGGTTTAAGAGGTCGTGGTGGTGCAGGTTTCCCAACTTGGATGAAATGGAATTTCACTAAGATGTCTGATTCAGCAGAAAAGTTTGTAGTATGTAATGCTGATGAAGGTGACCCAGGTGCATATATGGACCGTTCTACTTTAGAAGGTGATCCTCATTCAATTTTAGAAGCTATGACTATTTGTGCTAGAGCAATTGGTGCAACACAAGGTTATATTTATATTAGAGCTGAATATCCTTTAGCAATCCATCGTTTAGAAGTAGCAATGGAACAAGCTAGAGAATATGGTTTATTAGGTAAAAATATTTTAGATAGTGGTTTTGATTTTGATATTGAAATCCGTCTAGGTGCTGGTGCTTTCGTTTGTGGTGAAGAAACTGCTTTATTACAATCAATTGAAGGTTTTAGAGGTATGCCTCAACCACGTCCACCATTCCCTGCTGTAAAAGGCTTATGGCAAAAACCAACTTGTATTAATAATGTTGAAACTTGGGCTAATATTCCTGTTATTATTAATAAAGGTGGTTCATGGTTCCAAAAAATTGGTACTGATGATAGCCATGGTACAAAAGTATTTGCTCTTACAGGTAAAATTAAAAACTCAGGTCTTGTAGAAGTTCCAATGGGTACAACTTTAAGAGAAATTGTTTACGATGTTGGTGGTGGTATCGCTAATGGTAAAGAATTCAAAGCTGTTCAAACTGGTGGTCCTTCAGGTGGTGTTATTACTAAAGAAAATTTAGATACTCCTATTGACTTTGGTGGATTACAAAAGATTGGATCTATGATGGGGTCAGGTGGTATGATTGTTATGGACGAAGACGACTGCATCGTTGACGTTGCAAAATTCTACCTAAACTTTACTGTTGATGAATCTTGTGGTAAATGTGCTCCTTGTAGAATTGGTGGTAGATCTTTATTAAATATTTTAGAAAAGATTACTAAAGGCCAAGGAACTCAAAAAGATATTGATAATATTAAGAGTATTTCATTAGCTATGAAGAAAGGTTCTCTTTGTGCTTTAGGTCAAACAGCTCCAAACCCAATTTTATCTAGTTTGAAATATTTCCCTGAAGAATACAAAGCTCATATCGAAGATAAGAGATGTCCTGCAGGTAAATGTAAGAATTTAATTACATATTCAATTAATGCAGATAAATGTATTGGATGTACTGCTTGTGCACGTAAGTGTCCAGTAGGTGCAATTACAGGTGAAAGAAAACAAGCTCATATTATTGACCAAGCAGCTTGTATTAAGTGTGGCGCTTGTCTTGTAGCTTGTAAATTCGGCGCAGTTGAAGTTCATTAGGCGTCGGGAGGATCAAAGATATAATGGTAAACGTAAAAATAAATGGTATTCCCGTTCAAGTAGCAGAAGGTACAACAGTATTGAATGCAGCAAAAGAAGTTGGTGTATATATTCCAACTCTTTGTTATCATCCTGACTTAACTCCTTTTGCATCTTGTGGTATGTGTGTATGTAAGCAAGAAAACAATAATAAGATGATAAGAGCTTGTTCTACTCCTGTTCATGAAGGATTAAGTGTAATTACTGATGATCCAGAATTGTTCGAAGTTAGAAAAGCTATCTTAGAGATGACATTAAGTACTCATCCAAATTCTTGTTTAACTTGTATTAGAAATGGTAATTGTGAATTACAAACATTAGCAGCAAAATTCGGTATTAGAGAACAACCTTTTGAACATAGAGTTGCAAAATTAGAAATTGATAATTCTTCACCATCTATAGTATTAGAACCAAGTAAATGTATTAAATGTGGTCGTTGTGTCCAAGTTTGTCAAGAATTACAAGGTGTATTTGCTTTAGACTTTATTGGTCGTGGTGATTCAACAGTAATGTCTCCTGCTGCACATTTAAAATTAAATGATAGTCCTTGTGTTAAATGTGGTCAATGTATTGTTCACTGTCCTGTTGGCGCAATTTACGAAAAAGATGAAACAGCTTCATTAAGAGCTGCTATTGCAGATCCAAATCAAGTTGTAGCTGTACAAATGGCTCCATCTGTTCGTGTTGGTATTAGTGAAGAATTTGGTTTGCCTGTTGGTACAGTTTCTACTGGTAGACTATATGCTGCATTAAGAAAAATTGGTGTTGATTATGTATTTGATACTAACTTTAGTGCTGACTTAACAATCATGGAAGAAGGTAGTGAATTAGTTAAGAGATTAACTACTGAAGGTAGTGTATTACCTCAATTTACATCTTGTTGTCCAGGTTGGGTTGATTATTGTGAAAAATTCTATCCTGAATTAATTGATAATCTTTCAAGCGCAAAAAGCCCAATGATGATGCAAGGTGCTGTAACTAAAAATTATTTTGCAGAAGTTTCAAAAATTGATCCTGCAACTATTTATAGTGTAGCATTAATGCCTTGTACTGCTAAAAAATATGAAATCAAACGTGATGAAACTATGAAGTCTTCAGGTTATGATGATGTTGATTTAGTATTAACAACTCGTGAAATTGCTAGATTATTTACAGCCTATGGTATAGATTTTGCATCTCTTTGTGATGAAGATTGTGATTCTCCAATTGGTGAATATTCTGGTGCTGGTACTATTTTTGGTAACACTGGTGGTGTTATGGAAGCTGCTGTTAGAACAGCTTTTAAATTAGTAACAGGTGATGAATTAGAAGATGTAGAAATCGATGCAGTTCGTGGTATGGAAAATGTTCGTAAAGGCGAAGTTGACATGAATGGAACTAAAGTTAGAGTAGCTGTTGTTAATGGCTTAGCTAATGCAAAACCTGTTTGTGAAGAAATTTTAGCAGCTAAAAAAGCTGGTGAACCTGCACCTTATGACTTTATTGAAGTAATGGCTTGCCGTGGTGGATGTATTGCTGGTGGTGGTCAACCATATGGTACTGACGATACAATCAGAAAAGAAAGAATTGCTGGTTTATATAATGATGATGAACAATCAACATATAGAAAATCACATGATAATCCTTCTATTAAGAAGATTTATTCTGATTACTTTGGTGAACCTCTTTCACATAAAGCACATAATCAATTACATACTGTTTATACTAAGAGAAATAAATATAATATGTAATTTAAATGTAAAATTATTCGGGTTAGCAATAAAATGCTAACCCTTTTTTTTGTTACTGTTATAGCTATATCTTTACGTTAATTCGTTGAAATGATAATATTACCAATATTAATAAATAGAAGATGATAAAAAATATAAAAATATTTTTTTGGAGAAATAAATATGAAATTAAAAAATGTTCTAAATGAAAATGTTGTAAAAATTAATTTAGAAAGTACAACAAAAGAAGATGTAATAAAAGAATTATTGGGCATTTTAAAAGGTAATAATTTAATAGAAGATGTAGATGCAGCTTATAAAGATGTTATGGAAAGAGAGGAAAAAATGTCTACAGGTATTCAACATGGAGTTGCAATACCTCATGCAAAAACGAAAGCTGTAACAAAATTAACTGCATGTATTGGAATAAAAAAAGAAGGATTAGATTTTAATTCATTAGACGGTGAAATAAGTAATATTTTTATTATGACATTATCTCCAAGTGATCATATTGGTCCTCATGTTCAATTTTTAGCTGCTATTAGTAGGGTTATAAAAACTGAAGAAGCTAGAAATGAAATATTAAATTCAAAAACTGTAGAAGATGTTCTATCAGTATTTGGAGTTTAATTAGCTCAGTTTAAACAACAAGGGGGGACAAAATGGCAGAGGAAATGATGGTATTAATGTTGCAATTAGGATTAATTCTTATTGCAACAAAATTTTTAGGATATGTATTTGCAAATTATTTACATCAACCAAAAGTATTAGGTGAGTTATGTGCAGGAATGATTATTGGACCTTATTTATTAGGTAGTATAGCTATCGGTGAATTTGGGGCTTTATTTCCACTACCTTTAGAAGGAACTATACCTGTATCTCCTGAATTATATGGAATCTCAACTTTGGGATCTATTTTTTTGCTCTTTGATTCAGGTTTAGAAACAGATTTACCAACTTTTATTAAATTTAGTGGTAAAGCTTCTGTTGTTGGTATCGGTGGAGTTGTAATTTCATTTTTGTTTGGTGCAATTGGTACTGTTTTATTATTAGATAATGTTAATTCAATTATGGATCCAGCTGCTTTATTTTTAGGAACTGTATGTACAGCAACTTCAATTGGTATTACTGCAAGAATATTAAGTGAAACTAAAAAGATAGCAACACCTGAAGGTGTTACAATCATGGCAGCTGCAGTTTTAGATGATGTAATATCTATCGTTTTATTATCTGTTGTTGTTGGTATTACTTCTGTTCAAGCTGGTAGTGGGGCGATCCACTGGGGTGTGATAGCAAAAGTTGCTATTAAAGCTGTATTATTTTGGTTAGCTTGTACTGTTATTGGTGTTATTATAGCTCCAAAGTTTACAAAGGGCATGAAAAAATTTAAATCTTTACCATTGATTAGTGAAATAGCTTTTGGAATTGCTTTATTACTTGCAGGATTTTCTGAAATGGCTGGTCTTGCAATGATTATTGGTGCTTATATTACTGGATTATCCTTAAGTCAAACTGATGTTGCACATAGTATTAGTGTAAGAATAAAATCAGTTAGTGAATTTTTTGTTCCTATCTTTTTTGCAGTTATGGGTATGATGGTTAATTTTGAGGCACTAAAAAGTGTTATTGGTTTTGCTCTTGTTTTTTCAGTTATTGCATTTTTAGGTAAATTAATTGGTTGTGGAGCTCCTGCTTTATTAGTTGGGTTTAATTTAAAAGGAGCTTATAGAATTGGTTGTGGTATGTTGCCTAGAGGTGAAGTTACTTTAATTGTTGCAGGAATAGGATTAGCATCAGGTGCAATTTCCCATGATTTATTCGGTGTTGCTGTTATGACAATGTTAGTTGCTTCAGTAACTGCTCCTCCAATGTTAGTAAATGCATTTAAAGGTGGAAGTGGTTATAAGAAAAAATTAGCTGTTGAAGATGAAGTTGATAGTGTAACCATTTCTTTAGATTTTCCATCTAAAAGAGCAGCTATGTTTATAGCTGATACAGTATTAGAAGGTTTTATTGCTGAGGGATTTTTTGTTTCTAGTGTTGAAAGTAATCATTTTGTTAACCAAATTAGGAAAGACTCAACTATTATAATGTTAGAAATACAACGGATAGAAGATAATCAAGCTTCTATGAAGTTGATTTGTAATCAAGATGATGAAGAATTTGTTAGATTAATGTTGCTCGATTCTATTGCAGATTTCCAATCTTTCGCAAGTACTTTATCTTCGATGCAAGATCCGGAAATGATGAGTGCTCAACTATTAATGAGTATGTTTAACGATGATTAAATCTTGATAATATAGTAGGCTTTTACAAAATTTGTAAAAGCCAATTTTAATATTGCTAAACAATATAGAACTAATACTATTTATTAATTTTGCATAATTTAACACATTTTTCATTATTTCCCCATAATATTAATGTTTCTTTATCATTAGATAAAACACCATTCTCTGGAGTGAAATCTGATAAATCTTCTTTTCCAATATATGTGAGACTGTAATCTGTTTCATCATAGTCAAAAGCTAATAGAGAATTAGAACCACTACATAATGCATAAATTTTCTTTAAATCATAATCATTGTTAATATTATTATAATTTGTATAATAGATAAAGTTTATAACATTTTCAAAATTTGGTAGACCATAACTTTCACTAACATATGATTCGATTTCACATAGTTCCGTTGAAAAATTTAAATCTTCACCCATTAATGAACCTTCAATAATTCTATTATTAGCGCCTATTAAGAAAGTTTTCCAGTTTAATGCTGCAGCAACAAAGACCTCATCAATATCATATTCTAGAGGTCCTGTAGCCCTTAGTAAACAATTATTATATCCAGGAGTGTTATAGGCGTGAGAGACATATCCCGTATCACTGCAAAAGGTTATTGCATCTTGATTTGGACTCATAATCCCTTTAGTACAATGATATGAATAATCATCAGGGTCTTTTACCATGTTGATAGCAAAAAATTTAGAATTAAGAATTGGGTCTATAGCATATTCTCTGTATGAATCTCCTAAATGATCAAAAACTAAAAAATCTTCAGGTCTGATAAATATTGAGCCAAAATGTTGTGCATATTTATGATAAGTATCATCATAGAAATATTTATTTAGTTTATTATAACTATAGTCATAAATGCTTATTGTATTGCTTGTTTCATCTGATATAAAAACTCGATTTCTTATTTTATCAACTTTCATATCTACAACATTAGATAATGGCATTTCACTTGAATTATTATATGTGTTTAACACTTCAAATCTATTATTAATGATTCTACAAATTTGAAGTGTATTTGTATCACCACAATAGGAAATAATTTTGTTATCAGGAAGGTAGCAAATATGCATATTGTTTCCTACATAAAAACCATTATCACCATGATTTATTGTTGCTACAACTTTAGGTAAGTATGCTGGTGCATTTAAAGTTACTTCAAATTCTTTTGATGCAGAACTCGTACTACCTAAGTCACCATTATCAACTACAACATCTAATCTATGGAATCCGAGTGATGGTGATAAACTACAATTAATTCCACTTCCAATTAGAGATCCATCAAGATACCAACTAATAGATAATTCATTTAAAGGTAAATCATTGTTTTCAACTAGTTTTGGATAGATTTTTTGATTGTATGGAATTACTTCATTTACTTCCTCTATAGTGCATGAAATAGGAACGCCAGCTTGATTATTAATAACTATTGTATCATCACTTGTTTCTGGTATAGAATCTTCATTTAATGTAAAATTGATTATTCCAGAGCTAGTTTTATTCATAACTACTCTAATCGCTTCTATACATCCAGCTAAAAGTACTTCTCCATCATATAATTTAGAATTTATGGTATATGATCCAGCTTTTTCTACTGAATCAAATGAGGCTACACCTAAAGAATAATCAATACTACTTGGTGTAGCGACTATCTTTTCATTGTTTTGATTTGTGAGATTTAGTTCTAATTTTGGGTTAGTAATTAAATCTGGGTCCCAATTAAAAGTTAATGAAATATTACCAGTTCCTACTAAAGTATCAAGTTCAATTACTGTCGTTGTAGGATCTTTTGTTATTTTAACACTCTTTGAACCACTAACTAAAACTAAATCATCTGCATTTTTACCTACAGCAAATATATCCCAAGTTCCAATTGTTAAGCCTTTTACAGTTGTTTTATTTTCTCTTGTACTTATACTAAATGTGTCTTTTTCATTTGGACCTTGCCCCGTAATAGAATATTGAGTTACTTCAAGAGGAATGTCTTCTGGTAATATTGATTTATCTTTTTTTACAATTTCTTGATTAACGTTTAGTGTAAGTGATGATGAATATGGTTTATTATCACAACTTAATAAAATAAAAGGAATAATTAATAAATAAAATGTTCTTATTGTTCTAACTTTCATAGATGCCTCCTATTTTTAATAAAAAGGAATATGAATAAATGCTTTATTTTTTTTAAAACTATTGTCAAATTTGATAAACTTAAATATCCTTTATTTAAGGAGTTTATAAATTGAGATATTTTTTAAGAATTTTAATCATTGCTATATTTTTTGTTCTTGTATTTATTCCTCGATCTACAATCGGTGTAGTTAATTATTGGCTTTTATTTTTACTTTTAGTTGTAGTAGCCTTTTTATATTTAATAAAAGAATATTATGTAAGTAAGAAAGCTGTAAATAAAATTTTAAATGATGATTTTGAATATTCCATAGCATGTGAAAAAATTCCATTCGATGAAACTCAAGACTTTATAAGAGGCCGATTAGTTGTTTATAAATCAATGATTCTTTTATATAAAAAAGAAAAAGGAAAAATCAGTTTAGGTTGGTCAAAATCTATTGATGAGTTAGATTCTATTGAGTTTGGAAAAACCTCTACAAAGCGAAAAGGTTTTACTTTATTTGATAAAGATGAAAAATATGAATTTGTAAATTATATTTTTAAAATCAATCAAGATGAGTTTATTAAGGCTCTGAATTTTGAGATATAATTAAGTAGTTTTACTTAGGTATTTTAAACTATTTTCAAAATAATAATTCTCTTTTAATTTTTGAATTAGGAGAATTTTATGAAGAAAGTAGTTTTTTTATTACTATTTAATACTATTGTTTTAGTTAATATTTTTTCTATTGATGACTCTTCTTCAATAGATATTGCGATTGATATATCATATATTGATCCAATCTTTAATGAAGTGATATATAACGAAATTACTCCGTCCCTTAATGTAACTCAAGATTTATCACTTAGAATACCCTTTAATTTAGTTATTCCTGTTGATAGAGATATAGATTTATTGGGTCTTGGTGCTTCTATTGATGTTTTATATCGTCCTTTTTTAAATAATTTCTTCATTTCTTTTTCTCTAATTAAATTTGAATACTTATTAGGGTTAGATGCTCCATATGAAGATTTTCAATACTTAAATAAGCTGTCGTTTGGTTATACTTTTTTAAGAGATAATAAAGTTTATATTGAACCAGCAATTTCTTTTTTTAATTTAAATGGCATTTATGAAGATAGTATTTTAGTTTTGCAAGAAAGTTATAATGATTTTCCTGTAGCTAGACTTTCTATACTTATAGGTTATCGAATATTGAATATTAATACCAAAAAGGAGGAGAAAATTAATGTTAGCTAAAAAAAATGTTTGTATTATTAAAGAAATAGGAACTGATTTGTTGGTTGTAATTTTAGTTTTAGTATTAAGTGGTTGTTCTTTTGCTCTTGATAGATCAATAACAAAAGAAGTAAATGAGGAAGAATTAGTAACATCTGTTTCAAAGATAGTTGATGAGCAGTTAGATGTTGTCTCTCCTTATATTGACGATTTTTCAAAAGATATAGTCGTTGATGATATAACAGGAGAAAAAGTAGTTACTGGAGCACTTCTTGAAGAAAATGGAAAAGAATATTTAGAATTTGACTATTATGTTGCAGTTGATACATCTCAAGATTTAGATGAAATCGCAAATAGAGCAAAGGCTTTGATTCCTGATAGTGAGGCTTATCAAATTGATGAAAAATTAAATCAAACAAGAGCTATTTTAACTAGAGATATTTATTCTCTTTCTAGGGCTATCCCCCCAAGCCAACAAGCAGCTTTTCAAAAAGATTTAAGACAGTTAGTAACAAGAAGTTTTGTTTTATTTACTGCTGGAATCGTCTATATGTTCATGCCTAATACTATATTTTGGGGAAAAGTTTCTGCAGCAGCTGCTATAAGTGTTGCAGCAGGAGTTTTTGCTAATACTGTTATGAGCCTTTATGAATATTATAAATATGGTGGAGATTCTGAGGAATCCTTTGCTCAATGGGTTAATGAAATATCTACAGAACCTCAAATTTCATATGCGCTAGCAAAAAGCATGATTGCTGTTGGACTTACTATGGAAAGATCTCCTGTTGTAACAGGAATAATGATTTGTGTTTTTTCAATGTATCAAGTCATTGATATGGTTAAACCAATGCTAAAGAAATATGATTTTTCAATTTAATAAATGTTTTTAGACTAAAAAGTTTTGGTTAATTGTTTTATATAATACTTTGTGTAATAATAATATGAGAAAAATGATTTAGGAGCACATAATGTTAAATACTATAAAAAATGATTTAAAAACCAATTTTCTTAGATATGCTGTCGTAGATACAATGAGTGATGAGAAACTTGCTGAAACAAAGCATCCTTCAACAATTAACCAATTAAATTTAATTAATCTTTTAAAAAACGATTTAATAGAACTTGGGATAAAAGACGTAACAGTTGGGAAAGAAGGAGTTTTAGTAGCTCATATCCCAGCTAATGTTGAAAATTCTCCTTGTATTGGATTGATGGCACATGTTGATACTGCTGATGATGTAGAAGGGAATGGTGTTAATCCTCAAGTTATTGAAAAATATGATGGAGGTGATATCAAATTAATTAATGCTAATAGAATTATTAAAAGTTGTGATAATTCTGAGTTAGAAAATTATGTAGGCTCTACTATTTTTACATCTGATGGAACTACTTTACTTGGTGCTGATGATAAAGCAGGTGTAAGTGAAATAATTGCAGTTGCAAAAATATTAGTAAATAATCCTGAAATAAAACATGGAGAAGTTGAAATAATATTTACTTGTGATGAAGAAACAGGTAGTGGGATGGATGCTTTCCCTTATGATAGAATTCATTGTGATTATTGTTATACTATTGATGGTGGTACTAGATATGAGATAGAGAGTGAATGCTTTAATGCTGGTAAAGTCATGGTTGATTTTAAGGGCGTTTCTTATCATCTTGGTGCAGCTAGAGGAAAAATGGTTAATGCTTTAACAATGGCAACTTCTTTTGTAAATAGTATTCCGAAAAATGAAACTCCTGAAGCAACCGATGGTAGGTATGGATATTATTGCCCTTTAGAATTGAATGCAACTAATGATGAAGCACATTTAACAGTATATTTAAGAGATTTTGATTTAAAAGAATTAGAACGTAGAGAAAACGTTCTTAAATCTTTAGCTAATATGACTGAACAATTATATCCAGGTGGTAAAGTTAGCATAAATGTAAAGAGACAGTATTATAACATGAAAGAAATTTCTGATAAAAATCCAAAAGTATTAAATAGTATTTTTGAAGCAGGTAGACGATTAAATCAACCTTTATTTGAATCACCAATTAGAGGTGGAACAGATGGAGCAAGAATGGCAAATGAAAAAGGAATTCCTTGCCCTAATATTTATACTGGAGGTCATAATTATCATTCATATTATGAATGGTGTGCTCTTGATGCTATGGAAGAATCTGTTAATTTAATATTAGAAATAATTAAAATTGGAGCAGAAAAATAAATGAAAAAGTTAATTATCAGTTTTATATTTCTTTGTTTGCCATTTATGTTATTTGCAAATGAATATAAAATTATAAGAAATTATGAAATAGATAATTCAACAGATAATATAGAAGCATACATAGAAGATGCCTTAGACTCTACTCTAGTAGCATATACTAAAGTAGAGTTGTCATTGAAAAAAGATTTAATATTAGATTTAAAAGAAGTTTCCTACAATGATAATTTATTAATTATTAATGGAGATATAAAATATAAAAATAATAAAATGCCAATTGCTATAGAACTTATAGAAGAAAATAAAAATCTTGCATTTTCAAAGCTAGAACAAATTTTATATGATTCTTTTAGATATGATTTAAATTTCCTTTTTAATAATGAGGAAAATTCTAAATTATCTTATTCAAATGTAGTAAGTTCTTTTTATAACAATGGAATATATAAAGTTGGATCTTTAGTTAATTTAGAAAACTATAATAATGAAAAATCTTTAGCTATTGTTACTTCTAGCTATGATGATTATTCAACTATTGATTTCTTATATAATCCTACTGATTTAATTAACACAAAGATTTCTATGGGGCCATTGAATGAAATGAATTTAGGATTATTTTATGATTATAGTACTAATATTGTTGGCTTAAATTTAGATTATTATTATTTATCTACAATTTTAAGTTATTATAGTGGAACTAATTTAGGACTAAGATTTTTTTATTATAATAATTTAGACGATTATTCAAGTTCTATAGCTTCTGATTTATCACTTAAAATTGAATTCCCTTTATCAAAAATTTATCATAAAAATAATTTTATCGAAAATACTTCTATTTATAATAAAACTGGAATTGGAGTATTATATTCAGATTCATATGAATTACATAGTTCTTTAGAAATAGGGATTAAAACATATATTTCAAATAAAAATAACTTATCAATTGCATATAAAATGGATTCTAATTCTGAAAGTTATTATAATGTAGTTGTTGCATATGGTATATTATTTTAGTTTTTGATTTTATGCGCTATAACAAGGAGGGATTGTGAATAAAAAAATATGTTATATTTTAATAATAACTTTAGCACTACTTTCATCTTGTGCTAGTAGTGATGAAGACCTTGTTTTAAATAAGTATCCAACTTGGATAGAAAATGAAAAAACAGATGAATCTATTTATCCTTCTTCATTTATAATTGAGGGGTCTGGTGAGACTCTAGATTTAGCTTCGATTGATGCAATAAATAACTTTTATGATATTCTATCTAGAAATATATATATTGAAAATGAATTTTTATTTAAAGAATCTTTATTTAAAAATTATTATTATGAACCATTTGATATGAGAATTGAAAAAAGATATATTGATGAGTTAATAAGTGGTGGTTATGTTGTTATTTACTATATTAGTTCAGATGAAACAATAATAAAAAATAATACTTTAAAACAGGAGAGTTTAGAGCAGAATATTTCAAAACAATTGATTGAATACGAAAGTATGAGTAATAAATTATATAGAGATAATAAAGATTTGAGTTCAATAAAAACACTTATTGAAGCTTATATTTATGCAATGGATAATGGGTTTGAAGTAGATGGGAATGATTATCTTAAGACAATTATATCTAGGATTTCAGCTATAAATATTAATATATATTCTAAAAAAAATATAAACAACTTACAAATAAAATTGAATCGTGATGAACGTATCATAGATCCTATTATAATAAGTGCTGAAATGAAAGTTTTATATAATAATGTAGATAATAATTTTAAAAATTATTTAGTTAGTGATACATTATATCCAAATAAGGATGGTTCTTTTTATTTTAATATTGATAATAAAAAAATTAATGAAGAAGGCTTGCTTGTTTTTATGATTAATTTAGATGATGAATTAAAATTATTAAATCAAAAAGGATATAAGATTGCCGCAGATAGAATTTATAATGTTATAGAAGAAAAAATTTATTCTTACTCTAAAAAATCATTATTTGAAAATAAAACTATATATCTAAAAACTATTGAAAATGATATTAAGCAAAATGCTTTAGATAGCATTTCTATTAATTTTTTTAAAGAGAAGTTAGAATCATTAAATTCTATTGTAATTATCGATGAAGATATAGATATTAATAATTTAGCTGAATATAGTGAAAAAGGTGATTATTTATTTTTGTTTAGAGCTGAAATTGTAGAAGAACAATCAAGTTATAAATATACAACGTTATCTCATGGAAGCTTAGAAATTTATGATCTTAATGATTCCTCTTTGTATTATGATAGCACATTGTTTGATAGTATTTATATTAGTGATGATTTAGAGAATAGTAAAACACAATCAATTTTGAATGTGGCAAAAAAAGTTCTTCACAATTTATTGCGCTAGTTCTGTTTAAAATATTTAGTTTTAATTAGTTGTTCTGGTACATTAGATATTATACCCATTATATTGTAGTTTAATAATTCGATAGCTTTTTCTTGATCATCAACACACCATGGTAGAATTTTTAAATTTCTTGCTTTCCAATCTTGCACAGAGTTTTCAGTAATTAAATCTAATTGAGGTTTAATAATATTACAATTAAACATATAAGATCCTAATCCTTTTCTTAGAAGAAAAGGTACTTCTTTATCTTTCGAGAAAATCGCTCCTTCTAATAGAGAATGATTAGACACTTTTTCAAATTCCTTTACTGCAATTGGGTTAAAGGAAGTAATAATTGTGTTAAATTCTAATTTATATTTTCTAATTAAATTCCATAATTTTTTAGCAAATTCAAGATTTTTTATTGAATTGCTTTTTATTTCAATATCATATAGAACGTTATTAGAGCATAATTGAAAAACTTCTTCTAATGTTGGAATTTTTGTATTTTTAAAGTTTTCATTAAAATTGATACCAATATCTAATTCTTTTATTTCAGAAAGAGTTAATTTTTCGATTGTATAATCTTTTTTTGTTAAACGCTTTGTTGAAGAATCATGAATTACAACAATTTCACCACTTTTAATCATGTGGACATCAAGTTCAATAGCGGGTATATTGTTTTCTAGACACAATTGAAAAGCTTCTAATGAGTTTTCAGGTGCGAATGAATTCATACCTCTATGCGCAAATAGAATAGGTTTGTCTTTATATTGGTAATATGAAATCATAAATAAACATTAATTCAAATTTATATTTTTAGCAAGTTTAATTTTGTTCATAACTTGATATTAAACTTGCAAAACAATGTAGCATTTGATAGTTTAATAGAATGGAGGAGTTATATGGGACTTCAAAATAGAAAAATTGGTTCAGAGTTCTTTGGCTTTAAACTAATTGAAATTGATAAACTTGCTGAATATGATGGTTATGGTTTTTTATTCCGTCATGAAGCTACAGCTATGGAAGTTTATCATGTACAAAATAATGATAAAGAATTATTCTTTTCTTATATTTTTGAAACGATACCAAGTGATAATACTGGTGTAGCTCATATAATTGAACATAGTGTTTTATCTGGTTCTAAAAAATATCCAATTAGAGATCCCTTTATGCAACTTCAAAAAGGAAGTGCTTGTACTTTTTTAAATGCATTAACTTATCCAACAAAAACTCTCTATCCTGCTGCTAGTCCATTAGAAAAAGATTTTGATAATATTTTTGATGTTTATACTGATGCTGTTTTTTCTCCTTTATTAAGAGAAGAAACTTTTATGCAAGAAGGGATAAGATTACATTGTAGCGAAGATGGAGACTTTTCTTATAAAGGTGTTGTTTTTAACGAAATGTTAGGCGATAAGAACGATGGAGAGTATATAGCTAATAATCTTTGTTTACGTAATTTGTATCCTGATACTGCATATAATTATTCATCAGGAGGAGAACCTGTTGATATAGTTAATTTAGATTATAAAAAATTTAAATCGTTTTATATGCAATATTATCATCCAACAAATTCTAAATTATTTATTTATGGTGATTTATCTATTGAAAAATATTTGAAAAAATTAAATCAAGAATATTTGTCTGATTGTTCAAAGCTGAATGTTTCAAAAGGGAATCTCATTCCTGTCAAGTGGAAAGAGCCTAGAAAAATGAATATAAGTTGTCCAAGTAGTGACCTTGATTCTGGATCAATAGTTGCAACTGCATTTGTAACAACTGATTCTGCAATACCTTTAGAAGTAATAACTTTATCATTTATTTATGAATTGTTATTAGGTTCTCCTGGTTGTCCTTTATATAAAGCTATGATTGATTCAAAGTTAGGTGAGGATGTGTCTAATATTAGTGGTATTAGTACTGATTATAACTTTATGCCATTAACAATAGCTTTTAGTGGTGTAAAAAAAGAAGATACTGAAAAAATTGAGAGTTATATATTAAAACAACTATCTTCAATTGTAGAAAAGGGGTTTGATAATGAACTAATTTCTGCAACCTTTAAAAGATTAAGCTTTCAAATACATGAAAAATCTTCATCTAATCCTATGGGGCTTGTTGTATTAAAGAGAGCAATGAGAGGTTGGTTAAGAGGTCTTAGTCCAATAAGTACAATTGAATATACTAAAGCTGTTGAAGAGTTAAGATTAAAACTTGAAGAAAATCCAAAATATTTAGAAGAATGGATTGATTTAAATCTTGTAAACAATAATCACCGTTTATTATTTATTGCTGAACCAGATATTGATGCAATGGATAAATATAATGAAAGATTAGCGAATTTAGTAAAAAAGCGTACTGTAGATTTAAATGAAGAACAAAAAAAAGAAATACTAGAAAAAACTAAAAAGTTTTTAAATTTTCAAGATTTAGGAGATTCGGTTGAAGATTTAAATAAAATTCCAAAGTTGTTTGTTGAAGATTTACCTAAAAAAATAAGATATTATAATCATGAAAAATTAAATTTAAACGGTATTCCTTTATGGATTATGAAAGAGAAAACTAACTCAATTGCATATTTTGATTTCTTTATTCATTTAGAAGATCTTAATGAAAGAGAAATATCATTATTGCCATTATATACAAAAATTTTAGAGAACTGTCCTGTAAAAGATATGGATAATACTAAAGTAATGACTGAAGTCATGCATAATACTGGAGGTTTCAATATTTCTTTAGAAGGTGGATCAAAAGTAACTCTAGAGAGATGTCTTGGTGTGATGATTCGAGTAAAAATGTTAAATGACGATATAGAGAAAGGTATTAATTTAACAAAAGATATTATAAAAGAATCAAAAGTTGATGATTTTAAAACAATATGGAATTCCATTGTTGATTTAAAGAGTATGTATAAATCTGTTGCATCTAGTGCAGGTTATAGGTTTGCAACAATTTCTGCTTCAAGTGAGTTTTCAGAAAATGCTAAATTAATTGAAGATTTATTAGGAATAAATCAATGGTTATTTATTAATTCATTAAAGAGGGAAGATGTATCAAAGCTAGCAAATGAATTAAAAGAATTAAAAACCAAATTAAATATATTAAATAGATTTGAGATTCATCTATCATGTGAAGAAGATTCTATTGAAAAGTGTAAATCAATATTAGATGGTTTTATTTCTGATTTTAACCGTGATGATCAAGTAGAGTTTATAAAAAAATACAATAATATTCATCATAATAATGTTCAAAAGAAAAAAGGTTTTATACTACCTTCTTCTGTCAATCATACTAGCTTAGTATTACCTTCAAAGGCTATTGGAACGAAAGAAAATGCGGTTCAAAGAATTCTTGCTTCAATTTTATCAGGGAATGATTTATGGAATGATATTAGAGTTTTAGGTGGCGCTTATGGAGTAGATTGCCATGTTGAAAGTTTAGAACAGTTCTTTATTTTTATATCTGCTAGTGATCCAAACTTAAGTAAAAGTTATGAAGCTTTTAAAAATTCTTTAAAAAAGTATAGTGAAAATTTAGCGGATAGAGAATTAATTGATGATGCAATTATAAGTAATGTTTCTAATGATTTAAGGCCATATCAACCAAATAGAACGAGTATTATGGATTTTAGAAGAATCCTATATAAGATAGAAAATAAAATATTAGAAAATGCTAGAGAAGCTATATTAAAAACAACTTCTGAAGATATTAAAAATATTGCAACTGAATTATTTAATGATATAAATTATTCATTAGCTTTTTTCTGTGATAAAAATACTTTTGAAATTGAAAAAGAGTATTTAGAAATGAGTGAAGAAGATATTGTAGAATTACCTTTTTAAAAAAAAACTCCTCTATTGATTTTTTCAAGGAGGAGTTTTAACTATAATTATTATGTAAATATAATTTATTTTGCATAATAATTATATTAATATATATGATTTAATCCTTTTGCATATAATAAACCACTAAGTCTATACATTGAATAAGGTGTAGTTATTATTGCTATATCAAACTCATTAGCCATATCAATCATATCTTTACTAGGTATTTTATTTCTAGCAATGACAATATTTCTAATATCACTCATTACTGCTGTTCTCACAGCTTGATTATTTGATAATCCAGTAATAAGTAATATATTATCTTCAAGTAATGTTAAAACATCACTCATCATATCACTTGCAAAAGCACAATCAACTTCATCTTCTAAGTGACTTTCTCCACATAATATTTTTCCTGAACTAAGTTCTATTACATCTTTTAATTTCATAGACCTAATTATAACATTTATTCCTAATCAAGCATAGTTGTTTTTTTTATTCTATAAGAAAATATCGAATAGTTTTTAATAATTTTAAAAAAGTAAAATTTTTATTAATATTTGTTAGTTAATTCTTAAAACTATATAAAATAATAGACAATTCTATAAAAATATTATAGAATATTTTATTATAAATGTTTATTGATGTGTTGGTGGGAATTGGAGTTAGTTAATAATGCATTATAAAAAGAAACTAATAACATTAATTTTATTATTATCTGTTTTTTCTTCTTTTGTTTATTCATATGATGTATATGGTAATTATACTTATAATCTTGATACAGTTTTATCAATGATGAAATTATCATTTATAGAAGAAGGTATTAACCCAGATTCAAATGAATTTAAAGAAAATATTGAAGATGCAAAAGTAATGATTTTTGCTTTTGGAGAAAAATCTTTTGTTAATAAAATGAGAGAGCAAGCTCCTTTTTCAAGTATTGAAATAACCAATGAATTATTAATAATACATCTAGAAAAAAATAATTTTGAAATTCCAATAGAAATAGTAAAAAATGAGATATTATCAAAAGCGCCTGATACATTTGATGAAATAATTGGGTATTTAGAGAGTGGAAAATTATATTTTAATTTTTTCATCTCTTATGATAATTCTAAAAAAGCTTTAGTTAATGAGGATATTCTTCCTTATTATTTAATTCCTTTTGAAAAAGAAATATAAGAAAGGATAGAGATTAACAATTTAATATTAAAAAGGTTAATTATTAAGTTTAACTAGACTTATTGATTATTCTATTGTAAAGTTTTAATGAAAGTTCTCTATTGTATGGTCAAAAGTCTGGGGGTGAGGTTTAGACTAAACAAGTAGAAGGACTACCCCTGCAACGGAAGGATGTTTACCGTGAAGACTTTTTATAAATACTCAATTTTTTTTATGTTGTTATTTTTTATTAACAGTAATTTATTTTCATTACCAAATAGTGAAAAAAATAAAAAAGAAAGTGACGATTTAATTACTCAAATAGTTCCTTCGTCTACCGAAGTAGAGATAGTTGAAGTTGATGCAATTAAAGATCTTGAAGATCCTACGACATTAGAAGAAAAATTTAGTTATGCCTATTCTTATTTATTATATTTATCTACTTTAAGTCAAAACTTAGATATAAATGCTAAATATTATGCAAAAGGTGCTATGGATGCAGCTGAAGGTAAATCTATTTATACTGAGGATGAAATTGTTTTAATAATTCAAGAGATGCAACAAGAAATGTTGACAAAAGCATTAAAGCAACAAGAAGAGCAAGCAAAAATTAATTTAGAATTAGCCGAAGCTTTTTTAGAGAAGAATATAGAATTTGATACAGTTTTTGAAACTGAATCGGGTCTTCAATATTCAATTATTAAACAAGGTGAAGGTTCGAATCCAGAAATAGATGATAAAGTTGTAGTAATATACAAGATTTACACAATGGATAATAATTTATTATTAGAAAGTGATGGGGATACAACTATCGAATTAAGTAATTTAGTACCAGGTTTTGTTGAAGGGATTAAATTAATGAATAAGGGGTCAAAATATAGATTTTTTGTTCATCCAAAACTAGCATATGGGTTAGAAGGTACAACTGAGATACCACCTAACACATTATTAATATTTGATGTTGAATTAGTTCAAATTTTAAATGATCCAATTTCTTTATCAATGAGTAATTAGGGAGAGTATTGATGAAAAAAGTTAATTTTTTTAAAAAGAATTTATTTATTTCAATGATTTTTGGAATTTTAATAAGTATTTTCGGAGTGGTTCTATTATTCCAAGGCGAAGAATTTGTTAGTTTTGTCGTTTTATTATATGGAATATATAGTGTTTATATAGGAGTTAGAGGTCTTACTTTATCTACAAGATTAACAGCTAATGAAAGAAGAACTAAAAATGTAACTTTATTCTCTTCTATTTTTAGTATCGTTATCGGTATAATTATAATAATCTATCCTTATTTCACTACTACATTAGCTGTAAATGTTGTGGTTTATCTTTTAGCTATTCAGTTATTAATTTCGGGATTAAATAATTTATTTAGTTCTATAGGATTAAGAAATACTAATTTTTACAGTAGTTCTTATTTGGCTCAAGGGATAATAAATTTAGCAATAGCTGTAATTTTCTTCTTGTTCCCAGGACAAGTTGCACAATTTTTCTTAAGTATCTTTGGTATTCTATGTATACTATATGGTTTAATCCATTTCTTTTGGAGCTATAGAATTAGAAAAGTCGAAAAAGATTTTGAAAAAACAAATATAGAAGGAGAATTCGAAAAAATCGATTAATTAATATAATGTATATTTATTCAATTAATATACATTCAATATTGACACTAATAGAATTTTGATTATAATGAATAATATGAAAACTTTAAGAACAGTACATCATCATTTATACGGTATTAACCAACTCTAAGTGGTCTGGATTGTTCTGTATATCCTTTTAGTCTCCGCTTAGCGGGGATTTTTTTTTATCAAATTATAAAACAGGAGTTTAAAAATGGAAGAAAGATTGAGAATTGCAATTCAAAAAAAAGGTAGATTAAGTGAAAAGTCTTTAGATTTAATTAAGACATGTGGAATCCATTTTGGATGTGATTCTAGAGTTTTAAAAGAAGTCGCTTCGAATTTTCCTATCGAATTTTTATATATAAGAGATGATGATATTCCATCTTATGTAAATGATGGTATAGCAGATATTGGAATAGTTGGAAGAAACGAATATGATGAACAAAATATTCCATTAATTGTTGCAAGAGATTTAGGTTTTGCAAAATGTAGATTATCAATTGCTGTACCAAATGATTTTAAATATGAAGGTTTAAAGAGTTTAGAAGGTACAAGAATTGCAACAAGTTATCCTAATATTTTAGATAAAGTTTTAAAAGAAAACGGAGTAAATGCATCATATATTACTGTTAGTGGTGCAGTTGAAATAACTCCTGCAATCGGAGTCGCTGATGTGATTTGTGATCTTGTAAGTACTGGAACAACATTGAAGATGAATGGTTTAAAAGAAGTTGAAAATATATATACAAGTTCTGCAGTAATGATAGAAAACAATTCTTTAAGTGAAGAAAAAAAACAAATTTTAAATAGATTGATTATAAGAATTGATGCTGTAAATAGAGCAAAAGATTATAAATATGTAAGTTTTAACTTGCCTGAAGAACATCTTGAAGAAGTAGGTCATATAGTTGGATCAATGAAATCTCCTACAGTTACAAAGTTGTTTGAAAAGGGTTGGGTTTCAGTACAAACAGTAGTAGCAGAAGATAGTTTTTGGGAAGCTTTTGAAAAATTAAAGGCTATTGGTGCCCAAGGAATATTAGTAACAAAAATCGAAAAAATGACGGAGTAAAGTATATGATACCATATTATTTCAATCCTTCAGAATTAGAATTAAAATCTATATTATCTAGAGAATTAAGTGACGATATTGCAGTTAGTGATAGTGTTAAATCTATAATTGAAGAAGTTAAAGAAAAGGGTGATGCCGCTTTATATTATTATGCAAAAAAATTTGATAAAGTTGATTTAGATTCTTTATATGTTTCAAAAGAAGAATTTGATAATTGTGATAAGTTTGTTGATGAAAAATTAAAAAAAGCAATTAATAGGGCAAAAAATAATATTGAAAAATTCCATAGAGCTCAATTGTCAGATGGTGAAGAAGTTGAAATAGAGAAAGGTATTAATCTTAGCCGTAAAATAGTTCCAATTAATAGCGTTGGTCTTTATATCCCAGGTGGTACTGCACCATTATTTTCAACTGTATTAATGTTAGCTATTCCTGCTAAAGTAGCTGGGTGCAAAAAAATAGTATTAGCAACTCCTCCAACATTAGATGGAAGTGTAAATCCTATAGTATTATATACAGCAAAAGTAATTGGTGTTGATCAAGTAATAAAAGTTGGAGGAGCAAGTGCAATTGCTGCTTTATCTTATGGAACCAAAACTATAAATAAAGTTGATAAAATTTTTGGGCCAGGAAATAGATATGTAAGTTATGCAAAAATGTTGATTTCTTCTAGAACTTCTATTGATATGTTAGCAGGCCCTAGTGAAGTAATGGTTGTTGCTGATGAAAATACAAATCCAAGTTTTGCTGCAAGTGACTTTTTATCTCAAGCTGAACATGGTTTAGATTCTCAATCTATCTTGTTAATTTTATCAGAAAAAGAAAAAGCTGAAGACTTTAGAGTAAGGTTTATAGATGAAGTTAATAAACAATTAGAGAGTTTAGATAGAAAAGAATTTTTATTATCTTCTTTAAAAAATTCTAAAATTATTGCAACGGATTCTTTTTCAAATTGTATTACAATAATTGATGAATATGCACCTGAGCATTTAGTATTAAATTTAGATAAGTGTAAAGAAATTTGTGAATTAGTAAATAATGCAGGATCTATTTTTGTTGGTCCTTATGCTTGTGAAAGTGCTGGTGATTATGCAAGTGGTACTAATCATACACTACCAACTAGCGGATGGGCAAAAAGTGTATCAGGTGTTAGTACAGATTCATTTATAAAAAAGATTACTATTCAAGAGATTACTTACGAAGGTATGAAATCTTTAGGTGATACTATAATTACTATGGCTGAGGGTGAAAGCTTAATGGCTCATGCTAATAGTGTTAAAGTAAGATTAAAAGAGGATTAAAATGATAAAAGATTTACTTAGAAAAAACATTAGAGAATTAACTCCTTATAGTTGTGCTCGTGATGAATTTAGTGGTGTTGCAGAAGTCTTTCTAGATGCTAATGAAAATTATAAATCATATTCAGATTTAGAATATAATAGGTATCCTGATCCTCATTGTTCTTTATTAAGGAAAGAATTAGAATCTAGATTAGATTTACCATTTAATAATACTGTTATAGGTAATGGGAGTGATGAATTAATTGATAATATTATTCGTTCTTTTTGTGAACCAAAAGAAGATAAAATAATTATTATGAATCCTACATATGGAGCTTATAAAGTATTTGCAGATATTAATGATGTAGAAACAGTAAATGTTAATTATAGAACTGATTTTGAAATCGATTTTGAAGCATTAGAGAATACTATAAAAAGTAATACTAATCTAAAATTATTATTTGTTTGTTCTCCAAATAATCCAACAGGAAAAGCTGAAGATATTGAGACAATAGAAAAACTATTAAAATTATTTAATGGGGTTGTAATTGTTGATGAAGCATATGCTGAATTTAGTGACAAAGATAGTAGCGTCAAACTAATTAATAAATATGAAAATTTAATAGTATTAAAAACATTATCAAAATGTTTTGCTGCAGCTGGGATAAGAGCCGGTATTATGGTAGCAAATGAAGAAATTATAGAAGTTATAAATAATATGAAAGCTCCTTATAATGTATCATCATCTACTCAAATTGAGGCTTTAAAAATTTTAAAAAATAGTGATGAAATATATAAGCAAAGAGATGAAGTTATATTAAGAAGAAATAAATATTTTGATATTTTTAAATCATTAAAAACAGTTAAAAAAATCTATAAGAGTGATGCTAATTTTATTTTAATGGAAGTTG
Source organism: Pleomorphochaeta sp. (assembly GCF_050031695.1). Lineage (GTDB taxonomy): Bacteria > Spirochaetota > Spirochaetia > Sphaerochaetales > Sphaerochaetaceae > Pleomorphochaeta. The sequence continues at coordinate 5,216 of NZ_JBNAIC010000045.1, read as the reverse complement.
AAGATAGTACTAGTCTTTGTAAAAAGCTACAAGAGAAAAAAATAATAATAAGAAATAGAACTAAAGATTTATATTTGAAGAATTGTGTACGTATAACAATTGGTAGTGAAGCTGAATGTGAAACGGTATATAATGCAATCAAGGAGATAGAAAATGAAACAAAATAAAGGCCCTATATTGTTTATAGAATGTACTTCATTAGTTATTCCGAATACAAAAAATGATAATTATATTGAATTTCAACCTCTTGTCTTTAGAGGGTTATCTCAAATTGTGGATAAAGGTAATTTTAATTTGGTTTTATTATCAAGTTGTAAAGAATGTGAAACAATTTCAAAAAATAAAAAAATAAAGTTATGTGAATATATCCAGAATGAGTTTGCTAAAGAAAAAATATTTTTTGAAAAAGAAATAGTAGATTATGATCTTGATACTTTATGTCCTAAATTTACATATGATAATTTAAATCAACTTGGTTTTTTAAATGGTGATTATGATTTACAAAACTCTTTTATAATTGGTAGTGTTAGAGAAAATATTAATTTATCCAATAAATTAGAAATAAAAAATATACTATATTCAAAAGAAAAAGAAGAACAAAATAATACTTTGGCCTTAGTAAGTGACGATTGGGCAACTATTTCTAAATTTTTAGTTGATTCAGATTTGAAACCTTCTCGAAAAGTTCATGTTGTTAGAAACACTAAAGAAACTATGATTGATTTAGAAATAAATTTAGATGGGACTGGTAAATCTAATATAGATACAAAAATTAAATTTTTTGATCACATGTTAGAACAAATATCTCGTCATAGTGATATTGATATTAATTTAGTTTGTGATGGGGATGTTGAAGTTGATGAACATCATAGTGTTGAAGATGTAGCAATTGCATTAGGTTCTGCTATAAGTAAAGCTATTGGTGATAAAAAAGGCTTATCTAGATATGGCTATAATTTATTAGCAATGGATGAGGTACTTGCTAAGTGTTCTATAGATTTTTCAAATCGACCTTATTGTGTTTACGATGTACCAATAACTCGTGAATATATTGGATCTTTTCCTACAGAGATGTTTGAACATTTCTTTAAGTCTTTTAGTGATTCTAGTAAGTCAACTTTACACATTAATGTTTCTTCTGGTAATTCTCATCATATGATTGAAGCTGTGTATAAATGTTTTGCAAAATGTTTAAAGCAAGCTTTATATGTTTATCCTTTTAGTGATAAGTTGCCAACAACTAAAGGAGTTATTTAATGGTTGCAATTGTAAAATATAATGCAGGGAACATTCAGAGTGTAAAATATGCACTTGAAAGATTAAATGTTGATTATATAGTAAGTGACGATCCTAATGTTTTAAGAACAGCAGATAAAGTTATTTTCCCTGGTGTTGGAGAAGCTTCTTCAGCAATGGAATATTTAAGAAAAACTAAGCTTGATGAAGTATTAAAAGATTTAAAACAACCTTTTTTAGGTATTTGTTTAGGTCTTCAATTGATGTGTACAAATAGTGTAGAAAATGATACTGATTGTTTGGGTATTTTTAATTATACTGTTACGAAATTTGATGAAACAAAAGGATATAAAATTCCTCATATGGGATGGAATCAAATAACCTTTGATGAAAAAAATCCTTTATTTAAGAATATAGAACAAAATAGTTTCGTTTATTTTGTTCATAGTTATTATGTGCCTAAAGGTAGTGATACTTTGGCAAAATGTAATTATGCGGGTACTGATTTTAGTGCAGGCCTATATAAAGATAATTATTTTGGAGTTCAGTTCCATCCAGAAAAAAGTGGTGAAGTTGGAGCTAAATTGATAAAGAATTTTGTGGAGTTATAAATTATGATAATTGTTCCAGCTATAGATATTATAGATAATAAAGTCGTTAGATTAACAAAAGGGAATTATGATTCTGTTAAAAATTATACCTTAGATCCTTTAGAGATAGCAAAAGAATTAGAGGATAATAATATAACACATTTGCATGTTGTTGATTTAGAAGGTGCTAAAAATAATAGGATTATGAATTTAAAGACACTTGAAAAAATAGCTAATAAAACAAATTTAATAGTTGATTTTGGAGGTGGCGTTAAAACAGAACAAAGTCTAAATGATGCCTTTAATGCAGGGGCTAAAAGAATCACTTGTGGAAGTATTGCTGTAAAAAATCCTGAATTAGTTCTTACTTGGTTAAATAAATACGGAAGTGATAAGCTTATTTTAGGGGCTGATTGTAAGAAAAATAAAATAGCTACAACTGGTTGGTTAGAAGTTAGTGAATTAGATGTGCATGAGTTTATTAACGATTATTTAGGTAAAGGATTTAATCGTGTTATTTGTACAGATATCTCTAAAGATGGCATGTTAAAAGGTCCTTCTTTCGAACTATATAAATCATTAATAAAAAATTGTAATTCAAATTTAGAATTAGTCGCTTCTGGCGGGGTAAGTTCAATTTCAGATATAGAAAAATTATTCGAATATAATTTACATAGTGTAATTGTAGGAAAAGCATATTTGGAAGGTAAAATTAGTATTTTAGAATTAGGCAAATTACAGGAGAGTGTACTATGTTAGCTAAAAGAATTATTCCTTGTTTAGATGTTAAAGATGGAAGAACTGTTAAAGGTGTAAATTTTGTAGATTTAATAGATGCAGGTGATGCAAGTGAATTAGCAAAATTATACAGTGATTTAGGAGCTGATGAATTAGTTTTTTTAGATATAACAGCTACTGTTGAAAGACGAGCTACTTTGTCAAAGTTGGTTAAGAAAGTTGCTTCAAAAATTAATATTCCATTTACTGTAGGTGGTGGAATCAATACCATTGAAGATGTTGATGTATTATTATCATCTGGTGCAGATAAAATATCAATTAATTCTAGTGCTTTTAAATATCCTAATTTAATCACTGATTTAGCTAATAATTTTGGAACACAATGTGTTGTATGTGCATTGGATGTAAAAAAAGATGAAAATTATAAATCTGGTTATCAATGTTATGTTCACGGTGGTAGGACAGAAACTAAAAGAGATGCTCTTGAAGTTGCTAAAGAGTTTTATAATAAAGGGGCAGGAGAAATCTTATTAACATCTATGGATAAGGATGGTACAAAAGATGGATTTGCTCTTGATTTAAATTCAATGATAAGTCAAAGTGTAACAATACCTGTAATAGCTAGTGGTGGTGCAGGTAAACTTGAACATTTTTATGATGTATTTACAGAAGGAAAAGCTGATGCGGCTTTAGCTGCTTCAATTTTTCATTTTGGTGAAATTTCAATACCTGAGTTAAAGGCATATTTAAATAATAAAGGAATTTGTGTAAGGGAGTAACAAATGGAATTAACAATTGATAATATTGATGTAGTTGATTTTGATAAAGGTGATGGCTTAGTTCCTGCTATTGTTCAGGACTCAATCAGTGGTAAAGTCTTAATGCTTGGATATATGAATAAAGAGTCTTTGAAAGAAACTTTTGATAGAAAGTTGGTAACTTTCTTTTCAAGAAGCCGTCAAGAGCTTTGGACAAAAGGATCTACAAGTGGTAATTTTTTAAATTTAAAAGGGATTTTAGTAGATTGTGATAATGACACTTTATTAGTAAAAGCAGCTCCGGTTGGTCCTGTTTGTCATACAGGAGCAGATACTTGTTTCTTTGAAACTAATGATGTAGAAGATTTAGATACTAAAGATTTTATGTTTTATTTAGAAAAAATAATTGAAGATAGAAGAGATTTTCCTGTAGAAGGATCTTATACCAACTTATTATTATCAAGAGGCATAAAAAAAGTTGCTAAAAAAGTTGGAGAAGAATGTACTGAGCTAGTTATAGAAAGTATGGACGATAAAAAAGATTTATTAATTGGTGAAGCTGCAGATTTATTATATCATTTTCAAGTTTTATTAACCTATAAAGGTGTTAAATTACATGAAGTATTAGAATGCTTACAACATAGACATACATAAAATATAAGAGGCTATCATTTTTTGATAGCCTTAAATTTTATAATTCATCGTATTCTTTCATTGAATGGTAATCATCTTCACTGAAAATAATATGATCTAATATTTCAATTCCTAATATTTTGCCACATTCAATTAATCTTTGAGTAATTTGGATATCATTTAAACTTGGATTTAGATTTCCTGTTGGATGATTATGGCAAATTATAATAGCAACAGCTCTATTATCTATAGCATTAGAAAAAACTTCTCTTGGGTGTACAATACATTGGTTTATTGTTCCCATTGAAGCTACATCTATTGTTAATATTTCATGTGCACAATTTATTGCAATTGAAATAAATATTTCTTGTTTTCTGCTTGCATAATGTCTTATTACTTTATGCACATCCTCTGGGTCAATTATTTGTTGTTTAATTTTTGGTGTTTTTCTTCTACCTAATTCCATAGCAGCACATAACTGTGAACTTTTTACAATTCCTAATCCTTTTATTTTGCACAATTCAGAAATATTAAAAGTTCCTTTTTTATCTAATAATTTTATAACTGAATCAGAAATTATATCAATATTTATATTAGTTGAACCTGAATTTATTAAAAGAGCAATAAGTTCTTCATCTGTTAATGATTTAGCACCGTTACGGAGGAGTTTTTCTCTAGGTTGGTTTTCTAACGGCATTTCCTTTAATTTTAATAATAATGGGTGTGTAATTTTATATCTCATATAACTCTATATATAAGAACTTGTAAAATTGCATTAATTATGATAATTAAAATATATGAGTGAAAGAATTTTTAGAATAGGTGATTTAGCAAGACTAGCAAAAGTAACTGTAAGGACTGTCCGCTATTATGAAAGTTTAAATTTAATTAAGCCTTCTTTTAGATCAAATGGAGGGCAAAGATATTACAGTGAAAAAGATTTAGTTTATTTAAAAAGAATCGTCGAGTTGAAAGAATTAGATTTCACATTAGAAGAAATTAGAAAAATTATAAATATGAAAAATCTAGATAGTACTGGTGAAAGTCGAAGAAATGAATTACTTCATCAGTATCGACAAAAATTATCAAATATTTTAGATAAAAAAAATATTCTTGAATCTAAAATTGATTCAATTAATTGGCATATTAGGCAATTAGAATCAAATATTGATTTTAGAGAATGTCCTGGTAAAGATTGCATAAGTTGTCCATTTAAACAAGATTGTAGATTTGCTTTAGATGATGAGATAAATGATTAAAT
>NZ_JBNAIC010000044.1:0-29048 GCF_050031695.1 Pleomorphochaeta sp. | reverse complement strand
TAAATTAGGGTTTAAAAATCATGAACTAATTAATAGATTTATTATTCTTGAAAAACCTTTTGAAGTTGGAAAGGAATTAAGTGCAAAGTTAGAATTAAAACGTAATATTATCATGGAGTGCTATAAAAAAGAGATTGATAAACTCTATGCACTTTAATGATACTATTTAAAATTACGATTTAACAAATATTAAGTAAATATTGTTAATTTAAATAAAAATAATCTCGGTTTCTAAAATTAATGAAACCGAGATTTTTTTTATTTGAAAAGATTCTTATATTTTACTAGTTTTACTTCAATCGTCAAAATTACTGTTACAATTATAGTTTTTTACGAGTAAAAAAACCTTGACAATTATGAGTATTGATTTATAATTGAGATATAGGAATTCCCATTATATGGGAAACTATAGCAAGATTTTTTTATATAGTGGATATATTGTGCTTATATTAGTGATTATTTGTCAAATATCCCTTTTATGTAAACTAAATAATTTAATATTTTTTTTATGGTCTTTTAATATTTATGCTGTTTTATTTTTATATCTAATATTTAAATTATTAAAGTTCTTTAGATTAATATGGAAGAGAGGAGGATTCCATATCTAATTTTGGTTTGTAAAAAATAAATATATAACATTGTTAAGTAAAGTTATTTAAATATTATTTGTTAAAAATCAGAGTCTTAAAGAAATTAGAATAATAAAAATTATATTTTTGAATTAAAAGGAGAAATTAAATGAAAAAAAGAGTTTTAGCAGTATTTGTAATACTTATTATAGTAAGCGTATATAGTTTTGCTGCAGGACAAGAAGAAGAAAATGTTGTGTATCCGAATAAAGCGGTTAAAGTTATCTGTCCTTATGGAGCTGGTGGTGGAACAGATCTTACTGGACGTGTTTTAATTAAAGAAGTTGAAGAAATATTAGGTCAACCTTTTAATTTTGAGAATATTTCAGGTGCTTCAGGAACTGTTGGCTCTTCAGTAGTATCTACAGCTGCTCCTGATGGATATACTTTATTATTTTCACCATCTGATCCTATGACGACACAACCTAATAAGCTTGATTTACCATATGATATTAATAGTTTTGAATGTATAGCAGGCTTTTCAGCAGAAGCAAGTGTAATTGCAGTTCGTACTGATTCTCCTTGGCAATCATTAGATGACCTTTTAGCTGAAGCTAATACAGGAAAAGTTATTAATCGTGGACATTCTGGTATAGGCGGAATAAACCATCTTTGTTTACAAGAGTTTTTTAATCAAACCGATCTTAAATTTAGGGATGTCCCATTTGAAGGTGGTGCTTTAGCTATCGCAGCATTATTAGGTAACCATATAGATGTAGTAGGAGGTACTGCAGGTGCTATGGTTCCTTATATTGAATCAGGAGAAATAAGAGTATTAGCTATAGCTTCTGAAGAAAGATCAACTATGTTTGCAGATGTACCTACATTTAAAGAAGAAGGTTTTGATTTAGTCTTTAGTGTTGATTGGTTTTTACTTGCCCCAAAAGGAACACCTGATGATGTAGTAAAAACTCTTGAAGAAGCTGCTATGGAAGCTGCTGAAAGCGATGCATTTAAAGCCTTTGTAAAAGAGAGAGGACAACAATTATTAATTCGTGATGGGGACACTATGAAGGCTAAAATAACAAAAGATTATGAAATGTATAAAGAGATTTTAAACAGATAGTTTTTCACTCAAGTAGGAATTAATAAATTCCTACTTGTTTTAAATTGTTTCAAGATAAATTCGAAATTAAATGTATTGGTATTCTGCCAAGAAAAAAAATAGGAGATTTTTAATGTTAAATAAAATGAAACAAAACCTACCGAGTATTGTAACTGCTCTTATTGGGATTTCTATCTTTCTACTTATTCCATCTCAAATTGATATAAGTCAATTGGATGAAAGTGCTAGGGCTGGAATAAATTCGCGAACTATTCCCTATGTTCTTTCCCTATTAATTATTTTTTTAAGTATTTTAGAGATTGTATTTTCTATAGTTAAAAATAGAGATAATAAAAATGTTATTGAAAAGAGTAATTTTAATATCAAAGCTTATGTTAGAGTTGTAGTTACAATTGGTTTAATTATAGCTTGGATGAAGTTATTTCCAATATTAGGGTTCACTATTAGTACTATATTATTATTAGTTGCAATTATGTTAATTATGGGAAATAGAACGTGGTATTTAGTAGTAATAGTACCATTTGTAACTAGTATTACTCTCAAATATATCTTTACCGAATTTGTTGGTAGATCTTTACCAACATGCATATTTTTTTAACTTAAGGAGATATTTACATGCTAATTGATTATTTAACATATGCTTTAAGTCAAATAGTTCTTATTGAGAATTTAGTATTGATGATTTTAGGAGTAATGATAGGTCTATTTATAGGAGCTATGCCTGGTCTAACTGTAACTTTAGGTTTATCTTTAGTATTACCATTTACTTTTGGATTATCTCCTATTAATGGTATTCTTCTTTTAACTGGAGTGTATTGTGCAGGTACTTATGCAGGCGCTATAACTGCTATATTAATAAATACACCTGGAACCCCATCTTCTGTAACTACAGCTTGGGATGGCTATCCTTTAACGAAAAAAGGAAGAGCTTCTGAGGCTTTATACTTAGCATTATATGCTTCTGTAATTGGTGGGCTTATTAGTGGTATTTTTCTTCTTTTATTCGCGCCTCAGGTAGCAAAACTTGCACTTAAATTTGGACCACCAGAAATGTTTTCTTTGACGTTTTTAGGATTAGCCGTTATAGCTAGAATTAGTGGTAGTAAACCTATAAAAGGTTTTATCTCTGCGTCTTTAGGAATACTTTTTTCTACTATAGGTGTAGATATGATTTCTGGAGTTTCTAGATTTACATTCCATTTACCATATTTATATGGCGGACTAGGTGTTATTCCTGTCTGTATTGGGTTATTTGCTATAGCAGAAATTTTTGTTCAAATTGAAAAACAAGTTAAATTTAATGTTCCTAAAGGTGTAAAAGTTGAAGGAAAGCTATCTATAAAAACTATTTTCCCATACCTTTGGTTGCTTATAAAATCTAGTTTTATTGGAGTAATAGTAGGAGCTATTCCAGGAACAGGTGGAAGCGTTGCTTCATTTATTGCATACGATGATGCAAAAAGAGCTTCAGAAACTCCTGAAGAATTTGGAAAAGGTAGTTATGAAGGCATTATAGCTTCAGAATCTGCAAATAATGGGGTAACTGGAGGTACTTTAATTCCAACTTTTACATTAGGAATCCCAGGATCTTCTGCAGCTGCTATATATTTAGGAGCATTAATGATACATGGTTTAACTCCAGGACCTCAATTATTTAGATTCCAAGGTAACTTAATGTATACAGTCTTTTTTGCCTTTTTTGTTATTAATATATTGATGTATTTTATCGGATTAATAGCTTGTAAGTTTGCTATAAAGATTGTTGATATCCCATCATCAATTTTATATCCTGTAGTATTAGCTTTTTGTTTAATTGGTGGATATGCAATCAATGGAACAATAGTTGGAGTAGGTGTTAGTCTTTTATTTGGTGTAATAGGATATGTCATGTTGAAAAATGGTTATCCACCAGCTCCTTTAGTAATTGCATTTATTCTTGGACCAAAAGTTGAAGAATCCTTGAGACAATCTTTAGTTCTTTCTGATAACAACCCATCAATATTTTTTACTCGCCCTATTTCTTTATTATTTATCATAATTGTAGTATTAACTGGAATTATACCTATAATTAAAAGAAAAAGAACTAAAAAAAATATATAGTAGAATGAATGTAATTATTCTTCTTCCCTCATAATTATCTTATGGGGGAAATTTTATTGAAAAAGAAGCTTTTTATAATTTGTTGACGTCAGTACTACTAGGGTTTATTCTTAATATAATCTTTCTATGTTTTTTTATTATTAAATGTTAAATCAAATTTTATATACGATATATAGATAATAATTTTGAGTAATAAATTAATTTAGAAATAGGGAGGTTTATGATACAGAATGAAGAAATAACTTCTAAACTATATGATTATATAGTTCTACTATCTCAAGGCGAAAAGACACTTGAACTATATGAAAAATATAAAAAATATTTAGAAGCTTGTGCAGCTGAAGAAGTAAATGCTGTTATTGATAAATATATCAAAAATGAAAATGATTATGATTATATAGAAAAAATTGTTGCACAATTTATTAGAGCTTGTGAAAAAGGTCTAGATTCAAAAATACCTTATACAACAAGTATACCTTTCTTATCTTTATTGCTTAGAGAAAATACTCTAATTGAAGAACATAAAAATAAAACTAGTCAAATATATATAGAAATAGTAAAAGATTTTCGAAGTTCAAAAGAAATAAAGACTGATTCTATTCTAAAATTAAAAGATACCTTAATCGAATATCTTAGTATAAGGCCACATTATCTAAAAATACAAAATTCACTTTTTCCTATGTTAGAAAAATATACTAATAATATGAATTGCATAAAATTAATGTGGCATATACAAGATGGGATTTTAAAAAAATTAAAAATACTAATAAAAATGTTGAGTGAAGATTCTTTAGATTTTGATAAGTTTAATAAAATATATGGTGAAATGTATTTAAGTATAGGTAAACTTCTTTACCGTGAAAAAAATATATTATTACCTTTAGCTGAAAAAGTGATTCCTATAAGTGAGTTTAACTCTATGATATTAGATTTTGAAGAATTAGGAGTCTCTTTTAATGCAAATTTGAAAGATTTAATAGGAGGCAAAAATATGTCAGAAAATCTTAATAATAATCAAAAAAGAAAAGATGAATTAAGTAAAATTATTAAAGCTCTAAATGAAGCTAAAGATAATAGTGCAGTACAAAAAGAAATAAAAAAAGATTTTAAAACTTTGCTTGATACATTAAGTCCTGAAGAGATTGCAGAAGCAGAGCAAGCATTAATAGCTGAAGGTGTGGCTGTTGAAGAAGTTCAAAAGCTTTGTGAACTACATGTAGATACTTTTCACGATGCTCTAAAAAACGCATCAAAGAAAGAGTCTTCTGGTAGTGAGAAAATAAGTGGACATCCTATTGCAAATTATAGAGCTGAAAATAAAGAATTAAAAAAACATATAAAGAGTTTCAAAAAATCTTATAAAAAATTAAAGAGAAGTAATAATTTCGATTTATTTAATGAATCCTTAAGTAATTTAGCTTTAATCGATATTCATTATACAAGGAAAGAAAATCAACTTTTCCCATTTTTAGAAGATGTTGGATTTTCAGGACCATCTAAAGTAATGTGGGGAAAGCATGATGAAATTAGAGATTTATTTTCACAGCTTTCTAAAGCTGTAGCTGAAGAAAAAGTTGAAGATTGTGTTTCTCTATCTAAATCTTTAATACCTCAATTAAAGAGAATGGTTTTTATGGAAGAAAAAATATTATTTCCTACAGCTTTAAGAAAACTTCCTGAATCAAAATGGGTAGAAATAAGAAAAGGTGAAAGTGAAATAGGATATGCATGGATTAAACCTGGTAATTTGTGGGCACCAGAAATTATTGAGAGACCATCATTTGATATAAACTCATCTAACAATAACAGTGAAAATGATCTACTAGATTTAAGCATAGGAAAATTAAGTATATCTCAAATCGATTTAATGTTGAAAACTCTTCCTATAGATATAACTTTTGTAGATGAAAATGATAAGGTTAGATATTTTAGTCAAGGAAAAGAGAGAATATTCCCAAGATCTCCTGGTATAATTGGAAGAGATGTCCAAAATTGTCATCCACCTAAAAGTGTTCATGTTGTACAGAAAATAGTTAGTGATTTTAAAGAGAAAAAACGCGATAGTGCTGAATTCTGGATACAAATGAATGGTTCATTTATCCATATTAGATATTTCCCTTTATTTGAAGGTGATGTATATAAAGGTGTTATTGAAGTTAGTCAAGAAATTTCAGGAATTAGAGCTTTAGAAGGTGAAAAACGACTATTAGATGAAGAAAAATAAATAATAAATAATAAAAACTACTGTATGATAAATTAACTTACAGTAGTTTTTTACTAATAATTTATAAAAACATTAATGTAACTCCGAATACAGATATCAAAGTTCCAAACATTTCTAATGGTTTTATACCTTTTTTCAAAATGGTAATCTCATATATAAGAATAAATATTGGGCTTATTTGTGCAATAGCAGTAACAAGTCCTACGGGAGCATAATTAAAAGATGTTAATAAAACAGTTATACCTATAATTGGACCACTTATAGTTGCAATAGAAAGAAGAGAAAAAGCTTTTTTATTATTGAATAATTTAAAATCATGGATAAATTCTTTTCTATAAACACCTGCGAAAATAGCAGCGGCTATCAATCCTCCAATCATTCTAATAGAATTAGTACTGATTGGCCCTAAATTATCTAAAGCACTTTTTGCAAGAATATTAGAAATAGCTTGAAAGATTGCTCCTAAAAATGCAAAAAATATTCCTTTTATTTGATGATTTCTTAAAATGATATTATCTTTTTTTTCTTGATTTAATATTAATGTTATAATCCCTGTAATAGTAATTAATATTGCAAACATTTGTCTAAAAGTAAGGACTTCGCTAAAAAAGAAATATGATAATATTGAGTGAAATATTGGATTTAAAGTCATTATTACCATAGATTCTCTTGGTCCTAAGTTAGCATAAGCCCAAAAAGCAAAGGAATCACATATAAAATATCCAATAACTCCTGATGTTAATAAAATTATCCATGTGCTAATTGTTATATTTAAAAAAGACGTTCCTTCTGTTAATAAAGCTAATATAATAATAATAGGGGTAGCTATCCAAAGTCTTACGTGCACTGTTGCTCTTGTTGATATATTTTTCCCTAAGTATGAAAAAATGATAGATTTTTCTGCAGATGTTATAGCTACAATGATAGCTAGCATTTGACCGAATAAAAGATTGGACATAGTTGTTTCCCTGATAAAATTTGTAACAGAATATGCTCTTTAGTTATTTTTTTCAATTATAGATTTACTTTATTTTAATTTAATTTTTTTATTTCTAAATAAGACAAGAAAAACAATTATTTTTGTTCATTCTATACATGTTAATAGATATAAAAATATCTTTATAAACGATGATAATTTACTTATCCCAATAACAAATTTAATGATAAATAATATTTTAAACTTGTTTTTTTTATAGGTTTTAAATTTAACTAACAGTAGAAAAACTTGTATTAAAAATAGATAATACATGTATCTTATTATGTAATTTTTTTTATAATTTTTTTAATTTTAATATAGCTTTTTTAGTATGTTGAAGAGGGATTATTGTAGTTGGAATTCAAATAAATACTTGTAATATAATGATTTAATAAAACTATAAAATTAATTAAAAAAAAGTTTGACAGATTAGAAAACCCAACATATAATACATGTATTAATTAATGATTTTAAATACATGTATTATTAATTAAATAACAGGGAGATGGGATGAAAAAAATAATTAATAATAAAGAAACTTTATTAAAAGATATGTTATCAGGATACTCCAAAGCGAACAATGACAGAGTCGTTTTAAAACAAGAGAATGTACTATATCGAAAAAACAAAAAGAGTCCTAATAAAGTAGCAGTAATGATTGGTAATGGTTCTGGACATGAACCTGCAATGGTTGATCTAGTTGGAAAAGGATTATTTGATGCAAATGTATGTGGTCAAATTTTCACAGCACCATCATCTATTGATATGATGAAAGCGGTTAAAACCCTTCATGAAGATGGCCATAAAGACATACTTATTTTAGTTTCTTCTCATTCAGGTGATATTTTAAATGCTAAGATGACAAAAATGTTAGCAAAGGCTGAAGGAATTGAAGTAAAGCTTGTAGTTCTTTGGGATGATGTATCAAGCGCACCAAAGGGAATGGAAGAAGAAAGACGTGGAACAGCAGGTCTATTTTTCCCTTTTAAACTTACATGTGCAGCTGCTGAAGATGGTATGAAAATTGATGAATTAATTGATTTTTCAAAAAAAGTTAGAGATAACACAAGAACATTAAGTGTAGCAATAGAAGGTGGTGTAAATCCAGAATCAGGTTTAAAAACATTTGAGCTTCCTGAAGATGAAATTGAAGTAGGTATGGGTGTACATGGAGAACCTGGAACAGGCCGAATGAAATTACCAAAAGCTAATGAATTAGTAAAATATATGCTTGATAAAATTGTAGAAGACAAACCCTATAAAGAAGGTGATGATGTTTTAGTTTTATTAAACAATGCTGGTTCAATGACTTATTTAGAAATGTATATTGTTTATGACGAAATCGAAAAATATTTAAGTGAAAAAGGCATTAATATTGTTAGAAATTTTGTTGGTCTTTATGTAACTACTCAAGAAATGGCAGGATTCTCTATCTCGTTGTGTAAAAGTGATGATGAAATTGTTAAATATTATGATTTTGAAGCTGAAGGTCCATTATTCAGATAGGAGATAAACTAATGCGCACAAAAATAGGATTCCTTATTTCACACAGTGATAATTATTATGGAGTTGAAAATAAACTTCATGAAAAAGCTTTAAGCCAATTAGAAACATTTGTTTCTCCTTTTGATATGGATATAGTAAGTGTTGGTCCAATCAAAGATGGGGATGAAGCAAAAAAAGCAAGAGATTCTTTTGATACCAATAAAATTGATTATTTAATTATATTCTTAGCAGATTTTTCATCAGGCGATATAATGATGGCTTTTGAAAATGTAAAATATCCAATTGGTCTTTGGTTTCCTAAAGAACCTTTTAATGAAGGTGATATTCAATTAAACGCAGCTGTTTCAGCTAATCTATTTAGTAGTATAGCTCAAAGAAAATTTGAGAATAAAGTGACTTGTGATTGGTATTATGGTGATATTGAAGATAATCTAGTAAAAGAAAGATTAGAAAATAATTTGCTTGTAGCTAAGGCCAAAAAGAATATTGAAAATGCAACAATTGGTATATTAGGAGATGTAGCACCTACTTTCTATAATTTAGAAAATAATAATGTAAATAAAAGATTCCCTAACATGAAGTTAGTAAATTTTGATATGGATTTTATTGTTGAAAATGTAAAAAAAGTTAGCCCTCAAGAAGTAGATGAAGCTATTAAATTAATTAAGAATTCTACTAATATAATTGATGTTCAAGAAAAATCAATTATAAACAGTGCAAAAGTTTATGTGACACTAAAAAAATATTTATTAGAAAATAATATTGATTGTTTAGCTGGAAGTTGTTGGCCTGATTTTCAAGATGCTTTTCAAATAGTACCTTGCGTAATTTATAGCCTATTTGGTAGTGAACTTAATATTCCTACAGCATGTGAAGGTGATATTGGTGGAGCAATTTCATTGTTATTTGCTAAAGAATTATCAAATACAGTTCCTACATTAATGGATTTAACAAGTATTGATGAAAAAAGTAAAAGTTTATTGTTATGGCATTGTGGTATAGGAAGTAAAGATTTGCAACCAACTGACGGGGTTAGAATTATTAATCATCCTATGCTAGATAGAAAAAATCCTAATCGTGAATTAATGGGATTATCTTATGATTACCATTTTAAGCAAACTGATATGACTGTATTGCGTTACAGTAACAATGATAAATTATTTGCATTTGAATGCAAGGTTCAAGATTCAACTAGTGGATACAGTGGCACTAGAGGATATTTAAATGAATTTAATTATTTGGGTGAAGAGTTTAGTGTTGAAGATATAGTAGATACTATTTTCAACAATGGTGTTGAACATCATTTAATAGTATGTCCAAAAAAAATAGTTAATTCCATGAAAAAATTAGCAGATCAAATGAATATTCCAATGATAAAGATAGAAAAATACAAGAGATATTAAAATGACAAAAAAAGAAAAAATCAACGAACTTAGTGAAGAAGGAATATTTCATATATTTGCTATTGATCACCGTGACGTTCTTACAAATGTAATTGAAGAAAAAAAAGGTAGATTCGTTAGCAAAAAAGAAGTATTAGAAGAAAAAATTAGAATAATTCAAGCATTAGATGATATGCCATCAGCAAATTTAGTTGATCCTTTCTATTTTTTAGATAATAAAAAATTAGATAGCAGATTAAAAATGGGAAATGCTTTAATTGGTATTGAAAAATTTAATTATGATATGGATAAAATTGCATCAGGTTTAGATTATTTAACTGAAGATATTACAATTGAAGAATTAGCAAATAGCGGATGTAATATGGTTAAATTATTTGTTTTATATAACCCTGAAAAGAGTATAGCTGATGAAATGGATAAAGTAATTTCATATGTTCAAGATGAATGTGGAAAATATAATGTTCCATTTTTATTAGAACCAATTTTATGCGATTTTAATAAAGAAGATTTCTTAGGATTAACTCTTTCTATGTTAAATCGTCTAAAAAAATTTAAGGTTGATATATATAAAATTTTATTCCCTGGAAATATAAAAGAACTTTCTTATGAGAAAAATCTAGAAATTTGTAAATCAGTTAATTCTTTATTAAATACTCCTTGGATTTTATTAAGTTCTGGTGTTCCTGATAACGAGTTTAAACAACAACTTGAAATAGCTGGTAAAGCTGGCTGTTGTGGATACGCTGTTGGAAGAAGTGTATGGGGTAAATACATATGTGAAAATGATTTATCAAATATGAAAATAATATTTAAAGAGATAAAAGAAACAGGTAGTAAATATTGTCAAAAATGGAGTTAAATAAGAAATGAAAAAATCTATTCCTAAATATAAAATAATAGCTGATGATATTGAAAAACAAGTTAAAGAAGGTGTATTAAGAAGCGGCGAGCCAATGAATAGTGAATTAAAGACTCAGCAACAATATGATGTTAGTCGAGTTACTGTTCGTAAAGCTTATAAGTTGTTACTTGATAAAGGTATTATTAGAACTGTTCATGGAGTTGGAACTTTTATAAATGATTTATACAACAAAGACTGGACATGGATGAATAGTTTTACATCTCAGGTTTCAAGACAAGGTCACGTTCCAACTACAAAAATAAAAAATTATCAAGTAATTGAAACAAACAGTGAAATTTCACAACACTTAAATATTAAAGAAAATGAAGAATGTATACTATTAGAAAGAATAAGATATATTGATAATCAACCTATTTGGATTTCAAAATCTTATATTTCTACAAATCTTGTACCAGGTTTTTCTAAAGATTTCTTATCGGTAGCAGGAGCAGCACAATCAATATTTAGAGTTTTAGAAATAAATTACAATATTACTTGTAGTAAGAGATTAATGCTTGAAGAAAATGCTTATGTAAATGAAAAAGCTGCAAAAATCTTTGATGTTGAAGCTGATAAAAAGTTATTAAAGAAAAAATCGATAGCATTTGATGGAGCAGATAGTCCTATCGTTTATGAAGAAACAATTATGTTACAAAAAAAAATAGATAGTAAATCTATTGAGAGTAATTATAAAGAAAATAATAAAAATATAAAAATAAAAGGAGCTCTTATGAAAGTATGTGTACACATGTCTATGTTTTGTAAAACATGGTCGGATGACATTATCCCATACTTAAATAAAGTTAAAGAACTAGGTTTTGATGGAGCAGAGATATCATTGTTTGGAAATTCTGATGAAAAAATAAATGATGCTTTATCATGTGCTAAAGATTTGGGACTTGATGTTATTTGTGGTACTGGTGTATCAGCTGAGTGTGATCCTAGTAGTGAAGATGAAAATGTTAGACAAAAAGCAATTGATTATTTAAAAGAATGTGTTGATAAAGTAGCTTTTGGAAATGGGAAAAATTTAAATGGTGTTTTATATGCTCCATGGCAAGGCTTTTCACAAGTGTCTAAACAAACAAGATGGAATAATGCTTCAAATGTTTTAAAAGAAGTTGGAAGTTATGCAAAAAAGAAAAACATTACATTAAACATTGAAGTTATTAATAGGTTTGAAACTGATTTCTTCAATACTATTGATGAAGCTGTTGAATTCTTAAAACTTGTTGATTTAGATAACGTAAAACTACTAGTTGACACATTCCATATGAATATAGAAGAAGATGATATTTACAGTGCTCTTGAAAAAAATATTTCTTATATTGGTTGTGTTCATGTAAGTGAAAACCATAGAGGAGTTCCTGGAACTGGTCACATTGATTGGAAAAAAATAATTAGTATTTTAAAGAAAAATCAATATGAAGGTTACCTTGATATGGAAACTTTTGTAGAAAGTGGTACTGAAGTTGGTAATGCTTTATTTATTTGGAATGGAAAGGATAGAAGACCTTTTGATGAAGCTGAGAAAGGATTGAAATATCTTCAATCATTAATCGGTGTAAAAAATAGATATAAGAACTTAGCATCAAACTTAAATAAAGTCTTTGATGAGAATTCTCAATATTTATGTAAATTAGATGGTGAAGCTGGCGATGGAGATCATGGAACTACAATTGCTAGAGGATTCAAAAATGCTTTTGAAAGTGTTAGTGAATTAGATGATTCATCTAGTGCACATGAAGTATTTAAAGCAATGGGATATGCAATGCTTAAAAATATGGGTGGTGCTTCTGGCCCTATTTTTAGTTCCCTATTTATACAGTTAGCAACATTATTGAATGGTGAAAAAGAGTTAAACGCTCAAATTTATAAGAAAAGCATTGAAGATACAATCAATGTTATTCATGAATTAACAGGTACTAATCGTGGTGAAAAAACTATGATGGATGCTCTTTATGGTGCAAAAGATGCTTGTGATTCATTTAATGGCGATGATTTAGTTGAATTGATGGAAATTGCAAAGGATGGAGCTCATGAAGGTTCTTTAGCTACACAAAAGATGAAAGCAACTAAAGGTAGAGCAAAATTTTTACAAGAAAGAAGTATTGGATCATTAGATGCAGGAAGTCATTCTGTTTATTTAATACTTAATACATTCTTAGAAACTTGGAGATAAGAAGTTATGAAAAAGAAAGTTATTTTAGACTTTGATAATACTATGGGTGTTAGAAAAAGTGATGTTGATGATGGATTGACTTTTGCATATTTATATATGCATGAAGATATTGATCTTCAAGCTGTAACCTGTACATTTGCTAATAATGCATTACATGTAGTTTATTGTAATACTGTACAAATGTGGGAAGATTTAGGAATTACTGATGTTCCTATATATAAAGGTGGTAGATGGCCTGAAAGTTATGATTCAGAAGCTGTTGATTATTTAGTAAAAGCCGCAAATGAAGCACCTGGTGAAATCACAGTTTTAGCTATAGGTTCATTATGTAATATAGCTGGTGCTTATACTAAAGACCCTGAATTTTTTAATAAAATTGAAAGATTAATTATCATGGGTGGAATTACTGAACCTCTATATTTAAATGGTTCTCTATTAAATGAATTAAATTTCTCTGTTGATTATAAATCTGCAGCTAAAGTTTTATATAATTGTCCAAATTTATCAATTCTTTCAGCTCAATGTACTCAGGATGCTATTTATAAATTAGATGATTTAGAAGATATGATCCAAATGGATACTGAGTTCATGAGATGGAGTAAACCTATTCTCTCTAATTGGATTAAAGCAATTAACGCAGCATATGGTAATAGAAAAGTGTTTATAAACTGGGATTTATGTACTGCGATTTATTTAACAAATCCTGAATTGTTTAGTACATCTGAAAAGAGAATTTGCAAAATCGAAGATAATATGAAAACTGGATGGATGCAAATTGATGAAGATGGAAGTCAAGATGATGATAGCGTAAATGTTGTCGACATGCCGGATAAGATTATAAACATTGAGAAATTTAACGAATTATTTTATCAAATGATTTCTAAAATGAAATAGAAAC
The DNA here is from genome assembly GCF_050031695.1 of Pleomorphochaeta sp. Classification (GTDB taxonomy): domain Bacteria; phylum Spirochaetota; class Spirochaetia; order Sphaerochaetales; family Sphaerochaetaceae; genus Pleomorphochaeta. The sequence continues at coordinate 15,163 of NZ_JBNAIC010000044.1, read as the reverse complement.
AAATTAATTGGAGGGTTTTTAATTGAAAAACAAAGAAGTGACACTACAAAAACAAATTGTAGCAACAGTAATATTTATTCTTGTGATATTTGCTGGTTTATTTATTCCTGTATTAGTGGGGGCTCCTCAGTATAAGCAGTCCGTAGAATCAGTAATGTTTTTTGCAGCGATTATTTCATCAATATACATTTTAGTATTTACTAATAAAAAATGGGATGATATTTTTGCCTCAGCTATTAAGAGTATTCAAGAAGTAGTTCCAGGCATGCTAATATTATTAGTTATTGGACCATTAATTGCAGCATTTATTATGAGTGGATTAATTCCAATGCTTATTTATTATGGAATTAAATTGATAAATCCAACATTAATTTATTTAATGGCTTTATTATTACCTATCATTTTCTCAATTTTTACTGGTATGTCTTGGGGATCTGGCGCAACAATTGGTATTGTTATGATGGGTGTTGGTACAGCTCTTGGTGCTAATCCTGCAATCGTAGCTGGTGCTGTTATTGGTGGTGCATATTTTGGTGATAAATTATCTCCAATCTCTGCTGCAACTAATATTGCTGCTATGGCTTGTAAGGTTGATTTATATGATCACGTTGGATCAATGGTTTGGACAACAGGACCTGCAACATTAATTGGTATTATTGTTTATACAGTTTGTGGTTTTGTATTCCCTGCAACAACAACTGATTTAAATACACCAGAAATTGTTACTCTTTTAGGTGATATGTCAGGTATATTTAACTTTAATATTCTTTTACTAATTCCATTAGCAATTGTTTTATTTGGTTCATTATTTAAAAAACCTGCTATTCCTGTATTAATTGTAGCTACAGCTGTTGCTTTTTTAAATGCAATTTTATTCCAAGGCTTCTCAATTGCTCAAGTTTTAAAAGGATTTAACTCTGGATTTAAATTAAGCATGGTTGATTGGTATACATATTCACTACCTGTAGAGGGTTCAACTTATATTTTAGGTTACTTTGAAAGAGGTGGTTTCTGGAACTTTGGTGGACTACTTGCAATATTAGTAACAATTCTTTTTGCAGTTGGTGTATTAAAAACTATTAATGCTATTCCAGCTACAGCAGAAGCAATCTTTAAAAATTGTAAATCAAGATCATCAATTATTGTATCTTCAATTATTACAGGTTTTGCTTTGATTGCAACAACTGCTAACGGTGGTGCTTGTAGTTTCGTTTCAGCAGAAATCTGGGGAGAAAAATATGATGAGTACGGTATTGATAGAAGAGTTTTATCTAGAACTTCTGAAGATACAGGTACAATGTTAGAGGTATTAATGCCTTGGACACCTGCAGGTATTTTCTTTGCTACAACTTTAGGAGTTAGTACTGCGGATTATGCTATTTGGGCTGTTGTAAACTGGACTACTCCATTTATTGCAATCTTCCTAGCTGTTACAGGAATTGGTACATATAAGAATTTAACTGCTAAAAAAGCAAATGAAGATTTAAAAATTAGTTAATTTTTAAAGATATAATCTAGTGATAATTTCTAGAGTGAAAACAGAATATTAGCTTCGGTATTATTATTAATACAGATACTGAAGCAAATGTTCTGTTATTTATATAATCATCGTTTAAGTAAATTTAAATGAATGAAAAGGATGTTAAAATAATGTTAGATATGTTTGATTTTTATTGTCCAACAAAAATTGAGTTTGGACAAAACTCTGTAAAAAAGATAGAAGATTATATTGATCAATTTCAAATTAATAATCCTATAATAGTTACAGATTCTGTTTTAATGAAGGTTCCTACTACAAGAGAGGCTATTACTAGTATTAAGAAAGCTGTAATTTTTGATGAAGTATTACCTAATCCAACAAGTGATTTAGTAAATAAATTGAAAAAAGTAGTTGAAGATAATAATTGTGATGGTCTTATAGTTTTTGGAGGTGGTAGTCCAATAGATAGTGCAAAAGCGGCTTCAGTAATTGCTTATACTCCAAACTGTGTTGAAGATTATTATGATTCAAATGTAGATAAATTAGAAATTAGAAAAACATTACCTTTAATTGTTGTTCCAACTACTGCTGGAACAGGCTCTGAAGTATCAAGATATTCTGTAATAACAGATGGTAAAACTAATTTAAAAGAGAGTTTAACTTCAGATTTAATGGCTCCAAATGTTGCAATTATTGATCCTTTATTAACAGTAGGTATGCCACAAAGTGTTACTGTGTCAACAGGATTAGATGCTTTAAGTCATGCATTAGAATCTTTAGTTTCTACTATAGAAAATCCATTAACCAATATTTTAGCAATGAAATCTATTGAGCTCATTTTAAATAATTTAAATGATGCAAGAATAGATGGTACAAATATTGAAGCAAGAAGCAATATGTCTTTCGCTGCATGTATAGCAGGTGTTGCAATGAGTCATTGTTGTGGAACTATGGGTCATGCGATGGGTTGTCAATTAACAAGTCAATATAAAGTACCTCATGGAATAGCATGTGCAGTAATTCAAAAGAGTGCTTTAGACTATGCAGGTGATAAAGTTCATAATATTAAAATGCTTGTAGATTATTTAGATAAAGCTAATTATAAAGAAGAAGAAGCAGTAGCTGTAATGCAAAATAAACTAGATGCTTTATTTGAACAATTAGAAACAAAGATGAATCTACAAAATTATAAAATGGAATCTGATGGAATTGAAAAAATGACTAAAGATGCTATGGCTAATGGCTGTATGGGTTTAAATCCTGTGAAATTAGAAAAAGAAACTGTAGTAAAAGTTTTTGAAAGTTTAAAATAATATCTTCTTATCATTGTATGATAAAAGATTAATGATTATTTAATTTTGCCTTATTAATTAAGGTGAAATTAAATATAAAATTACTACTTAGAATAAAGTAGTAATTGTTTACTTAAATAAATACCTCTATAAATCTTTAAATATTTATATATGAGGTTATTTCTTAATATATTCCCTTAATAATTAAGGTTTTGCGTTATTTAGGCGCTTATTTCATTTTGTCTATGGAGGACATATATGTATCAATATATTTTGCTAGGAATTGTTGTTTTAATTACACATTTCTTAGAGGGTATAACAGGCTTTGGCTGTACTGTTTTAGCATTACCTTTTGCCATTTTACTTGTGGGTATTCATGCTGCAGTTCCGGTTCTTGTTATGCTTAGTTTTTTACTTTGTCTTTATATCGTTATAATTTCAAAGAAAGATATTGTTTGGAAAGAATATTTAAAAATAGTTATATTTGTTGGTTTAGGTTTACCTATTGGAATTCTTTCGAATAAATATTTAGATGAAAATATTTTGACTCTTATATTATCCATATTTATGGTATTAGTGGGCACTAGAGGACTTTGGCAAGTATTTGGTAAAAGAAACAATGACAAACAATTACCAAAATTTCTAACTCCTATAATTTTATTACTTGGTGGAACCTTTCAAGGTGCTTTTGGATCAGGAGGTCCTTTAGTTGTGACTTATGCAGCTAAAGCGCTACCTCAAAAAAATCAGTTTAGAGCTACATTATGTATGCTTTGGGTTACATTAAATGCAATTATGATAACCCAAAACATAGCAACAGGTATGGTAACGCCTGATATGTGGCATTTATTATTGATTTTAATTCCATTTTTAGTTGTTGGGGCATTGTTGGGAAATTGGGCTCATCATCATATAAAAGATTCACATTTTAGTACTATTGTCTACGGTGTGTTAGTAGCGTCTGGAATTGTAATGATGTGTTCTTAACCTCATGTTTTATTATTTATTGATTGTGCACTATCTTTTTAGATAGTGCCTTTTTTTTGGGTAATACTAAAATAAAATAGTTTGTTTTCTATGGTACTTATATTTATTATTTAAGCTAAACGTTTCTAATTCTAATACCCATTTGATTTTATTTGATAAATATGAGATATTATGATTCGGTTGTTATTAATTTTTTAGATATATATTCATTATTTATGCAATATAAAATAGATGAAGTTCTATTTTATGTTAATTTTTTAATGTTTATAAAGTTTGTTAATTATTAATTTATAATCTTAAATAATAAAAAGGATGAAATCATGTTAAAAATCTGGATAACAGGCTCAACAGGTCAAATTGGTTCTGCTATAAATGATGTATTGAACCCATTGGGATATGAAGTTTTTGATACTGATCATGAAGTATTAGATATTACTAATCTTGAAGAGGTACTAAACTTTTGTAAAGTTAATAGACCTCAAGTAATTATTAACTGTGCTGGGATTGCTAATGAAAAAGAATGTAGCGATAATCCTGAGTTAGCTTATAAGGTTAATGCTCTTGGTGCAAGAAATGTTGCAATTGCAGCTTTTCAAGTTAATGCAAAAATCGTACAAATTTCAACTGATGATGTTTTTGATGGTAGTAATGATCTTCCAATTACAGAATTTGATCAAACTAATCCAATTACTGTATATGGTAAATCAAAGTTATGTGGAGAAAATTTTGTTAAAGAATTTGCACCAAAACATTTTATAGTTAGATCTAGTTGGGTTTATGGAAAGGGTAATAATTTCGTTACATATATCTTAGAAAAAGCAAAGCAAAAAGAAGAATTGAATATTTCTAAAGATCAAAAAGGAACTCCAACAAGTGCTAAAGAACTTGCTAGATTCATACTCCATATAATTAATACTAATGAATATGGTACTTATCATTTTACTTGTGATGGAAGATGTAGCAGAGTTGATTTTACAAATGAAATATTAAAATTAGCTAAATTGGATAATATAGTTGTAAATACTGTAAATAAAGTTGATTCTGAATATTCATTAAATCATCCATCCTATGCAGTATTAGATAATTTTATCATTAGATTAGAAAATAAGTATAAAGCAAAATCTTGGCAAGAAGCGTTATTAGAATTTATAAAGGAATCAAAATAGTGAATAGTGAAGTAAAAAAAACAAAAATAGGGTTATCCTCACAAATTTTTATTGGATTAATTGCTGGTGCATTAATGGGACTAATATTTAATTATTTAATTCCTCAAAGTTACGTTAGAGATATTATCTTTGTTGATGGTATTTTTTATGTTCTAGGTAAAGGTTTTATTAGATTAATGCAAATGCTTGTAGTGCCTTTAGTATTTAGTTCTTTAGTATGTGGTAGTATGGCAATTGGTGATACAAAGCAGTTAGGGAAAGTTGGTCTTAGAACAATAATCTTTTACTTAATAACAACTGCTTTAGCAATAACTGTTGCATTAACTGTGGCAAATATAATCAATCCTGGTATTGGTCTTAATATGAATGCTATTCAAGCTGCTGATTCTGTAAAAGTTACTACTAAAACACCTGTAACTGAAACTTTATTGAATATTATTCCAATTAATATTTTTTGGGGTTTAACTAATGCTAAAATGTTACAAGTTATTTTCTTCGCATTATTTTTAGGTATTATTTTAACAAAATTAGATGATAAAGCAGCAACTGTTAGTAATTTTTTCAGTGAATTTAATAGTGTAATGATGGAAATGACTATGGTAGTTATGAAAGCTGCACCTTATGGTGTTTTCTGTTTGATAGCTAGAACATTTGCTTCAACAGGGTTTGATGCTTTTGTACCAATGTTAAAATATATGGGATCAGTATTATTGGCATTGTTTATACAATGTTTTATTGTTTATACTATTTTATTAAAAACAACTACAGGTTTAAGTCCAGTAATTTTTATTAAGAAATTCTTCCCAGTAATGGCATTTGCTTTCTCAACTGCTACTTCTAATTCAACTATTCCTTTATCTATTGAAACTTTAAAAGAAAAATTAGGTGTTTCTAAGAAAATTTCTTCTTTCACAATTCCACTTGGTGCGACAATTAATATGGATGGTACTAGTATAATGCAAGGTGTTGCTGTTGTTTTTGCAGCCCAAGCTTATGGTATTGATTTATCAATGGTTGATTATTTGACAGTTATTGGTACTGCAACTATTGCATCAATTGGTACTGCGGGTGTTCCAAGTGTTGGATTAATTACTTTAACTATGGTATTTAATTCTGTTGGATTACCTATTGAAGCTATTGCTTTAATTATGGGTATTGATAGAATTCTTGATATGACAAGAACTGCTGTTAATATTACAGGTGATGCTATTTGTACAACTGTTATTGCTAATAAAAATAATCAAGTTGATAGAGAAGTATTTAATAAAAAACTAATTAAAGATATTGGATAATTTTTATCAATTATAAATAATAATAAATGATCTAGGGGCTTCCTAGATCATTTTTTTATATGAACATTATTTGACTAAGTTGATTTTAAATCATGCCCGTTGGTAAGTTAAGAGAGTGGCTCCATTGTTTAGGCGATTGACCATACATCCTTTTAAACTCTCGACTAAATTGAGAAGAGCTAACATATCCAACTTCTTGAGCAGCCTCATTTACATTTTTACCACTTGCTAATTTCATTGCTGCAGTATTTAATCTCATTGATTTCATAAACTGTATAGGAGATAGAGTTGTAGCTTGTTTAAATTTACGATGGAATACTGCTCTACTCATGCCAATATGCTCTGCCATATCTTCGATAGATATAGCTTTGTCTAAACTTGAATATAAATATTCAATGGATCTAGCAATTTCGTTTCCAACCCCGAAAGCTTTCATTGCTGAAGCACCGGCTTCACCTTTTAATATTGCATAATATAATTCTCTCAATCTAGCTTCACCTAGGATCGCAGAATCTGTAGGATTTTCTATTAATTGTAATAATCTATATAAAGCATCAGTAAAATTATCATCCCAACTTGCTAGTGATAATCCTTGTTGATTAATATTCACTTTAGTAGCTTTTGAAGGCCCACTATTTTGTTCTAACTCTAGAGCTAATTGTGTCATTTTTCTTGTATCTAGATTAATTTTTACACCTAATAATGGATTCTCTATTGAGGCCCTTGGTGTTCCAACTTCAATAGGTAAAGACATTGTACAACACATGTATTGACTGCTGTCATATAAATATGATTTACCATCAAGGATTGCTTCTTTAGCACCACTTACTATTGCAACTACGGTTGGTTCATAAATGGCAGGTGCACAATTTAGTGATTCAGTAACTCTAAAAAGTTCAACTCCTTTTATACTTGTGCTTTTTAATCCACTTTTAATAATATTGTTTTCTATAATTGTTTTTATTTTTTCTCTACTCATGGGAAAAACATAACACTATCAAATTTATATTTCAACCTAGTTGATACAATTAGGCAAGTTTTAGAGATAAAATTATCTATTTTCTTAAAATTTAATATGATATTGTAATTTTAACAATAAGAAATGAATTAAAATATAAATCTAAAAATAAAAAATTTAGATTAAAGATGAAGAGGGGAAATATGAAGATACTTTATTTTACAGCAACAGGGAATAGTCTGTATGTAGCAAAATCACTTGGTGGGGAAGTTTTATCAATTCCACAAATGATTAAAGAAAATATTTATGAATTTAGTGATGAAAAAATTGGAATAGTATTTCCACTTCACGGTTGGGCTGTTCCACCGTATGTAGTTGATTTTTTAAAAAAAGCAAAATTTAATACAGATTATCTTTTTTCTGTAATAACTTATGGGATTTATTCAGGAGCTGTAGCTACTCATTTAAAAGATGTTGGCAAAGAAGTAGGGCACAAGTTTTCTTATATAAACAAAATTCAAATGGTTGATAATTATATTCCAACTTTTGATATGGATAAAGAAGTTAAAAAAGAAGGCAAAAAAGATATAGAAAAACATTTAGATATAATAAAGTCTGAAATTGAACAATCAAAAATTTGGGTTATGAAAGAGTCTTTTTTATCAAAAAAATCTGCTAATTATATGTTTAATAGGAAAGGTAAACCTTTTAATGAAAAAAGATTAAAAGTACATGTATATGGAGAAGGTATTGATAATTATATAAAAGTCGATGATTCTTGCAAACAATGTGGTATCTGTAGTAGTGTTTGCCCTGTTGATAATATTTCAATGGATCCAAAAACTGGTAAAATTGCTTTAAGTGATAAGTGTTTTATGTGTTTCGCTTGTGTTCATAGTTGTCCATCTCATGCTATTCATATAAATGGTGAAGTAAATAGTAATAGATATCGTCATAAAGATATAAAACTAAGCGAAATTATCAAAGCTAATAAACAATAATTAATAATAAAAAATTAAACCTATCAAAGTATTTATGATAGGTTTTTTAATTCATAAGTAAACTAGTTAAATTTCATTATAAGTCTTTATTATTTTTCATATTTTATACTGTTATTTATGCATAGAACAAAAGATATTCGTGTTATTTATTATAAATGAATTTCATATAATATGGGGAAAATAAATAATGAATATATATGTAAATATATATGTATAAATATGTAACAAATTTTTTTTAATTATATTTTTCTTATAATTACTTACCCCTTATATACTTTTATTTTGCACTAAAAAAATATCATTGAAACGATTAAATAAAGGGTTGTATGTGTTTTTTTTATATGTTAGTTTTTCGTTGCAATATAAAAAATTGGAGAAAGACTAATGAATACAAATTCAAAAAAAACATTATTAATTATGTTTACTGTAATTGTCTTTTCACTTATGGGATGTACTAATAATACATCAAGTGAAACTAATAAAAGTGCTCAAGGAACTGATTCAAATGAATCAATTGAACAAGCTTCTACTGTAGCTAATAATGATACTGTAGAAACTAAAGAAGTAACTTCTTGGAGTTATCCAACTGCTGATGAAGTTATAGAAGGCGGAAACTTTATAATAAGTAATGGTACTGAACCAGCATCACTTAATCCTCAACAAATTGAAGGTGAACCTGAATATAGGATATATTATGCTTTATTTGAAGGTCTTGTTCAAAATGATCCATTAACAGCTAAACCAATTCCAGCATTAGCTGAATCTTGGGAGATTAGTGATGATAAAACTGTAATTACTTTCCATTTAAGAGAATCAACATGGTCTGATGGAACTCCTATTACAGCAAATGATTTTGTATGGTCATGGCAAAGAGAATTAGATCCTCAAACTGCTGCTCCATATTCTTGGTTCCCAGAAATGTTTTTAAAAGGAGCTGCAGATTATGCTACAGGTAAAGTTGATGCTGACGGTTTAGGTGTTAAAGCTATAGATGACTATACTCTTGAAGTAACTCTTGTTGGACCTCTTCCATATGCTGTTGAAGCTTTCTCTCATTTTACATTTGCTGTTTTACCTAAAGCTTGTGTAGAAACTTATGGGGATAAATGGACTCAAGTTGAAAATATTGTATCTAATGGACCTTTTGTATTAGAAGAACATGTTTCTCAATCATATATTAAAGTTGTAAAAAATGAAAATTATTGGGATGCAGATAATGTTCATCTTGATAGTGTAACTTACTTAGCAAGTGATGATGATAATACTAACTATAATATGTACATCGGTAATGAGTGTGATTGGTTAACAGATATATCAACAGATCAAATTGATTCAGCTCAAATGAGAGCAGATTTCCAATCTTCATCAAAATTAGCTAATTCTTTCTATATTGTAAATTGTGATTCTAATGAACTTCAAAATGTATTAGTTAGACAAGCAATTTCTTATTCTATTGATAGAGAATCAATGGTTGAAAATATTGTTGGTTCTGGTATGCCAGCATGGGGTTTAATTCCAGAAATGACAGGTTATGAAGCAATGGAATTCCCTTTTGAGGATTATGATGAAGCATGCGAAATCGCTCAAGATAAACTTGCTGAAGCAGGATATCCAAATGGTATCGGGTTCCCTGAAATGGTTTTATTGTATAATTCTAATGAATCTAATAAAAAGATAGCTGAATTAATACAAGCTAATTTAAAAGATGTTCTAGGTATTACTATAACTTTAGAAAATCAAGAATGGGGAACATTTATTTCTAATAGAGATGATGGTAATTTCCAAATTGCTCGTAATGGTTGGGTAGGTGATTATCAAGATCCTAATACTTTCTTAGATATGTTTGTAACAGATGGCGCTATGAATGGTGGTAATTTTTCAAGTGAAGAATTTGATAATTTAATTAAAGAAGCTTCCTTATTAGAAGATGGACCAGAAAGAATGGAATTATTACATAGATGTGAAGAGATTTTAGTTAATGAAAATCAAGCTGTAATTCCTTTCTACTATTTAACAAAAAGCCAATTAGTTGATACTGATAAATGGGGTGGTTGGTATACTAATATTATGGATGTACACCCTGTTAAATTTATATATCAAAAGAATTAATTCTTTGAGTTGTTAAAATATTTAATTCTTGCCCTTAAGTTTTCTTAAGGGCTTTATTTATTTTTATTACTAAGTAACAAATTTGCGTATCAATTCTATTCTTTTATTATTAATTCATACTATGAGATAAAAAAATATCGTACATTTAAAACAATGTACGATATAGTAACAAAATTGTATAAAATAAAGCTTATTATTTATTATTGCTGAAGAATAAACTCTTAATTGAATTATAAGAAATTAATATTCCAGTTACAAAAATAAATGTACCAAAAATTAATTGTAAGCCTTGTTTAGCAAATACAAAACCTTCAGAACCAATAGCTCTGAAATTGCTAATGTTTAGCATTGTTAATGCACTGAATGTAACAGCCATCATTATAATCATTGGAATCCATACGTTTTTGCTATCTTTGCCAGCTTTCTTTAAATATACTGCAACAGCGCTTAATGCTAATGCTGAAAGCATTTGGTTAGAACTTCCAAATAATGCCCAAATATTTAAATAACCACCTTTAGATAATGCATAGCCTAGAATTAAAGTTATAATTGTAGCAAAACTCGAATTTTGACATAGTTTTTTTATTGGTGATACTTTAGATGGATCTTCATCTTCATCAGTGAATAATTCTTGGAAAGATAATCTAGCAATACGAGCAACTGAGTCAAGAGATGTTAATGCAAAAGCACTGATTGCCAAGTTAATTAATGTTAAACTTAAATTATGATCCATATGGACTACATCTAAGAAGTTCGCAATTGCCATAGCAAAAGTTTGTTGTGCTGTTGCTCCTTCTGGCATTCCACCTAAAGATCCAACACAAACTAATGCAATAACTGCTAATAATGATTCTACTAGCATAGCACCATAGCTAACTTTTAACATATCTTTTTCATTTTTAATTTGTTTACTAGAAGTATTAGAACTTACCAAAGCATGAAAACCTGAAACAGCACCACAAGCAATTGTTACAAACAGATATGGGAACATTCCTTTTCCACCAACAGAGAAACTTGTTACTGCAGGAAGTGAAATTTCTGGACGAGCAATAAAAATACCAAAAACAGCTGCTGCAATCATGAAGATAAGTAAAAAGCTATTTAAGTAATCTCTAGGTTGTAACAATGCCCAAACAGGAACAACTGATGCTACAAAAATATATATAAATACTATATATGTCCAGCTTTGAACAGTTAATGATGTTATTGGAGCATTTAATCCAATTACCATTGCAATAATTAATAAAGCAAGTGCAATTAAAGTTTGAACTGTTTTATTAGGGCGAACTTTTCTACAGAAAAATCCAAAACCTACTGCAAATAGAATAAATAAACTAGAAGTAGTAGCTGTACTTCCATTGCTTGCAGTTAATACAGGATTGTTAGCAACGGATCCAAAAGAAACAGCAACAATATTAGCGAATGCTGCGATAACTACTATACAGAATAACCAACAGAATAGTAGAAATAGTGTTTTACCAGTGGAACCTAAATATTTTTTAATTATATATCCTAGTGAGTGTCCATCGTTTTTTACTGATGCTACCATTGCTCCAAAATCTTGAACTCCACCGAAGAAAATTCCTCCCATTAAACACCATAATAATACTGGAAGCCAACCATAGCTTGAAGCTACAATAGGTCCGATAATTGGTGCTGCACCAGCAATTGATGCAAATTGATGACCAAATAATACATTTGAGTCGGTTGGTACATAATCAACACCGTCTTCATGTTCGTAAGCTGGTGTTTTTTTAGATTCATCAACACCCCATTTTTTTGAAAGTCTTTGGCCATAAAAAACATAGCCTAATAATAATGAGCTAAGCCCGATTATTAATATTGTTATCCCGTTCATTTTTTCATTACTCCTATAAAATGATAATCGAACAATATCATAATATATATTTGTATACATTACTAGTATATATATACAAAAAATATACATGATGAATTTATATTTTTTTTTAAAGTGTTATGGGATAATGAATTATATGATAATAACATATTTGTAATTTGTTATTTTTTTTTAAAATATAAAATTATTTATATTTTTTTATAGAAAAAGGCTTTTGAATTAATATCAAAAGCCTTTATAAAATACTTTTTATTGAGATTTATGTAAAGTATTTTTTAAATTTAGTTGGCATCTCTTACTAATCTTACATAATTATTTATCGAAATATAATCTGATGCCATTTCTGATGCCATTTCATAATCTGAAGGGTTACCAGTTTTAGGATCTGATCGTTGAGCTCCAGCTCCATGCCAATCGTAGTATGTAGTTGCATCACTATTTTTTTTACTCCAAGCTTGACCAAAAGAAACATAACATGCGGTATTTTTAAAATCACCTTGAGTTGTGCTTGTCCAACAATAATATGCATCTTCTTCAGTTTCAAAATTTGTAACTGTAGTATTAAAGAAATCTGTATTAATAGCAGGGAAATCTGTTTTTTTATAATCAACTAGACTTTCAAGTTCTTTAGAATTTGGGAGTCTCCAATCATTATATCCACCTAATTCAGATTCATTTGCATAAGCTAAAGCTTCAATCCAATCCATAGTTTCAATACTATCATCTTGTGCCCACATTAAATTAGTTGAGTTATCTGTAATAGTACCATCACCATTATCATTATAATTCATATCATATAGTGTTGTAGTACCTCGAACAGCTCTAACATAACAGCCAGGAATCATAATGCCATCTTCTTCTGTTATTGCAGTTCCATCGAAAAAGTAGCTAGTTTCATATGATTTAATATGACCATCAGCAAAGTTGAACCCAAAACCACCTAATAATGAGCCGTGTTCTTCATAGTTTTGAACACCATTTTTTACATATATTGTTGAAGACCAATATTGTCCAGCAAATAATAATCTATCGTATTGGAAATCAAAATAATCGGTATCAATGTACGGAGTACTTTCTCCCTCTGGGATTATTTCACCATTGAAATAAGCTAAAGAATATAGTTCTTTAATAGTTGGTAATCTCCAATCAGTATATCCACCGATTTCTAGATTTTCACAATATGCTACTGCTTCGTCATAAGTGTATCTATTAAAATCTGGAGTTTGTTGCCACATAAGCCCTGTGTTTAAATCTGTTACTGTACCATCTTCATTGTCTTGGTAAGATAAAGCATTACCTTCTACTGTAGCATCTGATCCATAATAGATATTATCCTCATTCATATCTTCTATTAATATACCATTTGCATCATATGTAGCTGATTGACCTGTATCTGGAAGTTTAGGTTCTATTGTAGTTGTTTTATTCTCATTTGAAGCACAAGATGTTAGTATTAATAAAATTGACATTAATATCAGAATAAATTTATTCATGTATTTACCTCTTAAATTGATTTAGATGTTGATAATTTAAGAGGTTTTAAAATAAAAATCGTCCAAATGGTGCTAATTGGACTAATTAGTGTCTAATTTGGACCCATTAATATTGGTTAGACTAAAGTATTAACTAGATAGAGTTTTTAAAGATTTTCTATATTGGCTAGGAGTTTGTTGGTAGTTACTTTTAAATAAACTATTGAAGCTTGACTTAGAGTTAAACCCTGAATCAAATGCATGGTCTAGTATATTATATTGATTATTTGTATCTTCTTTTAATCTATTACAAAATTCTTCAAGTCTATATTTATTTACATAATGATAAAAATTCATTGATAAATCATTGTTTAAAAGGGATGATATTTGATGTCTTGAAACGTTAAGAGAATCGGAGAGATCATAAACTGAAAGAGTTGGATTTAGATATAGTTTATCTTCTTTCATTAATGCATCCATTTCTTTTAATAATCTATCATTTTCATTATTTTTGTGAATTGGCTCAATTTTATTTACTGTCGTTTTGTTTTCTACTTTTTGTTGATTTTGTTCTTCTTTTTCATTAGGAAATACTGTATTTTGTTTTAATCCAAAGAAGATTAAATACAGTGCAAGAAATAAAAACATTATTTGGTGTAGAGCTTCAATTTCAATTATGTTTTCTAAATTAGAATTTTCAATAATTAAAATAATACTTATCATTATAATAAAAATAATTGGTAGAAGATTTAACCATATGAGATTAATTTTATTATTAGTATATGCGAAAGTGTTTTTTACTTTTTCTCTATGATTATAAATTGTTAATATTGATAATATTCCATAAGTTATAAATACTATTATATTAATTAATCCAAAATATTTAGAAATCGAGAATGAAGTTATTATTGAATCATTAGGTCCACCTGGGTGTATTGGGGCCGGATTTATAATGAAAATTATATAAAATATTATAAATATTATGAGATGTGGCCAATATTTTATTTTTTCATTTCTTCTTTTAATTAATTCTTTTATGTAAATATATAAGAAAGGTCCATGAAGTATTGTAAAGGCTTGATTTAATACAGTTGAAGAATAGTCTATTGTTGGATTTAAAGTTTCTTGTATAGTTTGTATAAATGGTAGTGATAATGTACATAGCCATAATATTAATATATAGTCAGTTCTTTCTTTTTTTTTCGAAAGAATTAATATGATTCCAAATATTATTTGTGATATTCCAATAATGCTAATTTCCCACATGCTATAAATAATAAACGAATCTGGTGTTTAGATGCAAGTTAGTTTTTTTAAATTAAAAATCAATTCTTTTAATTGTTAATTAGGCATTTAAAAAGCAGCTCGTAATAAGAGCTGCTTTTTTAGGAGGTTGTATTTATATATTTTATTGTATCTACTATTCGATTGTATAAGAGATCTTTACGTTACTTACATAATCCCCTGCAGGAAGTTCACTGTTACCTTCCCAACTTAAGTTAAAGTAATTAACTAATAAGTCATCATGTTTACCAGCATCTAAAACTT
>NZ_JBNAIC010000043.1:0-2523 GCF_050031695.1 Pleomorphochaeta sp. | reverse complement strand
TTTAAAATTATAAGTTTGAAATATAAAAAGCATTATTATCAAATATATGCTGAGAGAAATGATTCTTTATTTCAAATGTTTAGTATGATTGAAGAAATTGCCATAACAAGAGGTTGTGAAAAAATAAAAGTTGGTAATTATTATGAATTACATATTCATGAACTTTATCCAGGTTCCATTAATGGTGTACGTATGCCAGTAGATCCTTTTATAGGTAATACTATCCCAGATAAACGTATACTTCCTCGTTTATATGATAGTGAAGATTATGGAGGACCTCTTTACTTGAATGAAAAGTCTCATTATGTAATCTATTATGTATCAAATTTAAATGGTTTGTTTATTAAAAAATATGACTAGGTTTTTTAGTACTGCTAGAACTTTTTTATCAAACAACTATTGATAATATTTGGTCATCCTTTTTTAATTAAAATAGAAATAGTATGATGAAGAAATTAGTATTTACGTTTTTAGGAATATTAATCGGTGTATTTATAGGTATGCTCGTTGGTGTTATTATTGATCTTGCATATATCTATCCAACCAAAGAATGGGAAAAATTAGATAATGTTCCTGTTTCAGCTGCTTTTGTAGGAGGTTGTGATGGTGGTTGCTGGATGGAATTAGTTGAAATAAGAAATGATACAGTGAGGTTTAAAATTTATCAAGATTGGAGTGGCGTTTTGATTTATGATGCTGATTTTGTTTACGAAGATTCTTATGATTTTTATTTGACTAAAACAAATTGGACTCAGTATGTTAGTGACTTTAACTTTTCTGGTGACAAAAAGATATGTTGTAATTACCTTGGTTGTTTGATGCCTGTTATACCTGAATATTATAAGAATTTGTCCTATTTTTGGTATTGAATCTTTTTAAATTATTCTTTAATAAACTAAATTACAATGAAAAAAATATTATTATCTATGTTTTTGGGAATACTAATAGGAATAATTATTGGAGTCAGTATTATTCTTATAAGAACAGCATTTATCCCACGACCTAAAAGAGTAAAACCAGATAGTATTCCCGTTTCAGCATTTTTAATAGGAGGGTATGATGGTTATTATTGGATAGACTTAGTTGAAATAAGAAATGATACAATTAGGTTTAATTTTTATAATTATAAGACGAATCTTTTGGTGTACGATGCTGATTTTATTTTAGATAATTGTGGTGCTTTTTCCTTAACTAAATCCAATTGGTCGGATCATGTTGTTTTTTTTGATGACCGATTATGTAATTGTACCATTCTATTAGAAGATCATTATTGTCAATTGACTGCTCTTCAACCTGCTTATTTTAAAAGAGAATAGTTGTATTTGTTTGACAGAATAGCAAAAAAAATGATAAGTTATGAAGAATTTAATAATATCTAAAGCCTTTGGTGTGATAGCATTGTGTATTAATATACTATTGTTTTTTCATCCAATGTATTTGTTCTATTGTTATAATTTCACAGAAACTTTATTTCTGTTTATGTTTCCAGTTTATAGCTTGCTTATTATTAATTGGTTAGCATCTATAGGAGTTGCGATATCAATATTTGTATATACAGGAAGAATTAAATATAGAGTCTTTTTAGTATTGACATTATTGATATGGTTTCTCATTTTTTCAACTTATATCAATTTCTCTTATCAATTTTTGTTGAGTTCTCTTATAAATTGAGAGAGTGTATATAAACTAACTTCAA
Organism: Pleomorphochaeta sp.; assembly: GCF_050031695.1. Taxonomy (GTDB): domain Bacteria; phylum Spirochaetota; class Spirochaetia; order Sphaerochaetales; family Sphaerochaetaceae; genus Pleomorphochaeta. The sequence goes on along the minus strand of NZ_JBNAIC010000043.1, from coordinate 827 downwards.
AAGATGAATATTGTTGATGCGTATTGTGAGGAATAAATGCCTATATATTATTACAGAATATAAGATATGAAAAAGATGTTCAAAATAAAGACAAATGTTAGTATGGTCGAGAAATTCGTATTTTCCTTTTTAGGTATACTTATAGGTGTATTTATCGGTATGGTAGTAGTTATGAGTTTCTATCATCCCTATATAAATACAAGTATGGTTAATGAAAAGCCAGAAAATGTTTCTGTATCTGCAGTTTTAGTCAATGATTGTGATGGTTATACTCATTATTGGATGGAATTAGTTGAAATAAGAAATGACACTGTGAGGTATAAAATATATGATAGGAGTGGAATCTTGATTTATGATGCTGATTTTGTTTATGAAGATTCTTATGATATTTATTTGACCAAAACCAATTGGACTCATTATGTTGATAGTATTTATTTAGATGGTGACATAAAGATAAATTTAAGAAATTCAATTAATAATTTACCTCTAGGATATTTGATTCCTGTTTTGCCTGTATATTATATGAACTGGTCGAATATTATGCTTTAATTTTCTTCAAATTTGTTTTTTATAAACATAAATACTATGAAAAAAATATTATTATTTACTTGTGTAGGGATATTGATAGGTTTTATTATTGGTGGTAGTATTATTCTTATTTGCTGTACATCTTTATCAAGAGAAAATAGAATAAAACCCGAATATATTTCTGATACAGCATTTTTAGTAGATGGGTATGATGGTTATTATAGGATGGATTTAATTGAGATAAGAAGTGATACTATTAGGTTTAAAATTTATGAAGGTATGACGAGTACGTTAATTTA